>CAYFPX010000066.1:0-8859 GCA_964344945.1 uncultured Enterobacterales bacterium
CCACCTCCGGCGCCTCCCAAGACCTCGACCTCACCCTCTCCTGGTACCCCACCGGCCACCTCGAGACCGTCACCGACGCTGACGGCACCGACTCCTACACCATCGACAGCCTGGGCCGTCTCACCGCTGTCTCCTTCGGCGACGACAGCACCGCACTCTCCTACACCTACGACGACGCCGGAAACCTCACCGACAGAACCGGCGACTACAGCGGAACCTTCTCCGGTGCGACCTACACCCACAACCGCCGAGACGGCTGGAGCTGGGACAGCGCCGGAAACCTCACCCACGACGGCACCACCTCCTTCACCTGGACCCCCACTGGGCAGCTGAGGGCGGCCAGCGACGGCAGCACGCTGGTGCTGGTCGCCTACGACGCCTCGGGGCGACGCATCGCCTGGCAGGAGCAGGACACCACCGGGATCTCTCGCTCCCACTTCGCGCTCTACGACCCCCAGGGAACCCTGCTCGCCAGGCTCTCCGCACTCGGCTCATCCTGGCAGCTCGACGAGCTCTACCTCCAGGTCGCTGGACGGCCCATCGGCGTCTTCTCCGGTGGGACGAGCTCCGAGCTCCGCTGGCTACACCTCGACCTGGCCGGCCTCTCGAGCCTGGACACGGGCAGTCGACCAAGAACAGTCCACTGCCTTCAACCAGCCTGCAAGTGCACCGGAGAGCCAACCCGAGGTCCGATCGACCTCGGCACCCCGGCTCACCCCATGCGCACCCTCGTCTTGTGGCTCTCCCTGTCGGGCTGCGACACCCCGAAGGCCGGCTCCTTCAACCCCCAAGGCCGGATCGGTGGCCGGGTCACGGACACTCTCGGCACTCCGCTGGAGGGCGTGACCGTCACCGTCAGAGACCAGACCGTGCACACCGACTCCAACGGCCACTACACCCTCGTTGAGGTCTCACCGGGCAATGACCTCACCGTGGGCTTCCACAAGCCCGGCTACAGCCACAGTGCACGCCTGGCGGACCTCGTCGACTGGGAGACGGTCACGGCCAGCGCGGTGCTGAAGCCGGCGGACCTGGTGGGCCAGTTCGACGCCGGCTCCGGGGGCGAGCTGACCGCGGAGACCCTGTCGCTGTCGGTGCCGGCGGACGCGGTGACCCTGGACGGACAGCCCTACAACGGACCGGTCACGGTGACGGCGACCCGGCTCGCTCCCACCGACACCGACCGGGCCGCGACGCCGGGAGACTTGACGGCCCTGATGGACACGGCCAGCAGAGCCAAGGCCCAGCTGAGCGAGACCCAGCTGATCCCGGCCGCTCTGCTGCTGGTGGAGTTTGCGACCCCCGATGGTGCCGCCCTGGACCTGAGCCGCCCCGCCCGGGTGGAGCTCGACCTGGGCGGCCAGGCCCTGGTTGGCGGCGGACTGCTCGCCCTGTGGCAGTGGTCCAGCGAAGCCGGCAAGTGGCTCCAGTCCCTGGAGAGCGCCCTGGAGCTCGGTGTGGGGGGTGCCGCCCGCGCGGCCTTCGACCTGCTCAGCGCCGGCGCCTTCGGCGTGGCCTCGTCGGCAACCCCCGCGTGCATGGAGGGCGCGGTGATCGACGTACTCGAGTTCCCGGTCCGTGGGGCCGAAGTCGCGTGCCGCGGCCAGCAGTCGACCAGCCTGGCGACCACCGATGAGGACGGCTTCTTCACCTGCACGGCCGTGGCCGACGACCCGGTGAGCGTGATCGCCCGGACCTGGGCGGCGGACCGGCTCTGGGAGACGGAGGTCGAAGCCGTGGCGACCCCAGGACCCTGCCAGGACCTGGGCGAAGTCAGGATCGAGGTCTGCCGGGAGGCCGGCGTGATGATGGCCGACAACCTGCGGGCCTACAGCGGCTTCGGCGCCTACGACGCGGACTTGCTGCGGGCTTGGTTCTGGGAGCCCAAGGGCGATCCCGAGCTGTGCGAGGACCCCTTCGAGCAGATCCCGGAAGGCACCTGCGAGACCCTGGACGACAACACCCTGAACGGCCAGACCCCAGTGATGGACCCGAACACCGGACTCGCCTTCGGCGCACGCACGGTCGGCGAGACCCTCTGGGTGGACACGGGCCGGGCGCTGATCCCCCTGGATCGGATGTGCAACGAGCACGACGTGCCGGTCTACGAGCACGACCGACACGGGGACCAGCAAGCGAGCCTGGGTGACGATGGCCAGCTCTCGATCGCCGACCCCAGCGAGCTGGACCTCCGAGGCGGCGACGTGCTGATCACCTCGGCGACCGGCAACCCGGGCGACTACCTGGGCGGCTGGCAGGACGAAGCCTGGATCACCCTGCCCCCCGAGCCCTGGACCGACGGTCTGAGCGGCCCAGCGGTTGTCCGCGGCGACGACGGCTCGCTCACGATCCACACCGAAGACGGCAGCGGCGGAGCCGACGCCCTGCTGGGCTTCGCCAAGCCCGCCGACGGCAAGGGCCTGGTGGTCTGCCGCTTCGCCGACACCGGCACGGCGACCATCCCGGCGAGCGCGGTCGGAGACCTGGCCCACTCTCAGGAGCCGTCTGTCGCGCTGTACCGGGCCGACACGGGCTGGATGCCAGGCCCGGACGGGCTGCCGGTTCGGATGCAGGGCTTCAGCGGGGTCGCGGTGCCGGTGGACTGACCTACCTCCGGTAGCAGGCCAGAGCCTCTTCGTAGACCCCCCTGAGCTCCGACGCGGACTTCATCGGCTGACCGTACGGAGAATTCGGAAACGACGCCCACTCCCGACCCATCTCCAGGGACGTGATCCAGGAGGTGTCGCCCGCGCGGACCTCGTCGAGCAGTCCCCGGTAGGCCAGACGCGCCAGGGCGAAGCGGTCCTGGTTCGCCGGGGTGAAGTCGCTGGTGATGGTGCCCTTGGCGACCTCCTCGTTCCAGGTGTCCGGCATCGCCTGGTAGGCACCGGCGGCGGCGGAGCTGTAGCCGTTGGTCGAGTAGACCGAGTCCGGGTGCCCGACCTGGCTGTACGGGTCGATGGTCCGCGAGCTGTCCTGGTGGTAGCCGAAGAGCACGTGGTAGTCGGCCCCCTCGGCATAGCGGATGGTCGCCAGGGCGGCCTGCTCCTCCGGGGAGAGCCCAGCGGCGCCGGGGGTGTCCTGGCAGGCAGAGGCCGCGGCGGTGGCTGCGCCCGCGGCCGAGGGGAGGGTGCTGCCGGACCCCAGGGAGGATCCACCGCCCCCCGAGCCCCCGCCCCCGGCGCTTCGTCCGCCGACAGAGGACCCGGCGCCGCCGGCGGCGGCGTTGGATCCGGCCTCCTCCGCCACCGCAGCAGGCCCCTGTCCCGCCTCGGCCGGCGCCACCCCCAGTGCCTCCTCGACCTCGCCGATCCAGCCGCCCAGGTCGGCACTCGGAGCGTAGGGACAGCTCTCGCTGCCGGTCGCGTGGGCCACGGACGCCAGGGTCCATAGCCACAGACTGCCGAGGACGCGAGCATGGGACATGGAGAGGACCGTCGGTGCCTCGTCCAGTGGACCGCGTCGCCCACGGCCGAGACACTTTCAGCCCGGTTGAAGAGCGGCCATTAAGCCGGGGGGCATGAAGACCCCGAGCGACAGCCACCGCGACCTGTTCGATCGTCTGGTCGCCGCCGGCCAGGAGCACCTGTTCGTCGGATGGCCCCCAGATGGCACCGACGGCCACGCCAAGGCCGCCATGCTCACGCGCCTCGCCGCGGCCGATGCGGCCTACCCCGGCGGCCTGGCCGGCTACGTGGCCAACGCCCGCCGGCTCCTGGCCCTGGCCCGCGCCGGCGCCAACCCCTACGACGGCCTCACCCCCCACGCCCCACCCCAGGTCGACCTGCGGGAGCTGGGTCCCGAGCTGCGTCGGCGCGAGGACCTGGGCCTGGCCCACGCGAGGGGCCTGGCGGTGGTGCTGGTCGCCGGCGGCCTGGGCGAGCGCCTGGGCTTCCCGGGCATCAAGGTGGACATCCGCGTCGACGTGACCAGTGACCTCACCTACCTGGCGCTCTACGGCCGCTGGCTCCAGGCCCTGGGCCGGCGCACGGGGCGCCAGCACCCGCTGGTGATCATGACCAGCGGCGACACCCACGAAGGCACCCTGGCCAGCCTGGAGCGCCTGGACTGGCTCGGCCTGGGCCGAGATCGGGTCCACGTGCTCCAGCAGCAGCTGGTGCCCGCCCTGGCCGACAACGACGGCCGCATCGCCACCGCCGGCCCCACCCAGGTGCTCTACAAGCCACACGGGCACGGCGACGTGCACCTGCTCCTGCACCAGTCCGGGGTCGCCCGCCAGCTGAGCGAGGACGGCTTCACACACCTGGCCTTCATCCAGGACACCAACGCCCAGGTCGTCAACAGCCTGCTGCCGACCCTGGGGGTCAGCGTGGAGCAGGACTTCGCCTTCAACACGGTCGCCGTGCCCAGAGTCGCGGGGGAGGCGGTCGGCGCCGTGACCCGCCTGGTCGGCGCCGACCACGAGCTCACGGTCAACGTCGAGTACAACCAGCTCGACGGCCTGCTCCGGGCCACGGTCGAGCCCCGCGGCGATGTGGGCGATGCCGAGGGCATCTCCCCCTTCCCGGGCAACACCAACACCCTGATGATCGCGCTCGACGCCTACCTGCCAGTGCTCGAGGCGAGCGGTGGGGTCATCGCGGAATTCGTGAACCCCAAGTACGCCGACGCCGCCAAGACCACCTTCAAGAAGCCCACCCGGCTCGAGACGATGATGCAGGACCTGCCAAAGCTCTTCACGAGCGGGGAGCGGGTCGGGGTCACGGTCTTCGATCGGCGCTGGGTGTTCTCCGCGGACAAGAACAACCTCACCGATGCCCGCGCCAAGGCCGCCGCAGGCCGCCCACCGGAGTGCGCCGCGACCGCCGAAGACGACTGGTACGAGCAGGGCCGACGGACCCTGGCGGCCGCGGGCGCGGTGATCGCGCCCCCAGCGGAGGAGCGCTGGCTCGACATCCCGGTCGACGGCGGCGCCCGGGTCTCGCTGGACCCGTCTCTTGCGCTGACCCTCGGCGATGTCCGGGTCGGTCGGGTGCAGCTCTCGAACCGCTGCCACCTGTTCCTCGCCGGCGACATCACCCTGCAGGACCTGGTGCTGGAGGGCGACGCCGCCTTGATCCTGACCGTCGCACCGGGCGCGAGCGTGACCATCGACGGCCTGCACCTGGCGGGGAACGGCGCCCGCCTGGCCCCCCTGGAAGAGGGCGGCGACCCGGCCCCGGATCTGGCGATCCGGGGCTACAGGCTCGACCACCTGGAACCGCTAGTGCTCGACATCCGCGAGGGGGAGTGGCTGCTCGGCCCGTCGGGAGAGCTGTCACCCCGGTAGGCTGAGTCATGAGCACCGACCGCGACGATCCCTACCGCCCTCCAGGCGCGAGACTGGCGAAGGAACCCTCCGCCGACGACCAGGACTGGGAGGTGATCTCGATGATGCTCGCGGCACTCCGCCTGTGTGGGGAGCACTTCGTCTGGCTGGTGCCGGTGTCGATCGCTCGCAGCGACTGTGCCGTCGACCCTGTTCGAGCTGTGGCTGGGACCCGGTCCCATCAACGGGACCGTCGGCGAGCTCCTGACCCACGAGACCGTGAGCGGGCTGAGCGACGGCCTGTCGGGCGGCCTCACCGGCGCGGTGACCCTCCCGCTGCTGGTCCACGCGGTCGCGGGCCGGTCCCCGTGGGGCTCCGGTGCCCTGGCCCTCGTCCAGGCGACCTTCGTGCGCCTGCTGGCCGTCAACGTGCTGATCATGGTGCCCCTGTACCTGGGTCTGCTCGCGCTGGTGGTGCCCGGCCTCTGGCTGATGGCTCGCCTGATGCTCGTCGATGAGATGGTCGTGCTGGAGGGCTGCGGTCCCGTCGAAGCCATGCGCCGAAGCTGGCACCTCACCCGAGGCCACGCCTGGCGGATCTTCCGGCTGATCCTCCTGGTCTTCGTGCCCTGGATCCTCTTCTTTGCCGCCTCCGAAGGGTCCGAACACGCCGTGCTGGAGCTGGGGCTGATGGGCGCGACGGAGGCGGTGGCGTGCTGCCTGCTGCTCCTCGTCTACCTGCGCCTGAAGCACGGCGTGCTGGGGGTCGATGCGCCCTCCGAGATCCTGCAGGAGCTCCTCGCCGACCCGGACGCGTAGCAACCTGGCCGTTCACTCCAGACCCACGTCCTCGGCCGCCAGCTCCAGGTAGGCGCTGTGGAAGAGCGAGTGGGAACAGGCGTCGTAGATCGTGTCGTAGCGGACCGTCGCGTCGAACGCGATGGTGTCGCCCTCGTTGTCGTCCGGAGTCCGGGTGACCTCGCTCCCGTCGCTGCCCAGCACCGCCACCCCGACGCTGAAGCCGTTGCGCACGAGCCCCCAGCTGCTCGGCCAGATCGCGTAGGTGCCCTCGCGCACCTGGGCGTCGCCGATGCCGGTGTCCGGTGCGCTGCAGTCGTTGGTGATGCCGTCGGTCCGGCCATGGAAGATCGCGCCGCAGGCGATCCCGGTGGTGCCAGCCATGTCCTTGGGATCACTCGCGATCGACTCCAGCGTGATCGTGGCGTCGTCGCAGGCCGTCTCCTCCTCGCCGCACGCGAGAAGCGTCCAAAAGATCAGCGTCACCTCGGTCCTCCTCGTGCATCATGGTGCAGGAGCACCGAGGAAGGTCGCCGAGGCGTCGACAACCAATTGTCAGGAGGTGGTCGAGCGGGGAATTCAACCGAAAATTGATTCCCCACAGGACACGATCTCGTGTAGACGTCCCGGCACAGGAGAGCGAAGGGTTCATGACGGTCTTGGCCATCACGCTGGCAGCGCTGGTCGCTTGCTCCGATGAATTCGGGGGCTACGGCGGCGACGGCACCGGCGGGGTCCCGGAGATCGACCTGAGCGACGAGAACGTCGAGATCAACAACCTCCTGCTCATCTCCATCGACACCACCCGGCGCGACGCCTTCGGCCGGTACGGCGATCGGGACGACACCGACTTCATCGACAGCCTGCTCGACCAGGCCTACGTGCTCGACGACCACCGCTCCTGCGCGAACTGGACCCAGTCCAGCATGGCCTGCGCCCTCACCGGCCAGTCCACGGTCGACCTGCAGATGGAGCCACAGTCCGGCGACGCCAAGGTCTCCGACCTCGACGACTCCCTGCGCACCGTGGCCGTCGACTTCCAGACCCTGGGCTTCGACACCGCCATGGCGACCACGAACCCCTTCATCGGTCGCCAGTACCCGCTGTCCAACGGCTACCTGAGCGTCGAAGAGGAGGGTGACGGCGCCGCCAGCTGGGTCCTGGACACCGGCATCGCCCGCCTCGACACCATGATGCGCGGCGGGGACCCGTGGTTCCTCCACGTGCACTACATGGACCCCCACGACCCCTACCTGCCGCCCGCCGGCTACCGCGACGGCTACCAGGGGCTGCCCAGCGTGCCCTACGACCTGGACACCAAGGAGGGCCAGGACCAGGCCGTCCAGGAGCTCGAGCGGGGCACCGCCCGCCAGGAAGACCTGGTCATCGAGCACATGATGGAGCGCTACTGGGGCGAGGTCCGCTACATGGACGACCAGTTCGAGCTGTTCTGGGAGGCCCTGGACGAACGCGGCGTGCTCGAGGACACGCTCGTCGTGATCATGACGGACCACGGCGAGCAGTTCATGGAGCACGGCAGCATGGAGCACAACAAGTCCGTGCACTACGGCGAGGTCGACGCGCTGGCAGCCTTCCTACACCCGGCGCTCCAGGCCAACACCTGGTCGGGCCGCACCGTGCACCAGGACATCATTCCGACGGTCATGGGCCTGATGGGCCTGGAGAGCGGCCTGGAGATGACCGGCAAGCCGGTGGGCGAGCGCAGCGCCACCTGGAACCGCTTCAGCTTCCGCTACTCCACGAGCCTGGGCGCCATGGCGACGGTGGACAAGGGCGACAAGCGGCTCTACTACCACTTCGACGGGGACAAGGCGCTCTACGACGTGAGCAGCAACCCCACCGAAGAAGGCGACAGCTACAACCGCCAGGACTCGGACCTGGACGCGCTGTGGGACGCCATGGACAGCCTGATCGAAGACGTCCAGGACTACGCGCCACACCTGCGGGCGAACGGCACGGGCTGACGACGATCAGTACTCGGCGTACTTCACGTAGAAGGCGCCGGCCCCCCGACCCCCCGTCGCCTCGCCGGGGGCGCCGATGATCAGCTCCCCCCAGCCGTCGGCGTTCAGGTCGCCGGCCGCGACCCCGGTGCCGAACTGGTCGCCGCTGGTCTCGCCGTAGATCCAGACATCGGCCTCGTCGGTCTGCACGGTCCCGCTCAGGGGGCCGAAGAACAGGTAGGCGCTGCCGGTGCTGCCCCCGCTCGAGCTGTCCGCTGGGGCGCCGACGACCAGGTCGTCGCTGCCGTTCTGGTCGATGTCGTGGGACCCGACGCCGCTGCCGGCCTGCATGCTCGCGGCGTGGCCCTGGACGATGAAGTCCGCGTCGGCCGCCGAGATCTCGCCGGTGCTGCCGTTGCCGTAGACCACGTAGGCGCCGCCCTTGTAGGTGTTCGACGCGTAGGCCCCCATGGCGGCGTCGTAGTAGCCGTCGCCGTTGAAGTCCCCCTGGTTGATGCTGTAGCCCAGGTAGTCGCTGGGGTTCTCGCCGCGGATGATCACGTCAGCGCTGCCCAGGTCCATGTCGCCGCTGGCGGGCCCGTAGACCATGTAGACCGAGCCGGCGTAGGGGCCCGAGGTGGAGTCGTAGACCGCCGGCACGAGCAGGTCGCCGACGCCGTCGCCGTTGTAGTCCTCGCCGCCGCGCATGATCCGGCCGGTGTAGGCGCTGCTGCTCTCGCCGATCATCAGGCCGTCGTAGTCGCTGAGGACGTCGACCTCGCTGGTCGAGAAGGGCCCGTAGACCAGGTAGCCATTGCCGCTGCCAAA
>CAYFPX010000066.1:8966-33524 GCA_964344945.1 uncultured Enterobacterales bacterium
CCGCCGCCCTGGTCCTCGTAGTAGGCGCCGATGATGGCGTCGGCGTAGCCGTCGCCGTTGACGTCGCCCAGGTCGGTGCCGTGGGCGAAGTAGGTGCCGTTGTCACCGTAGAGCCGGGTGTCGGCGGTGTTCAGGTCCATGTCCCCGGTGACCGGACCGAGCACGACGAAGGCCGCGCAGGCCCCGGTGTAGGGCGCACCGACGATGATGTCCTCGAGGCCGTCGCCGTTGGTGTCGGCGAGTCCCACCGAGCGTCCCGCGCCGTAGGTGTCCCGGGAGCCTTCGAGGCGGACACCGTCCACCGACAGGTCGATGGTGCCGCTCACGGGCCCGTAGGCCAGGTAGGCGCCGCCGTTGTAGCCGTTGGCGTAGAGGGTGGCGGTGACCACGTCGTTCACGCCGTCGCCGTCCACGTCGCCCACGTCGACCAGGCGGCCGGCGTCGTAGCTGGCGGTGGCGGCGTAGGCCTTGGCCTCGGCGTCGGCGGCCAGGTACTCGCCGCTCAGGCCACAGAAGCTGTCCTTGCCGTCGCAGTCGTTGTCGATGCCGTCGTCGCAGACCTCGTCACCGCCCGGGTAGACCTCGGGGGCGTTGTCGTCGCAGTCGTCGCCGCCGTCGCAGGCCTCGGACCAGTAGCCGTCGGCGTCGGCGTCGAAGTCCTCGTCGACCAGCAGGTCACAGTCCTGGTCGTCGTCGTCGCAGACCTCCTCGGCGCCCGGATGGACCGAGGCCTCGTTCGGCGAGCAGTCGTCGCCCACCTGGACCCAGCCCTCCTCCGGGGCACAGGTGTCCTCGTACTCGCCGGGGTGGCCATAGCCGTCGCCGTCGGCGTCGCTGTACCAGCGGGTGATCTCGACCAGGTCCGGCCGACCGTCGCAGTCGTCGTCGTCGCCGTCGCAGACCTCCTCGGCCCCCGGGTGCACCGTGGCGTCGGTGTCGTCGCAGTCGGTGCCGTCGGTGGTGAACCCGGTGGAGTCCAGGCAGTCCTCGAAGCCGGACTCCGGGTCGCCGTAGCCGTCGCCGTCGGCATCGACGTACCAGGTGGCGGTGGCGCCGTCATCGGCCAGGCCGTCGCAGTTGTCGTCCTCGCCGTTGCAGTCCTCTTCGGCGCCCGGGTTCACGTGCAGGTCGTTGTCGTCGCAGTCGCCGCCCTCGGCGACGTACCCGGCCGGTGCCTCGCAGGCCTCGAGGGCCAGGCTGTCGCCGCCGTAGCCGTCGCCGTCGAGGTCGTACCACCACTCGGTCTTCACGCCCTCGTCGACCCCGCCGTCGCAGTCGTCGTCGACGCCGTCGCACTCCTCGGGGGCGCCCGGGTAGACCGACGGGTCCAGGTCATCGCAGTCCTCGCTCTGGGCGACACCGTCGTTGTCGTCGTCGAGGACCTCGGTGTCGGTGTCCCCCCCGGTGCAGCCCCAGAGGGCGAAGCAGAGCAGTGCGAAGGCGGTCATGTCAGCCCCCGTAGGTGTAGGTCTCGGCCGTGGTGGCGCGAACCTCGAGAGGGACCAGGTCGCAGTCCGCGGTGCTGACCACCGCGGTCGGCTCGCCCTCGAGCGGATCGACGTCCTCGACCCGCAGGCCGCAGGCGTCGCCGATCGGGGCGTCGAACAGCACGGCGAAGTGCCGGACGAAGTGGTGGTGGTCGGGCCGGTAGATCAGCTGGAAGTAGTTGGTGACGTCGAAGGCCGTGCCGTCGAGCTCGCCATGGGCCCTGGCGAAGCTGCCCGGCGCGGTCTGGACCGTGTTGATGCCCAGGATCAGCTCCAGACCGATCTCGCCGCCGTCGAAGGTGACGGTGTGGGACTCCGGGGTCCACGTCGAGTCGGCGCAGGACCAGAAGGCGATGGCGTCGGCGTCGTACTGGGAGCCGCCGTCCGGGTAGAGGGTGAAGGTCAGCCCGGCACCGGTGGTGGGGTCCGGACCATCGCCATCGGCCACGAGGGTGTCGGGCACGGCGTCCTCGGCCCCAGCCAGCACCACGACGTGCTGCAGGGTGAAGGGGCTGTCCTTGGGGTCCAGCATCGGCTGGCTGCCGTTGAGGTAGGTGTAGGTGCTGCCGCCCCAGCTGTTCAGCGTGACCGTCGAGGTGCCCCCACCGTTCATCACCGGACCGGGGTCGCCCTTGCCCACCCGGGTGCAGACGGGCAGGGCCAGGGTGTGATCGCCCTCCTCTGCCGGCAGGCCATAGGTGCCCTTGACCACCTTGAGCTGGGCCTTGAGCGCCAGCTCGTCCTCGAGGGTGCGCACCTCGTTGAAGCCGCCGCAGTAGGCGGCCCCGCCCGTGACGTCGAGCAGGCCCGTGAAGTTGTCGCTGCCGACGTAGCTGTCGCCGGTCGGGCAGTGGGCCCAGGCCGGGTCGTCGGTGTCGGTGTCGGCGTCGGTGTCGGTGTCGGTGTCCGCATCGGTGTCGGTGTCGGCGTCGGTCTCGCCGCTGTCCGAGTCGGTGGTGGAGGTGTCGTCGCCGTTGCAGGCGGCGAGCGCGAGGAGGGTCAGCGTGAGCATGCAGCGAAACTCGGGGAGGGAGCAGATGCACCAGATTACGCCGAGCAGGCCACGGATGTGATGCCCCCCGCGCCCAGGAGCCCCCGATGACCCCGGCCGAAGTCCACGCCCTGCTCGCCGACAACGCCAACCCCCGCGGCCAGGCCAACTGGGAGAAGCTGGACACCCCCCTGTCGAGCTTCGGCATCGGCCTCACCCAGCTCCGCAAGCTGGCGAAGCAGGTGGGCCGGGATCACGAGCTGTCCCTGGAGCTCTGGGAGAGCGAGGTCTACGACGTGCGCGTGGTGTCCTTGCTGATCGACGAGCCCAAGGAGATCACCCGTGAGCAGGCGGAGACCCAGGTCGAGCAGCTGGGGCACGGCATGCTGGAGCACGTGTTCTCCAGCTGCGACGCGTCCCTGGGCAAGGTGAGCTGGGTCGCCGAGCTGGCCAGCGACTGGATCCTGCACGACGACCCGGTGCGTCGGCGCTGCGGGTACGGCCTGCTCTACGAGCTGTCGAAGTCCAAGAAGAAGAGCGCCCCGAGCGAGGACTGGTTCAGCGCCTGGATCAACCACATCGACGAGCAGCGGGAGGACGCCGACACCAGGGAACTCATGGCCATGGGCGGCGCGCTGATGGGCATCGGCAAGCGCACGGCACGGCTCAACTACGAGGCCCTCGGCGTGGCGCGGGCGATCGGACCGATCGACTTCGATCCGACCGGGAAGTGCGATCCCTTCGATGCGGTGAAGCACCTGGACAGTGAGTGGTTGAGGAAGAAGCTGGGGATCGGGTGATCAGGCCGAGCTGGCAGCCTCGGACGACCCACGGAGTGCACGGATGCGCTGATCGAGATCCACGACTTCGGTGTCGTTGGCCTTCATCCGCTGACGGATGAGCTGCGCCTGCTCCTCGACCTCCTCGAGCCGGGCCCGCTCGACCTCGAGGCGTCCGCGCACGTGGGTCAGGGCGTCCTGGCGGTTCTGGAGCAGCTTCACGGACTCGGCGCGGGCCTTGAGCCGGACCACCGTGCTGAGGTCGAGCTCGTCGGCCTCGTCGTCGAGCTGCTCCAGCTCCTGCTCGAAGGCCCCGACCTGGCGAACGAGGTGCGCCTCCTTCACGGCGAGTCGACGCACCCCGTCCCGGACCTCACGCAGCGCGGGCAGCACCCCCGCCAGGTCCGAGGCCTGCTCGCCCCGCTCGGCCACCACACCGGCACGGGTCTCGCGCAGAGCCTTCAAGCGGTGCTGACGCTCGGCCCACTTCGCGTCACCGATCGCCGCCTCGATCATGCCGCGACGGGCGTGGAATCCGACCGTGGTCAGGAACTCGAGGAAGCGCTCGACCGGCATGCGGTGACCGGTCGACGCCCGCTCTTCTTCGGGGAGCCAGGGGTCGAAGAGCCCGAGCTCGTACCGGCCGCCGTACTCGGACTGCAGCAGGGAGGAGAAGTAGAGGTCCAGGCCGCGAGGAGCGAAGAGCTTGATGCCGAGCACGCCCAGGACGAGGATCACCAGGAAGGCCCGGATCGCCCACTCGATCTCCCGGTTGCCGTCCTCCTCCAACACCGCGGCGAGGGCATCCCGCCGAGCGCCCAGGGAGTGAGAGGGCAGGACCACGTTCCAGCGAGAGCCTAGCAGCTCCGTGTCCCGCTCCAGCTGACCGACGTTGCCGGCGGCCTCATCGAAGGCCTCCAGCTCCTCCTCGGCGGCCTGCTTCCGCTCGGCGAGGGCCTCCTCGGCCTGCACCAGGCGCTCTCGCATCGCCGCGGCGACGGGGCCCTCACCATAGACACCTGTGGGCCCCTTGCCCGCGATCTCCCCGACCAGCTCTTGCTGGAGGGCCTCGACCGACTCGGCGGCCTCCCCGATCTGGTCCTCGTGGAAGCCCTGCACCTCGGCCCGGGTCTCGCTGAGCAGGATCGCGGTCTGGTGCTCCAGCTCCTTGGAGATGTCGCGCTCGAACACGAACCCCGACAGGAAGGGAGAGGTGATGACCACGCTGACGGTGATGATCACCAGGCGCAGGCCGATCCCCACTGCGAGCTTGAGATCGTCACTGCGCTTGGAGCGCTGACGGGCCCCTCGAGCCTCGACCAGCACCAACGGCTCGAGACGGCCGGAGGCCCGGTCCAGGGTGATCAGCGAGGCGTCGATCACCCAGATCAGGAAGAACACCACGCCCCCGACCGCCAGCCCGATCACCAGGCCCGGAGCCCCGTCGATGATGTGGGCCGCCGTGCGGCCCCAGCTGAAGCCCTCGACCCCGGCCATCACCAGGATCAGCAGCGCGGCCAGGGTGAGCCAGAAGCGGGCGAGCGGGCTCAGGAGCTTGTCGCCGTAAGGGCGGAGCAGGATGAAGCGAGCGACTGCGTCGCTGGGCGAGCGGGGAGCCTGGGAGCTCATGGAGCCTCCTCGTGGATGATGTGGATGACGACCTTGCGGTGGCGGGGATCCCGCTGGTGAGGGACGCGCCCCTCCGGCTGGGGTGCGCCGGCGGAGGCTTCCAGGAGGTCGTTGGGATCCACGCCGCAGGCCGCGCGGATGAAGGCACCCGCGGCCTTGGCGCGCGCGATGGAGATGTCGTGGTTGGACTCGTGATCGCCCGGCGGGTCGGCGCCGCCCAGGGCGATGACCTTGGCGCCCTCCGTGTAGCGGGGGCAGACCTGCTCCCGGACGATCCGAAGGTGATCGCCTGTGAGGGTCGAGTCGCCGTAGGCGAAGCCGTCCAGGGTGACGGTCCAGACCCGGGCGGGGCGGGGCTCAGGCGCGACCGGCACGTCCATTGGCGGGTCGGTGGGCTCGTCGTCACCCCACAGGTGGGGAAGGCCCATCAGCCCGAGCGCCAGCATCAGTGTGCCGAGACCGCGCCTCCAGTAGCTGTCGATCCGGGCCTGGTGGTTGGCCTGGCGCCCATTCTCGACCAGGTCCGGGACCCCCGTCACCCGCACAACGGGAGGCGGCAGAGTCGGGCAGTCGTCCTCGAGCGCGAGCGCCTCTTCGTAGAGCTCATCGACCTCGGGAATCACAATCGTGATCTTGCGCCGCATCGCGTGTCCCTGTCGCGGTCAAGGCCCCGGAAGCAGGGCACCGCGGTCATGCAGAGAGCGTAGTCACGGAATGTAGAAACCACAAGACCCTACATTTCTACAATCCACACTCCTCGCTCTGCACAGAGCCGCGGGTGGCGCTCGCCGTAGTAGCGGTGAAGCTGTTCGAGGGCGCCGAGCACGCAGGCTCGGCGGGCTCCATCGGGAACGCCATCACCCACCAGCCGGCTGTTCAGCTCCGCAAACGCCTGCTGCAGCACCGCACGGTGGTACAGCGGCTTCGACCGGAAGCCGACACAGAATTCCTCGAAGGCCTCGCGCACCGGCCGCACCGCGGCACTCCGCGGTCGATACCCGGCCTCCCGGAGCCGCGTGAAGAGCCTGGCGCCCTCCAGGGGATCGAAGCGACGCCGCTGGGTGAAGGCACGTTCGCAGAGCACGTAGGCCAGCTCGGCGTGACAGTCACGTCGGTGAGGCACCAGCGGAGTCGCCCAGGTCTGGCTCGCCTTGTCCTTCCTGCCCCGCCCCGGTACGGCCTCCCCGACGACGTTGCTCTCCGGTGAGGGCTTCAAGAGCTTGAATGGCCGACTGGTCTGCACCCCCGAGAGACTCGCCTGGTAGACCACCAGAGGCTGCTTCTCGCTGTCGAAGACCCGAACCGGCTCCTCGAAGGCGATTCGGACCTCCCGCCCCCCCGAAGCGGGCCGCTTCATGTCGGGCCAGGCCCGTCGGCCCCCGCCGCGCGCCCCGCTGCGCGCGAGCCGGTCCACCCGCGCAGGGCATGCCCCCGCAAGTACTCCATTCCTGCCTCCTGGGCCGATCCGCATATCCAGTAGGCCCATCGAATGGAAGAACCTGGCGACCGTTTCTCTGTCGAAGTACGTTGGCACTCTGTAGACTCCACAACTCTTCAACCTTCAGAGGGATCAGGCAGGATCCGATGGAGGAGACGATGCCCAGCGCCACCAGGGAACGAGAGCGCCGGCCCACCCAGACGTACTCGCAGATCCTCCGGCGGTACATGCAGGGCCCCCCGCGCTTCAGCCAGACGAAGCTCGCGCTGGCCATCGATCCCCAGAGACCTCCCCGAGACCTGATCAACGAGCTGGTCAACGGAAAGGGGGCTCGCAGCAACCACGCAGGGGATCCGCCTGAGCGAGACGCTCGCTACCTCGCGATCGTGCGCATCCTGAAGATGGCCGCGGTCGACGGCGAGGCCTTCCTCGAGTCCGCGAGAGCAGATCAGGAACGCAGGGCGTCCAGGCCACCGCCTCGACCCACGACAGCTCCAAAGCCAGAGAAGGCCTGGCTCGCGGTTCGCCGGTCGATGGCGGCTCAGCACGTCTCGCCTGCGCGGCAGCTCTTCCAGCTCGCCCGCGGCCTGGCGACCCACGACTACGCCGGAGCAGTAGCGCTGATCGAACGGGCCGGCCAGGGCCCATCGAGTCGGCCCGACGCGGCGTTCACGACCACACTCCTGGATCTTGCCGACGCCCTCATCGCCGCCGGCGGCGGACCCACCGCCGACCTGCTCTACAGCTTCGTCAGCCACCTGGACCGGTCACCGAGCGACATGACCCGCACGGTCCGGCGGATCCAGGCCCGACTCCTGGGCCTGTCCGACTCCCCCAGGGCCGTGGCCGCCCTGGCCGGTGAGGTCCACTTCGACAGGCTGGAGGTCGAGGAACAGGAGAGCGCGCTGGAGCTCCTCGCAGCGGAGCTCCACGGCCCCGACGGCGACGCAGAGCTCGGCCTGCAGCTCCGGGACTCGGGAGCCCGCCTGAGCGGCGTGCGGGAAGACGACGGCGTCCTACGCACGGTCAGAGGCGAAGAACCCGAAGAGCCCATCGAGGACATCGACGCCTACAGCGACAACCTGCGTTGAAGCGCCCCATCCTGTGGGCCCTGATCGGGCCCAACGGCGCGGGCAAGTCCACCTACCAGGCGAAGCGGCTGAAGCCTGGTCGGCTCGGACTGGAATTCGTCAACGCCGACGTCCTGGCCACCCAGCACTGGCCTGGAGAGGAGTCACGGCACGGGTACGAGGCCTCGAAGCTCGCAGCCAGGCGCCGAGAGCAGCTGATGGCCGACCGCGTCTCCTTCATCACCGAGACCGTCTGCAGCCACCCCTCCAAGGTCGAGCTGCTCCAGGACGCCCGCGCCATGGACTACCGGGTCTGGGTCACCTTCATCTACCTGGCGACCGAAGACCTCGCGGTGGCCCGGACCGCCGATCGAGTCCGACAGGGCGGCCACCACGTCCCCGAAGACAAGGTCCGCGCCCGCTACCGGCGCATGCCCGAGCACGCTGTCCAGGCCGTGCGGCTGGCGGATCGGGCCTTCGTGGTCGACAACAGCGACTTCGACCGACCCCACCGCACGATCCTCATCTTCGAACATGGCCGTGTCGTCGATCGACACAAGCCCTACCCCGCCTGGGTCAAGCGCTTCTTCGCCGACGACCTCTGACCGTCGGCTTCACCTCACATACGGCCGGATCTGCTTGATCACCAGCCGCCCCTCGCTCGTGATCTTCCACTCCGTGTCCCACAAGAGGTCCCGGTCCTCCGGCACCTCCAGGTCCACCGGGTACACCTCGGCCACCCCCGCCAGGACCTCGCCCAGCTCGGTCAGCTCGGCGTCGGTGAGCACCTCGTCGACCTCGCTCGACGGGGACACCCGGAAGATCTCGGAGACCTCGCCGGCCTCGACCGTGAGCAGGATGCTCTCCGGGTAGACCCCGGCCTCGGCCGCGACCACCTCGAGCTCGCCCTCCTGGGCGTTGACCAGGTAGCGGTCATCGCCATCGCTGGTGGGATTGCCGGTGAACGCGACGATGTTCGCCTGTTCGTCCTTGGAGCGATCGTTGACCAGCACGCCCATCGCGACCTTGCCCTGATCGATGCCGTACCAGTCCCGCTCCTCCCAGGCGCCCATGTTCCAGAGGCTGGCCCAGACGCTCTTCAGGCCCTCGCTCAAGGAGCGCTCGCTGCTCTTGTCCGGGTCGCACAGGCTCGGTCCCAGGTCGTCGTCGTCCCACTCGTCGGCGAGGCAGATGGACTCGGACTCGTAGAGACCAGCCCCGTTGAACTCCAGGGAGTCCTCGGCGTTCGAGGAGCTGCGGAACCTGACCATCACGGTCTCGTCGCCCCAGACGTCGAGGATGCGGGCGGCCAGGGCGTCGACCAGGTCCGGATCGACGGGGACCTGGTCCATCGCGGCGCGGAGCTGCTCGAGCCTCTCCCGGCGAGTGGCGGCATCGGTCAGGAACTCGGCGTCGGCGTGCCAGGCGTCGAGGGTCTCCTGGAAGGTGTGGGTGGCCTCGCCCCCGCCCAGGTCCACGGTCCAGGTGCCGGTCCGCACGAACTGGTCGTAGTCGTGCACCGGGATCAGGAACCCGGTGAAGGCGTAGGCGCTGTCGATGCGCTGGTACAGGGTGGCCAGGTTCGTGCCCTTGGAGCCGTAGGCGCAGACCCCGCCGGACCGGGCCTCCGAGGTGCTGGTGTCCAGGGCGAGCAGACCAGGCAGCTCGGTGACTGAGGTGTCGGGCTCGCAGACCTCGACCGGGTCGGGACGGATCGAGTCCCACCAGGCCTCGGCCTCTGCCTGGGTGGTGGCCTCGACGCTGTAGTCGGTGTCGCCACACTCGAAGCGCACCAGCTGGCCGTCCCAGTCCGCCAGGGCTTCGAGGGGGTCCTGGAGGTAGCAGTTGGGGGTGCCGCGGTTCGCGGAGAGCACGTTGAGGTGGGACAGATCGCCCTGGCGGGTGCCGGTCACGATGCCGCTGACCACCCGCTCCAGGTCCTGGGGCGCCTCGTCCACGACCACGATGTCCTGGTAGCCGAACTCGGCGTTCTCGCTGGCGGTGGCGAGCTCCTCGAGGGTGTAGAGCCGCAGGGTGCCGTAGGCGGCGCCCGGGTTGTAGACCTCGTAGGGCACGTCGGAGAGACCGGCGATGCCGAAGGGCGTGTCCCGCCAGCTGCTGGCGGCGGTCTCCTGGTTGCTGGAGCCGGGCACGAAGAACAGGTCGCCCACGTCGAAGCGGGCCTGGAGAAGCTCCCAGGCGGCGGTGACATCGGCCTGGGTGACGGTGGTGCTGGAGTCCGCGGGGTCGTCCCAGACCGTGAAGCCGTAGTAGGGGTCGCCGCCATCGGAGGACAGGTAGACCGCGACGGTGCCGGCGTAGAACTCCCGGGTGTCCGGGTACAGGATCAGGTCGTTGTACTCGTGGGTGGTGAGCCCCGAGAACAGGTCCGGAAAGGCGGTGATCAAGAAGTCATAGTGCAGCGAGAAGTGCTGCACGTTGAGCCAGGCCGTGGGGATGCGGGCGCCGCTGGTGGCCGGCGCCAGGTACTTGCCGACCCGCAGCTGGTCGATGCTGGTCGAGTTGATGGTGATGTCGGTGAAGGTCTGGTCGCTGTCCACCACGTGCACGCACGGGGTGTAGCCGAGCTGCACCGCGGCCTCGTCGCAGGCGGTCTCCAGGGGTCGGGTGAGGGTGACGCCCGAGTCCGGCGCCGTGCCGGAGTCGGTGCCCGATCCGTTGCAGGCGAGCAGGAGGAGGGGGAGCATCGCTGCCAATCTACGCCGAAGCGGGGGCGGGTGTGATGGGTCCGACGTGACCGCCTCAGGCAGAATGCCCGGGTGACCCTCGATCTGGACCAGGCCCGCGTCTTCGGCGAAGCCCTCGCGGTGGGCCTGGTGTTCGGGGTCGAGCGGTACAAGAGCCGCAAGCCGGACGACGCCAAGTCCGCCGGCGTGCGCACCTTCCCGGTGGTGGCCCTGCTGGGCGCGGTGGCGGCCCTGCTCGGTCAGCCGCTGTACACGGCCCTGCTCTTCACGGCCTTGCTGGTGCTGCTGGCCATCGGCTACCACCGGCAGACCGAGCGCAGCCTGGGCCTGACCACGGAGCTCACGGCGCTGCTGACCTTCTGGCTCGGCTTCCTGGTCGCGACCCACGAGACTCTGGTGATCGCCACCGCCATCGTGGTGGTGATCCTGCTGGCGTCGAAGGAAGCCCTGCACGGCTTCGTGAAGGGCGGGCCCACCGAGACCGAGCTCTACGACACGCTGAAGTTCCTGGCGGTCGTGTTCGTGGTCTTCCCGCTGCTGCCGAACGAGCCGATCGGCCCCGGGGGACTGCTCAACCCGACCCACGCCTGGTTCCTGGTCATCCTGGTCTCGACGATCAGCTACTCCGGGTACCTGCTCATCCGGTTCCTCGGACCGCGCCGGGGCCTCCAGGTCGGGTCCCTGGTCGGCGGGCTGGTGTCCACGGTGGCGGTCACCGTGTCCCTGGCCCACCGGGCCCGGGAGGCGCCCCAGGCGGCCCGGATGCTCGGGGTCACCTCGGTCCTGGCCAACGCGGTCCAGTACCCGCGGGTGCTGGTGCTGATCGGCGCTGTGCACCCTGGGCTCGCGCTGCGGCTGGCGCTGCCCTTCGCCTGCGCCACCCTGGCCGGGATCGGCGGAGCCGTGGTGCTGGAGCGCCTGAGCGGCGAGTCCGGGCCCGAAGACGAGGGGCCCCTGGGGCTCACCAACCCCTACCGCTTCTGGCCGGCCCTGAAATTCGCGGCCCTGTTCGTGGCGGTGCTGCTGGGCGCGCACTTCGCCGAGCAGTCGCTCGGCACCGAAGGGGTCTGGCTGGTCAGCGCAGCCGCTGGCCTGGCCGACGCCAGCGCGATCTCCCTGTCGGTGGCAGAGCTGGTCCGGGGCGGGAGCGTGGGGATCGACGCCGCCACCTGGGCCGTGGTGATCGCCTGCGGGACCAACGCGCTGGTCAAGGGCGCCCTGGGCCTGAGCCAGGGCGGCCGCGCCTTCGCCGGGCGGCTGTGCGGGGGCCTGGCGACGATGCTGGCGGTGGCGGCCGGGGTGCTCTGGCTGGGCCCCTGACAGCGAGCACCCCGAGCAGGGCCCAGCCCAGCAGGGTCCAGGAGCCGGCACCCCCCTGGGCGCAGCCACAGCCCGCCTCCGGCCGCTCGATGCGCTGCCAGGGCCCGCCCGTGTCCTGGATCTCCGACCCGGAGTCCCCCTCGCTCCCGGTCCAGCCCGCCGCCCCGGAGAGCCTCAGCGTC
Organism: uncultured Enterobacterales bacterium; assembly: GCA_964344945.1. Classification (GTDB taxonomy): domain Bacteria; phylum Myxococcota_A; class UBA796; order UBA796; family CAJQPC01; genus CAYFPX01. The sequence goes on from CAYFPX010000066.1 coordinate 20,571, forward strand.
GCCCAGGAGCTCTCGTCGTCCCAGCCTGTCGCCGCGGTCCAGCTCGGCCCCGCCTCGGCCGGGCCGAAGCCGAGCCCGGTCGACGGCCAGCACCACAGCCCGTCGTCCTCCAGGCCGCACAGGTCCGCGCGACCGTCGCCGGTCACGTCGCCGAGCCGCAGGGAGCCGTAGCGCTCGGGCACGTCCCAGCCCGCGTCGTCGCTCAGCGCGGGGCCGTCGAAGCGCTCGCCCCAGCCGTCGCCCTCGAAGGGCCAGCACACGATGCCGGCGTTCGCCCGGGCGCACAGGTCCCGGTCACCGTCGCCGTCCAGGTCGCCCCAGCGCAGGGTGGTGGCGTTGCCCAGGTCACTCCAGCCCAGGTCGTCGGAGAGCTCCGGGCCGACGAGGGCGGTGTCGAAGGCGGTGCCCAGGGACCGGTGACAGACCACCCCGTCGGCGTCACGACCACAGAGATCGGCCAGGCCATCGCCGTCGAGATCGAGCAGACGGATGGTGGACCAGCGGTCCTCGGCGTCCCACCCGGCGGCGTCGGTCCAGGCGGGGCCCGTCACCGGCGTGGGGAAGCCGGCACCGTCGGACAGCCAGCACTCGACGCCGCTGTCGTCGCGGCCGCACACGTCGTCGCGGCCGTCGCCGTCGATGTCGCCGGTGCGGATCGTGCCGTACCAGCTGACCTGTTCCCAGCCGGTGCCCTGGACCCAGGCGGGGCCGTCGACGCTGCCGTCGAAGCCTGCGCCGGTGGCCGGCCAGCAGCGCCAGGCGCTCCAGCCCTTGGCGCAGGCGTCTTCGAGGCCGTCTCCGTCGAAGTCGGCGAGGCGGAAGGTGGTGGCGAACTCCGGGGCGTCCCAGGAGCCCGCGTCGCTGAGGTCGGGACCCGTGAGCGCATCGCCGAAGCCAGCCCCGGTGGACGGCCAGCAGCGCACGCCGTCATCGCCGCGGAGGCAGACATCGACCAGGGCGTCGCCGGTGACGTCACCGAGCCGCAGGGTGCCGTGGTTCAGCGGATCGTCCCAGCCGTTGGCGTCGCTGAGCTCATCGATCGTCCAGTCCCCAGCCCCGGTGCGGCAGACCAGGCCCTCGGGGCTGCGCCCGCAGACATCGGCAGCGCCATCGCCGTCGAGGTCCGTGAGCCCGGGATCGTCCAGCTGGGCGGCGTGCTGGGCAAGGCCCCCTTCCCTGCCAGCGCAGTGCTCGGGCCAGGTGTGGCCGTCGGCGAAGACGGCCAGGTGGTTGCTCACCGTGCGCTCGCTGCCGTCGCTCGGGTCGTTGACCGTGCCCAGGCCCTCGACAGTCAGGGTGCTGGAGCCTCCGCCGTCCAGGTTGAGGGCCGTGTAGGCCCCCAGGCCCTCGAGCAGGTCCGCCAGCTCGCGACAGGTCATGCCGTCGCTGGCGCTGGAGCGGCCGTCGACCACGACCATCCACAGGGTCGCGGCGTCCACGGACAGGGCCACCGCGGTCCGGGGGTGCCGGTCGTCACAGTGGCTCGGCGCCGGCGAGAAGCTGGTGAGCGCGACGCCGTCGCGCACGAGCAGGGGGTAGCCGCCGACCGCCTGGGCCATCCAGGCGGTGTCGCTGACCACGTCGGTGGGCTCGCTGATCTCCGCCCGCTCCGTGCCGAAGGCCACGAACCCCAGCGTGTCGTTGTCGTCGTGCCAGAGCTGGCCCTCGCCGATCGCGAGGCCTGTCGGGCTGTAGTCGCTGTAGCTGAAGAAGTCGCCGTTGATCGCCGCCTGGGCCCCGACCGCGCTGCGGAAGCTCGTGGTGGTCTGCTGGCGCTCGTCGGAGGTGGTCGCGCGGACCGCGACACCGTCGGCGCAGAGGTCCACCTCGAGCGCCGAGACCACCCACGGCTCCGAGGTGGTGCGCGCCAGCAGGCGGATCCCCGGGTGGGGATCGGACCAGGTGTCACCGGCGAAGGCGGGAATCAGCCACAGGGACCACACCCGCGCAGTCTACGCAGTCAGCGCTGCGCCACCGACACGGTCTCACCGCTCAGGGACCCAGCCTTCTGGATCAGGGCCAGCAGCTCCTGGTCCCGCTCGTCCGCGGTCACCGCGCCAGCGGCCAGGCGGTAGATCTCGGCGTAGGCGATCTCCTCGGTGTAGCGGGCCCCGCGCAGGCGCTCGGCGAAGCCCGCGACCGCGACCGCCTTGCGGAAGGCGCCAGAGGCGTCGGCCAGCTCGGTCCGCACGTGGTCGGTGCTCACCAGGGTCGCCCACTCCCGCGCCGGGGCATCCGGCCCGGGCTGACGGGCCCGGACCCGCACGGTGGCGAGCTCCCGGGGCCCGTCGTCGACCAGGTTCAGGGCGTAGAGCGCCGTGACCTCGTGCCCGCTGCCGATCTCGCCGGCGTCGACCTTGTCGTTGCGGAAGTCCTTGTCGGCGATGTCCCGGTTCTCGTACCCGACGAGCCGGTAGGAGTGCACCGCCTCGGGGTTGAACTCCACCTGGAGCTTCACGTCCTTGGCGATGGTGCGCAGGGTGCTGGTCAGCTCGGTGGAGAACCGGTGCCGGGCCTCGCTGGCGGAGTCGATGTAGAAGGCCGCGCCGTCGCCCTTGTCCGCCAGCTGCTCCATCAGGGCGTCGTTGTAGTTGCCAGTGCCGAAGCCCACGGTGGTCAGGGTCACGCCCTTCGAGGCGTGCTCCTCGATCCGGTCCAGGATCTGGGTGTGGCTGGTGTCGCCGATGTTGGCGTCGCCGTCGCTGAGCACGATCACCCGGTTCTCGTGCCCGTCGACGAAGGCCGCTCGGGCGAGGGTGTAGGCGAGCTCCACCCCGGAGCCCATGTCCGTGCCGCCGCTGGAGCGCAGGGCGCTGACCACCTCGTGGATGCGGTCGGACTCGCCGGCCGCGGTGGGTCGCAGCAGCACCTCGGTGGAACCGGCGTAGGTCACCACCGCGACGGTGTCGTCGTCGCCCAGGTTCGCCACCAGGGTGTGCAGGGCGGTCTTCACCAGGGGCAGCTTGTTCCGGGACGACATCGAGCCGGACACGTCGACCAGGAAGGTCAGGTGCACCGGCGGGGCGTCGCTGGCGTCGATCTCGGCGCCCTTCACACCCACGCGCAGCAGGGTCTGACCGCCGCTCCACGGGTGGGGCGCTGCCTCCAGGTGCACGGCGAAGGGCGCGTCGGAGCCGGACGGGGCGGCATAGTCGTAGTCGAAGGCGTTCACGAATTCCTCGGTCCGGACCGCCGCTGCGAGCGGCAGTCGGCCCACGTCGAGCTTGCCCCGGGCCTGGGTGTAGCTGGCGGTGTCGACGTCGGCGCCAAAGGTGGAGAGGCGGTCGGTCTCGGTGAGGAAGAAGCCGGAGACCCCGTGGTCCAGGTGGCGCTCGGTGGGCTTCTCGGTGCGGGCCGCCAACAGGCTCGCGCCACCCCCGACGCCGCTGCCGCGCGTGGCCAGCCCAGCGTTGCCGCTGACGGTGCCCTCGACGTAGCCGAGGCTGCGCAGGCTCTTGGCGCTGGCGCTGGCGCCGGTCCTGGCGCTGGTCGTCCCGTCCGCCTTGCCGACCCGGCCCTCTTCCTTCTTCGCCTTGACGCCGTGGCCCGCGTCGGAGTCGACGATCACGCGTGTGAAGCGGTCGGGGATCTCCTCCAGCACGTAGGCCTCGCCGGTCGGGGCGGCGCTGTCGAGGGTCGCCACGGCACCGCCGACGACCAGGGCGCCGAGGGTGCCGAGGGCACCGAGGCCCACGATCAGGGACAGGGAGAGGACGCGACGGCTCGGGGACATGGCTGCTCCAGGGTGGTGTCGCCGTCCGACCACCGGTGTCCCCCCCGGGTTCCCGAAGTCCCCGTCTGTCACCCCCTGTCGCCCCCCGGAAGTCGCCCCGTCCAACCGTGGTGAGCTGGGGCCGGTCCCACCTCATGCCCGGCCAAGCGCCATGGAGCTCGAGATGTCCACCCCCGTCACCTCCCTCAGCCTGCTCACCCTGATCGCCCTCGCCTCGACCGGCTGCGCCACCGACGGCGCTGTCGCCACCACCGGCGGCAGCGCTGACCCCGACATCGCTGGCCCCGAGCTCGACGAGCCCGGCCTCGAGCTCGACGAGGGCACCGACGAGGAGGACAGCGAGCCCGCCGGCGCCACCTGCAGCGACGGGATCCCCGTCGTGGTGCACGAGAGCCCCGGGCTGATCACCAGCCTGGGGGAGCTCGGCGAAGGCGGCCTGTGCCTGATCGACACGATGACCTGCACCCCGGCCATGACCCCGGAGCGCACCTTCGGCGTGGCCTTCGACGACGACTACCTGGTCCAGATCGACGTGGACCACCCAGACAACCGCGACGTCGCGCTGGCGGTCTTCGACGAGGGCGGAGACCCAGCGCTGGAGGGCAACAGCATCACCTTCCGCGCCCAGGCCAGCGCCGACTACCAGCTCCAGCTGACCTGTCAGGGTGAAGACGACCCGCTGACCTACAGCCTGAGCTTGATCGTGGGGGTGCCGCAGGACATCCAGGAATTCTAGGAGCGTGCGGTGACACCCTCCCGTCGGCCTGGGCTCCGCTCACGGCGGTCCGTGCAACGACCCCCGAAGCACGAACCGGGAGCGCGAGGCTCCCGGTTCGCCTCCTCGGGGTGAGGAGGTTCAGGCGAGCACAGCCGTGGAGACCGCCTCTTCGGAGGTCGGGTCCGACACGGAGCCCACGGCCTCGTAGAAGCTGGCGAACGGGTGGAAGCGATCGCTGGCCTCGGTGGGGTTGTTCAGGGCGTCCCAGAAGCCGTCGAGGGCGGCGGTGAGCGCGTCCTTGATGGAGTCGAAGGGGCCGGTGTCGCTGGCGTCCTGGTCGGCGGAGCCGGTGTCATCGACGACGTCCACGATCTCCGACAGGGTCTCGTCGACCGCGTCGAGGGTCAGGTCGACGTCGGCCAGCACGTCGTCCACGAAGGTCGAGCCGCTGGTCACGACCTCGGACGCCACGTCCACGGTGCTGACACCTGCGTCGTCGTCGTCGTCATCATCGTCGAGGTCGACCGAGTCGTCATCGTCGACCTCCACCACCGCGATGTCGTCGTCGTCGTCATCGCCAGCGATCTCGTCGAGCTCGCCGAAGAAGTCCTGGACCGCTTCGCTGACCAGGTCGTAGGCCGCCTCACCGGTGGCCGCGTCGCCGGGCACGATGGACTGGCGGGCCTCCTGCAGCTCGTGGCGCAGCTCGCTGGCGGCGTCCTTCAGAGCCTCGGCCTCGTCCTCGGAGAGCTCACCGCTCTCCAGGGCCTCGCGAACGCTCTCGCGGACCGCGGTCTTGACTTCGCCGAGGCCCTTGCGGGCGGCGAAGGTCTCCTGACCCGGGGGACCCGCTGGCTTGCGGGCCCGCCAGATCTCCTCCATGCCGCCGCGAGGCGGGCCGCCTTCGGCGGTGCCGTCGACGGTCGGGTTGTGGGGGGCGGAGGCCACGGCCTCCTCGGTGGGCTCGACCGGGAGGGCCTTTCCCACGAACTCCGGAAGAGCGCTGGTGCCGGCGATGGTCATTGTCGTCTCCTTGGTCCCTTGCGATGGACCTCAAGAGCCCCATCGGATCCGCGCTTCCCGATCCATGAGCTTTTTTTTCGATCTTTGTGGCCGGATCCGCGCCGCTGGTGGATTGGGAGTGGGCCGCCGGCATAGGAGATCCGCCTGCCCAGGGGGTCTTCGTGGCTCAGCACGACGCCATCGCCGTGGTCGACTTCGGCGGACAGTACGCCCACCTCATCGCGACCAAGGTCCGCCGTCAGGGCGTCCGCGCCGAGATCCGCCAGCCCGAGGACCCGATCGAGGCCTTCCACCCCTACAAGGGCATCATCCTCTCCGGCAGCCCCAGCCTGAGCTCCCACGGCGAAGACAGCGAGTACACCAAGGCCATCTACGACCTGGACATGCCGATCCTGGGCTTCTGCTTCGGCCACCAGGAGATCGCCAAGCACTACGGCGGCACGGTGATCCACGGCGGCCGGGAGTGGGGCCACGCCGACCTGCACCTCACCCGGCCCGACCACCCCCTGTTCGCGGGCCTGGGCCCCGTGGAACAGGTCTGGATGAGCCACTTCGACTCGGTGGCCAGCGTGGGTCCCGAGTTCGAGGAGCTCGGCTGGACCGAGCTCGGCGAGGGCGGCCGGCACCACTACGCCGCCATCGGCAGCGACAGCCTGCGACGCTACGGCTTCCAGTACCACGCCGAGGTCGACGACACGGTCGGCGGCGAGACCATGATCGCCAACTTCGTGAGGGGGATCTGCGCCTGCGAGCCCTCGTGGGACATGGCCGCCTACCTGGACGAACAGGTCGAGACGATCCGGTCCCAGGTGGGGGACCAGTCGGTGTTCCTGCTCGCATCGGGCGGCGTGGACAGCACCGTGGCGGCCAAGGTCCTGCACCAGGCCCTGGGCCCGGGTCGGGTCAAGCTCCTGCACGTGGACAACGGCCTGATGCGCAAGGGCGAGTCCGCCCGGGTGCTGGACATGTTCCGGGACCTGGGGCTGGGCGACGACCTGCACTTCATCGACGCCACCAGCGACTTCCTCGCAGCCCTGGACGGCCTGGTCGAGCCAGAGGCCAAGCGCCGCGCCATCGGCGACACCTTCATCGCGGTCTTCGAGCGCGAGGCCACGCGCCTCGGCCTCACCGACCACCTGCTGGGCCAGGGCACGATCTACCCGGACACCATCGAGTCCGGGGGCGCCAAGCGGGCGGACACCATCAAGACCCACCACAACCGGGTCCCGATCATCGAGCAGATGATCGCCGAGGGCCGGGTCGTGGAGCCCCTGGCGGACCTGTACAAGGTCGAGGTGCGGGAGCTCGGGGAGCGGCTGGGCATCCCGCGTGAGGCGATCTGGCGGCACCCCTTCCCCGGCCCGGGCCTGGGGGTGCGGCTGCTCTGTGGCACGGGGGAGCCCACGGACACGGCCGCCCTGGACACCGCGCTCGCCGCGCACACCGCCGAGACCGGGCTGGTGGGTCGGGCCCTGCCGATCAAGAGCGTCGGCGTGAAGGCGGACCTGCGCTGCTACGAGCACCCGGTGCTGCTCACGGGCGACGTGCCCTGGGAGCGACTGCTGCACGTAGCGAGCGGGATCCTGGCCGAGGTGCCCGGGCTGAACCGCTGCGTCTGGCAGCTGGCGGGGCAGCCGCCGAGCGCGGCCATTCCCCGGGCGGCCACCATGACCCGCGAGCGGCTGGACCTGCTGCGGGAGTGCGACGCCCTGGTCATGGCTGCGCTGCGGGCTCACGGGCTCTACGACAGCATCTGGCAGTGCCCCACGGTGCTGGTGCCGCTCACCCTCGACGGCCGGGGCGAGGAGCTGGTGATCCTGCGCCCGGTGAACTCCGACCGGGCGATGACCGCGACCCCGACCCAGCTGCCGGCAGCGCTGCTGCGGGAGCTGGCGGAGGCGCTGGCGGCCCTTCCCGGGGTCTCGGGGGTGGTCCTGGACATCACCTCGAAGCCCCCCGGGACCATCGAGTGGGAGTAGAGGGCCGACCGGACTTGTTTCCAGGTTGCAAAGGGCGCATTGCGTCACGGCAGTGACACCGAACGGTGTCTACAGTGGCGACGCCGCAGGAGGAGGACCATGGATCCCGTGATGGCAGGAGGACTCGGCGTCCTCGTGGGCAGCGCGCTGGCGAGCGGCTGGGCCCGCTACCAGGACTCGGCCCGCCGCCGCTCCGGCCAGGCCGACGTGCACGACCGGGTCCGCGGCCTCGCCCGGGACCTCGGCGGCGACGCGCCCGAGTCCACCGAAGAGGCCCTGGACGCCCTGGCAGTTGGCATCGCCGAGCTCAAGGCCGACACCACCCGGCTGCTCGACACCATCGCCACCCAGAGCCGCAAGGTGCATGCCCTCGAGGCCGAGGACGAGAGCCACCAGGCGCTGCTCGACGCCACCCGCAAGGCCATGGCCACCCACGTCTCCCGGCTCAGCGAGGAGCGAGACGGGCTGGTGGCACGCATGGACACCCTGACCAACTTCGCCAGCGGCGGGCTGGAGTACAGCGAGCCGCTGCCGAGCATCGTGGGGGTGGATGTGGAGGAGCTGCCGACGGAGCCGCCGGACCTGCCCTTCGATCTCAGGGGCGGCGGGATGAACAGCGGACGCGCCTAGGGCCCCTCTCGGACGAACGTCCGTACTCCGGACCTTCGTCGGCCCACACACCGTCTACGGCGACTCTCGTCCGGAGTACGGACGTTCGTCCGCGTGTGGGGCGCGTGTGGTCTCGGCCACCGCGTCGTCCGGCTCGTCCTCGAAGCTGGTGTCGACATCGACCACCCCCAGGCCGGTGCTGGCCTCGAGCCGGGTCACGCTCGTGGACCGGTGGGGGATCTCGGTCTTCACCGTGCCCACCTTGGCCGTGGCCTGGCGGTCGAGCAGGGTGCCGTAGGGGAAGGTGGCGCGGACCCGGCCCACGCCCACGTGGGCGGTTGCGGTGCCGTCGAGGGCCAGCTCGTAGTCGAGCTTGATGCCGCCCACGCCGACCTCGGCGAAGACCGGCACCCGCAGCGCGGACAGGTGCACGCGACCCCGGTCCACCGCGATGTGCAGCTCGTCGCTGGTGGGCGTGCCGGTCACCCGACCGGCGGTGAGGGTGACGTCGGTGGCGCCGTAGTTCTTGTAGAGCTCGACCTTGCCGCGGCGAATGTCGATGTCCACGGGGCCTCGGGACTCGTGGACCCGCACCTTGGCCTTGTCGCCCTGGAGGTGCAGGGCGGTCGGACCGGCGAGCACGATCTCGATCTTCGTGCGGCAGCCACTGACCGCTCTCTCGCCGTCCTTGATCACCTCCGCGCGGGCCATGCCGGCATCGCCGGTGAAGGCGACCTCGCAGCCCGTGGTCCAGAGCATCGGCGACGCCGTGAAGGTGCTCTGGGAGGCGTCGGGGTCGTAGGAGACCTCGATCACCCCCTTGGGGTTGTCGATCTCCAGAGCCGGCATGCCGGCGGGCAGGGTTCGGACGACGGGCTCACTGGCCAGGGCGGGGGCGCTGACGAGCGCACACAGAAGGCTGAGCATGACGGAATGACCTCCACTGCTCTTCTCAGACACTGACAACGACAAAAAGCGCTACTGGGACGATCGCTTGTGTCCTGACCTTCACCGGGACTTCGGGATCCCACTGCGAGCGGGGCAACGGGAGGGCGATGTGGGGTGCGCGTGCCCCAGATCGGCCGACCACACCTTGCCTAGATCCCACATCCAGGCGCCTGCGGGTTGGTACGGACCTTGCTACTGTGCGTGGCATCAAGGCATCGGCCGTGGAGAAACCCATGAAGAAGCTCATCGTCCTCGCAGTGCTGTTCGCGTCTGGCTCCGCCTTCGCGAGCCCCTGCCCCAAGGGCAACAACAGCAAGCTGGGTGACCAGACCGGCGCCACCGCCACCGCCCAGCAGAACGCCGAGCTCGACCGCCTCGCGGCCCAGGGCAACACCGCCGGCAGCAGCGGCACCGCCTCGCTGAGCCACCAGGGCTTCCGGACGGCGTTCCCCCACTGAGTCACACCCGGTCGTGACCGTCGAGGCCCGTGCCCATCCGGCACGGGCCTCGCTGCTTTTGAAGCGCCGGTGTAGCCTGGGCCCATGCTGCTGCTGTGGGCCCTGGGCTGTGTCGAGACCCAGGTCAACGCCATCGAGTACTCCGACACCTGGGTCCAGGGAGAGCGGGACCGCGGGGTCGACGTGCTCTGGGTCCGCGACGACTCCGCCACCATGACCGAGGAGCAGGACCTGCTCCTGGCCGCCGCCGCCGCCTTCACCGACGGCCTCGCGGCCGCCCCCGTGGACTTCCGGCTGGCGCTGGTGTCCACCGACGTCGACACCACGCCCGCGGGCACCCTGGCCGGTCCCGTCATCACCGCAGACGACGAGGACCTGGCCGCCGCCTTCGCCGCTCTGGTCGCCACCACCGCCGACGGCAGCCGCGACGAGCGCGGCATCGAGTCGGCGATCGCCGGCAGCGACCCCGACACGAACCCGGACTTCGCCCGGGCCGACGCCGATCTGGAGGTCATCGTCTTCAGCGACGAGGACGACCACGGCGACGACGAGCTCGACGAGGTGGTCGCCGCGCTCACGGCCCCCCGTGAGGGAGAGGTCCGGGTCTCGGCCCTGGTCGGCGACGCCCCGGAGGGCTGCGCCTCCCTCGTCGCCGCCGCGGACCCCGGCCTGCGCTACCTCGCCCTCCAGGACGCCACCGACGGTCTCCGCGGCTCGATCTGCAGTCCCGACTACGACGCGCTCCTGCGACGGGTCGGCCTGCACGCCCTGGGCATGACCGACCGGTTCTTCCTGAACCAATTCCCCGACACCAGCTCGCTGGAGGTCTGGGTCGACGACACCTGGGTGCTGGCCGACGACGACACCGGCTGGACCTACGAGATCGGCGACAACTCCCTGCGCTTCGCCAGCGACGCCGTGCCACCGCCGGGGGCCACCGTCTACGCGTCCTACAAGCCCTTCGTCGGCTACCGGCTCGACGAGGCGCCGGCGGAGTAGCCGGGACCGACCGACCGGGGTGTCCGGACCCCAGGGGTGATCGGCCCCCCGCCCGGACCTGGGACAAAAAGATCCCAAACCCACCCAGACGGGGCCTGAGACGGGATCCCCTCACCCTGGTCCGATGCTTGCAGTAAATTTTTCTACACCACAGCGAGAATCTTCCTCCGGCCGCCTGAGGGTGGAGCACCAACGGTGACTCAGGCGCGGCGGGGGCGCCCCTCCCACGCCCGTGTCCTCTGGAGCGCACATGCGCACGCGCCTGGCCGACGGCCTCCTGCTGACCGTCTCCACCCTCTCCCTCCTCACCCTCTCCGGCTGCGACATCCTCGCGGTGACCGAAGGGGGCGGCGACACGCCCGCCGAGACCTGCGACGGCCTGGACAACGACGGCGACGGCACCACCGACGAGGGCTTCGACGCGAACGGCAACGGCCTGGCGGACTGCTTCGAGGACTGCGCCACGGTGATGACCTTCGACCGCGGTCCGGACGGCCGGGCCCTGGCCGAAGGCGAGGACCTGGTCGACGCCTACGCCCTGTGGGGCGTGAAGCTCACGACCTACCAGGTGCGCGACCGCTCCCTGGCCGGCACCGGGGTGCCCTTCGACTCCAGCAACCCGCCTCCGGGTCTGGAGGACCTGGGGACCCCGCACCAGGCCCACGGCGGCCCGGGGCAGGGCCTCGAAGGCGAGGACTCCAACACCGAGGCCCTCGGCCACCTGCTGATCTCGACCCCCTCGTGGCAGGACCTGGACCTGGACGGCCACCTGGACAACCCCGAGCCCGACCCCGACGGCGGCTGGTTCCTCTTCGAGTTCGACGAGCCCACCTGCGTGCACGGCCTGGACCTGATCGACAGCGACTTCGACGAGGATCCGCCCAGCATCCAGGCCTACGACGCCGACGGAGAGCTGGTGGCGTACAAGGCCAGCCACGTGGCCGGCGACAACATGGTGACGCACTTCGAGATCGACCGGTGCGACATCGCGGCGCTGTACGTCGACCTGTACGGCCCCGGCGCCATCGACAACCTCTCCTTCTGCAGCGGCGCCTCCAGGGAGATCTGCGACGGCGAGGACAACGACGGCGACGCGAAGGTCGACGAGCACTTCGCCGACAGCGACTCCGACGGCACCGCCGACTGCGTGGACACCGAGACCTGCGACGGCGTCGACAACGACGGCGACGGGTCCATCGACGAGGGCCTCACCGACTGCGACGCCGGCGAGGCGTGCAATGGCCTCGACGACGACGGCGACGGCCACACCGACGAGGGCTACGCCGACGGCGACAGCGACGGCACCGCCGACTGTGTGGACAGCGAGACCTGCGACGGCCTGGACAACGACGGCGACGGCCACGTCGACGAGGGCTTCGACGACAGCGACGGGGACGGCACCGCCGACTGCGTCGACGGCGAGACCTGCGACGGCCTGGACAACGACGGCGACGGCGCCGTCGACGAGGACTACTCCGACACCGATGGCGACGGCACGGCCGACTGCGTCGACACCGAGGACTGCGATGGTGTCGACAACGACGGCGACACGACCATCGACGAGGACTTCCCCGACACCGACGGCGACGGCATCGCCGACTGCCTGGACGTCGAGACCTGCGACGAGGCCGACAACGACGGCGACGGCGCCACCGACGAGGGCTTCCCCGACACCGACGGCGACGGCACCGCCGACTGCGACTTCGACTGCCCGATCGCCCTGGACTTCGACACCGACGACGGCGGCAACCCGATCCGCGCCGGCCAGGACGTCTCCACCGCCTACGAGACCATCTACGGCCTGACCATCGACGTCTACAGCCTCGACGGCTCGACCCCGGGCACGCCCATCGCCTTCGACTCCAGCGCCCCCACGGGCGGCGACGACGACCTGGGCACCCCGAACGAGGCCTTCGGCGGCCCCGGCATCGGCAAGGGCGGCACCGTCACCAACGACGAGGCCCTCTACAACGTCCTGATCTCCGCCGAGAACACCCACGACGGCGACGGCGACGGCCTGGTCGACGACCCCGACGACGAGAACGACGGCGCCTTCTTCGTGTTCACCTTCGCGGAGCCGGCCTGCTTCTACGGCCTGACCATCCTGGACATCCAGAACCACCAGGGTGACGCGGTCGTCGAGGCCTACGACGCCGACGGCAACCTGCTCAGCACCGACAGCCTGAGCGGCGACACCCACAACAACCACCGGGCGGACCTCGAGACCGAGGTCTGCGACGTGAGCGTGCTGCACGTCACCCTGCAGAAGGACGAGGCCATCGACGAGCTCGTGATCTGTCCCGGGGCGCTCGAAGAGGTCTGCGACGGGGACGACAACGACGGCGACGGCGCGGTCGATGAGGGCTACCCGGACACCGACGGCGACGGCACGGCGGACTGCCAGGAGACCGAAGAGTGCAACGGCGTCGACGACGACGGCGACGGCGACACCGACGAAGGCTTCGACACCGACGGCGACGGCACAGC
>CAYFPX010000067.1:0-24628 GCA_964344945.1 uncultured Enterobacterales bacterium
CCCCGGTTTAGCCAACCGTGCGGGTTCATGCTGCTACGCCGAACACCGATGCCGCAGGGCGTGGTCCACGAAGGTGAACGGTAGCTCCGCCGCACTGGTGACCAGCCACAGGGACAGCCGCGCCAGCTGCACGGCCCTGGGGTTCTTGTCCACCCCGTAGAGACACCGCTCCGCCACCTGTCGCCGCGCCACCAGCTCCGGGTCCACGCTCTGGGGCACCCGCCCCTCCCGGGTCCACGCGGCCACCAGCTGCCGCCCCAGGAAACGACAGACCTCGGCCAAGAAGGCCCCGGACCCCATGGCCGGGTCGCAGACCTTGAGCCCCAGGATGTGTTCGCTGCTGGGCCGCTCTCCGAGCACCGGCTCCAGCGCATGCTGCACGATGGGCTCGGTCAGGCTCCGCGGCGTGTAGTGGCTGCCGCTGTGCCGCCGCTCCGGCCCAGGCACCAGCACGTGCTGGCCCACTCGCAGGCGCTCCGGGTTCGCCGGCAGCCGCGGCCCCAGGGCCGCCTGGACCGCCGCCAGGTCTGCGTCCCGGTCGTCGGTCTCCTGGACGCTCGCCAGGTCCGGGAAGAGCTTGGAGAGCTTGCTCCGGGTCTCGGGCAGGACCTCGGCCAGGGCCGTGTGGGGATCCTCGGCGACCAGCAGGTCGTCCAGGTCCACCAGGTCCCCGTCGGGCTTGAGCTGAACGCTGGGGCCGCTCACCCGCTGGACCCGGTAGCCCATCAGGTTCTCGTAGACGGAGCCGATCTGCTCCACCTCGAGGTTGCGGTAGCTCAGCCGCTGCCCGTCCAGCACCAGCAGCCGCCGCAGGACCCGCTCCACCACGTCGTCGGAGATCGCCGGGGGCGACGGCCGATCGGTGAGCCAGCCGACCCCGGTGCGCCCCTCGAGCAGGGGGTGCTGGTCCGGGTCGAAGAGCGTGCCCTTGCGCGGCGGCAGCACCAGCCCGTGGTGCTCCCCTCCGGCGTAGACCAGCCGGAACAGGGTCAGCAGCTGGGACCAGGCCCCGAAGCGCCGGTCCATGGCCCCGTGCCGCACCCGCTCGGACCGCAGCCGCTCGGCCAGGCCCAGCACCGAGTAGGACGAGGCATAGAGCGGGTGGTCGACGGGCAAGAGCCCCCGGTCCTCGGCATAGAGCAGGAAGATCAGGCGCAGCAGCACCGCGCACAGGGCGTCGTAGAGGGCCTCGGGCTCGGCGGTGACCCCGGCGGCGTCGCAGCCTTCGAGCAGCACCCGCAGCGCGTCCTCGACCTGCTTCGCCAGGGCCACTGTGACCCGGTCCTGCTCAGAGCGGCTGCGCTTCAACAGTGGGAGCAGGCGCTCCTCGCGAGGCGCCACGAACAGGCGGTCCCGGCCCAGCAACAGGTGCAGGGCGTCCACCAGGATGCGCCCGTCCGACGCACACAGCGCCTCGACGGGAAAGGTCAGGCGACCCGGCGCCTCGCCTGCGGGGGCGTAGGTCAGGCGGACCAGCGACGGAGAGACCATCAGCCCGGCGGGCACACCCTGGGCGATCAGCAGCCGCTCCAGGCGCTCCTGGCGCGTGGCCGGCCAGGGCGAGTCCGGCGGTGCCCGGTCCGGCGGGTCCGGGGTCCAGCAGACCAGCAGCACGGCGGAGCCGTCCCGCTCCACCACCACCCGATCGGGCTGCAGGGTGGCCTGCAGGTCCGGCAGGTCGGTGCGCCACCGGTCGGTGTCGACCTCGACCCGGCGCGCCGGCCAGCCCAGCAGGCTCTGGAGGGTGTCCAGGTCGGGCAGCCCGCTGGCACAGGCCTCCCGTAGCTCGGCGTGGGCCGCGGCCCCTCGGCGGGTCAGGGGCAGGTCCTCCAGGGCGTGCAGGCCGACTACCAGCCCCTCGGGCTGCAGCATGCCCAGCCAGTCGGCGTGGATCGAGGCCATCAGGTCCCCGGCCAGGCGTAGGCGAGCCCCACGGGCTCGAGCCGACGGAGCACCACGCCGTAGCTGGTCCGAATGGCGGCGGGCTCGGTGCGTAGCTCGTCGTCGATGGCGCCCAGGCGCTGGCGCAGGAAGCGCTTGTCCCGCTCGAACTGCTCCCGCTCCTCGCGCTTCGCCTGGCTGAGGGCCAGGCTGAGCTGGACATGCTCGGCGAAGGTCTCGTCGATGCGCTTGCGCTGGCGCTCCAGCAGGGCGGTCATGGCCTGGGCCTCGTCGTCTGCCCGCTTCAGCAGCAGCTCTCGCGCCCGGGCCTCCCGCTGCTCGGCCTCGGCCACCAGGTGGGTCCACAGCGCCTGGAAGTCCCGCTCGGCCCGGTTGCGGGCCACGATCTGCTGGCCGTCGTCCGGGTGGGGCCGGGGCCCGTGGGCCAGCAGCTCGTCCAGCACCCGCTGGCTCTCCCGCCGGGCCCCTTCGCCGTAGGGTTCCACCCGGTCCGACAGGCAGCGACCAGCGACGGCCAGGACCTCTTCGTGCAGCCGGGTCGCCCCGGGGCCGAACAAGGACAGCCTCCCGAAGGCGACGACTCGGCGGACGCTGTCGACGGTGTTGTGGACCAGGGTGACCCGACTCAGGTCCTGCTCCGCGAAGCCCTGGGCCCGGAAGCGGGACAGCAGCCGCTTCACCAGCGGGTGGCCCAGGTGGAGCTGGACGGTGTCGGCGTCGAGGCGGTGGGCGGCGCGGAGTGCGACTGGCTTGACCGGCGCCCGGTGCCAGCGAGGTGCATCGGCCGGGGTCTCCTCGCGCATCGGGTCCAGCACGGCGGACCACTCGGGGCCCAGGTCGGGGAGCACCCAGGTGGCGGGCTCGGTGGGGGGCTCGCACGGGGTGAGCCCCGGACCTCCCGACGCGATCTCCAGCCCCAGGTCCACCAGCTCCCCCAGGTGCTCGACCCGGTAGCCCAGGCGCTGCTCGGACCTGTTCAGCTGACCGCGCAGCTGGTCCAGGTCGCCTCGCAGCCGCTCGGCGCCCTCGCCCTCCAGCTCCTTCTGGGCGGTCAGGGCGTCGCGGCCCACGTCCAGCTCCCGGTCCACATCGGCCGGCCCAAGGCGCCGGGGGCCCTGCTCTGCGAAGCGCCGGGCCAGGCGGCCGGACACGACCTCGGACAGGCTGCCCAGCTCCTCGCGAATGGTCTTGAGCTTGCGCACCACGTAGGTCAGGACCTTGTCCTCGGGTCGGGCCGGCACGTCGAAGTAGTGACAGCGCACCTTGTCCGATGGCTGGAGCACGCGGTCGATGCGGCCGTTGCGCTGCTCGATGCGGGACGGGTTCCAGGGCAGGTCGAAGTGGAACAGGTCCTGACACTGCATCTGGAGGTTGATGCCCTCCCGTGCGGCGTCGGTACACAGGAGCACGCGCAGGGGGTGGTCCCGGTTGTTGAAGGCCTTCTTCAGGTCCTCCCGCCGTTGGTCCCCCTGGCGACCGGTGTAGCGGGCGAGACGATCGGTGCAGTCCGCCTGCAGGAGCCCGGGCAACAGCCGCGCCAGCCAGCTCAGGGTGTGTTCGTACTCGGTGAACACCACGAGCCTGCGCTCGTTCCAGACCCCCCCGGGGCAGAGGTGCTCGCGGATCCAGGCCGCCAGGGCCTGCAGCCGGGCGTCCGGCACGTGTCGGTGCTCCTCGGCCAGGGAGGTCATGGCGTCGAGCAGCTGGATGGCGTCCTGACCGGCGTGCACGGCCGAGCGCTCGGCGAAGGCCTCCTCCTGGGCGTCGAACTCGTCCTCGCTGAGCTCCGAGTCCTCCCGGACGGGCGGCTGGAGCTCCAGCTGGCGCACCCGCTCCAGGGCCGCGTCGGCCCCGCGGCGGTGGGCACGCAGGGTCTGGGCGAAGGCCTCGATCGACGACAGCAGGCGCTTGTGCAGGTTCACCAGCACCAGGCCCCGTGCGCGGCTCTCGCGCCTGGGCAGGGCGTCCAGGGCCCGCAGGTAGACGGTCTCGTACTCGGACAGCAGCGTGCCCAGGCGCACGCCGGGGTCGTCGCCCTGGACGTCGATCAGGTGGTCCACCAGGACCCGCTCCGGCAGCCCGCCGACCTCGGCCCGAAGGTGACGCTTGAGCCGACGCACCATGACCGGCGCGAGCTCCCTGGCGCTCTCGATGCGCACCCCCCGCGTGAAGCGCTGGGGGTCGAGCAGGTGCAGCAGGGCCGCGAAGCTCTGGGAGTGGCCGTTGTGGGGGGTGGCGCTCAGGAAGAGTCGGTGCTCGAACCGCTCCGCGACCTGCCGGATGGCCTGGGTGGTGCGCGTGTCCACCGAGTACAGGCTCCCGCTCGCCGGCGCGACCTGGTGGCACTCGTCCAGGATGAGCAGGCTGCGGGCCTTGGTGTTCAGGGCGCCGAGCAGCATCTCCAGGTGTTCGGCGTGGCCCTTGCGGCCCCGCAGCAGGGCGTAGCTGACGATGAAGCGGGCGTGGGTGGTCCAGGGGTTCACGCCCCAGCCCCGCTCTCGCCGACGGGCAGCCACGAAGTCCCGGTCGTAGACGGCGAAGTCCAGGCCGAAGCGCTGATCCAGCTCCTGCTGCCACTGCCAGGTGACGGCGGGGGGCGCGACCACGAGCACCCGGTCGATCCGCTGGCGGAGCAGCAGCTCCTGGAGGATCAGACCCGCCTCGATCGTCTTGCCGAGGCCCACGTCGTCGGCGATGAACAGGTTCACCCGGGGCAGCTCCAGCGCCTTGCGCAGGGGCTCGAGCTGGTAGGGCATCAGGTCGATGCCAGCCCGGAACGGGGCCTGGAGCAGCCGACGATCGGTGCTGGTGACGCAGTTCCAGCGCAGGGCGTTCAGGTAGGCGCCGAAGACTCTGGGCTTGTCCAGAGGCCCACCTTCCAGCAACCTCGGCGACGAAGGTAGGATCTCGGCGTCGAGCTCGTGGGCCCACAGCACCTCCAGGCGCTCGCCCGCGGCGTCGTCGTCGAGACAGGCCAGGCCCACGGCCGGGGACTCGGCGGCAAACCGGCCAGGGTGGACTTCGCTCACGAGCCAGGTGCGTTGGCGCACCCGGACCACGTTGCCGGGCTCGGGGGTGGGCACGTGCCTCATCAAGCGTTCCTACCTCGCGCGGCCGATCTGATCACTCCAGGGTCTCCTGTAGGATCGCCGACTCTCCGGAGTCCCGATGCAGCTCTCAACCATCCTGGACCACATCGAGAATGGCCACATTGCCCTTCCCGAGTTCCAACGAGGCTATGTCTGGAACCGGGACCAGGTTCGCCGGCTCATGGACAGCCTGTACCGGGAACATCCCGTGGGCAGTCTGCTCACCTGGGCCACCCGGAGCGAGTCTGCGGAGCACCGAGGTGACCAGCAGCTGGCCCAGGGGGTCGTGAAGCTCCTGCTTGATGGGCAGCAGCGCATCACGTCGCTCTACGGAATCATCCGAGGTGAGGCCCCGGCGTTCTTCGATGGAAATGCGGACGCCTTCACTGGCCTTCACTTTCACATCGAGCGGGAGGAATTCGCGTTCTACTCGCCGATCAAGATGCGGGACGACCCGGCCTGGATCAACGTCGGCGCACTGATGAAGGAGGGGCTCGGCCCATTCTTCACCGTCTTTGGGGGTCACCCCGAGGCCTCGGTGTACCTGGAGCGGCTGAATCGAATCAGTAGCATCAAGAGCCGGGTGTTCCACATCGAGGAGGTCACAGGGGCCGACAAGACGATCGACGTCGTGGTCGACATCTTCAACCGGGTCAACAGTGGTGGGACGAAGCTCTCCAAGGGCGACCTGGCGTTGGCCAAGGTCTGCGCTGGTTGGCCGGACGCCCGCAACCGGATGCGCCAGGCCTTGGCGCGTTGGGATGAGCGAGGATTTCCGTTCACCCTGGAGTGGTTGCTGCGCGTGGTCAACGTCGTCACGACGGGAGAGGCGCGCTACACGGCGCTACACCACGCCAGCACCGAGGAATTCGCCGCCGGGCTGGACGCCTCTTGCGCCGGCATCGACACGATCTTGAACCTGGTCTCCGGTCGGCTGGGCCTGGACGATGGAAGCGTGCTCTTCGGGCGCTACGCCTTCCCAATCCTCGTGGCCCATGTCCACCGGCGGGGTGGTCGAATCGAGACGGCGGAGGAGCGGGACAAGCTGTTGGGCTGGTATGCCCATGCGGCCCTCTGGGGTCGCTTCTCAGGGTCCACTGAGTCCGAGCTGGACAAGAACCTGGCCCACTTGGCCCATGAAGACGCTCTCGACCGGTTGATCGAGGACATGCGGCTGTGGCGCGGCAGCCTTCGCATCGAGCCGGCACACTTCGGAGGAAGCAGTCGTGGCGATCGGTTCTACAAGTTCCTCTACATGCTCACCAGGATGGGCGAGTCTATCGACTTCGGGTCTGGGATACCGCTGCGCAAGGGCATGCTGGGTCGCAAGAGTCGGTTGCACCTGCACCACATCTTCCCGAAGGCCCTGCTCTACAACGCAGGGTACAACCGGAGCGAGGTCAATGCGGTGGCGAACATGTGCTTCCTCACCGAGGATGCCAACCTCCGCATCTCGGCCAGCGACCCGGCTGTCTACCTGCCTGAGGTGGAAGCACGCCACCCCGGTGCGCTGGCCACGCAGTGGGTGCCGATGGACCCGGACCTCTGGCAACTGGATCGCTACCCCGACTTCCTTGCAGAGCGCCGGCGTCTGTTGTCCCGGGCCGCCAATGCCTTCCTCGACGGTCTGGTCGGGCGCGACCCGACCCTGGGGCCAGCGGAGGTCGAGCAGGCGGAAGCCCGGCGACCGGCCCGGCACAGCACCCTGCCAGGCGGCATCGCGTCCGAAGAAGAGGAAGAGCTGTTGCGCCTGTGCAATGCCTGGGTGGTGGAGCATGGGCTGGGTGAGGGGGAGATCCTCTACGAACTCCGAGATGACGCTGGGGTGCCGCAGGCCTTCTTGGATCTGGCCTGGCCCGCTGGGCTTCAGGCCGGGCTCTCACAGCCAGCCGCCCTCCTGATCGACGAGGGAGCAGAGACCCTTGGTGCGGCCAACGCGGCAGGGTTCCGGTACTTCACGCGTCTGGAGGACTTCAAGCGGTACGTCCTGGAGGAGGTGCTGGCGTCGGAGACTTCGAGACCGCGTCTCTTCCTGGGCAACTACGAGGTCCAGGAGGAACTGACAGCCGGCGGAATGGGGCGCGTCTACCGTGTTCGTGAGTCGGGTGACGAGACCGATCTGTTCCTCAAGGCCGTGCCCGTAGGCGCACACACCGACGTCAAGGCTCTCCAGAGGGAGATCAGCATCTACCAGCGGCTTCGCTTCCTGGACAGCTCCTTATCATTAAGCTCTGACCCCTTTTCGGCCCTTGTTCGCTCTCATGAAGAAGGGCGAGGACGCGCAGGCCCAGTCCCTTGCCAAGACCCACAACTCGGACGGAATAGACCCTCAGGGTAGAACCTGGTGTCCATTTTCGGATATTTGTGGATACAATCGTGGACATGGAGTCCCATCCGCTCGCCGAGCTCGAAGTGTCTCGCGAGATGCTGGGGCTCGTTGCCGCCATCGACGAATTCAAGGGCCGGTGGTCGGCCATCGGCAATCTGGTGCCCGAGCGGCTCTCGGCGCTCAAGAAGGTGGCCACCATCGAGTCCATTGCCTCATCGACGCGGATCGAGGGGGTCACGCTGTCCGACCAGGAGGTTGACGCCCTGCTCGGCGGGGCCCAGGTGTACTCCTTCCGCACCAGGGACGCGCAGGAGGTCGCCGGCTATGCCGCGGTCATGGAGGTGATCTTCGACTCCTGGCGGCACATCCCGATCACCGAGAACCACATCAAGCAGCTCCATGGGGTGTTGCTCAAGCACTCGGCCAAGGACCAGCACCACCGTGGCCACTACAAGACCGTGCCGAACCACCTCGAGGCCTTCGACCCGGCCGGTGTCAGCCTGGGCGTGGTCTTCCGGACGGCGACGCCCTTCGAGACGCCGGGCCGCATGGAGCGCCTGGTCCGCTGGACCGCGGCGACCCTGGAGACCGAGGCCGAGCACCCTCTGCTGGTCATCGCCTGGTTCGTCGTCGAATTCCTGGCCATTCACCCCTTCAAGGACGGCAACGGGCGCCTCTCGAGGGCGCTGACAACGCTGCTGCTCCTCAAGGCGGGCTACGAGTACGTGCCGTACTCGAGCCTCGAACGGGTCGTCGAGGACAACAAAGACGCCTACTACCGCGCCCTGCGCGTCGCGCAGACCACCGTGGGCACACCTGACGCGAGGCTCCACGAGTGGGTGCTCTTCTTCCTGACCTGTCTCGATGTCCAGAAGAACGTGCTCGCTGGGAAGCTGGAGCGAGAGAAGGTCTTCGGCGCGCTTCCGGAGCTTGCAGAGCGCATCCTGGCGATCGCGAGAGAGCACGGTCGGATCACCACGCGGGATGCGGTGGCGCTCACCGGGGCGCCCAGACCGACGGTGAAGGCGCAGATCAGGCTGTTGGTCGAGGCTCGGAAGCTGGCGAGATTCGGGGTCGGGCGGGGGACGTGGTATCAGCCGGAGGCGTACTGATGGGAGGCCCGCGGTGCGACGGACAGGCCTGTTGGCCCTAAAGGGCCCTAAAGGGCCCTAAAGGCCGTTGCCGAGAGAGACCCCCACCGTTCCCGCCGCACCCGTGGTGCCGTCGATCGTGAAGTGCGTCTGGCCTACGAGCAGATCGGCAACACCGTCAGCGTTCACGTCCGATCCGATCCGATCGACCCCCGCGATTCCGCCCGAGTAGGCTGTGAGCAGCGGAAGGCAGGCCGTGAAGCAGCAACAGCACCCCGAGCCGGTCGCGACCGAGGCCGGAATTCGGACACTCACCCCACGAGCCGCGCCTGCCCGAGCGTCAGGGTTCTTCGATGGCCACGGCCAGGCGCCGCCCCGCGTCCCGGGTCACCAGTCGAAGCACCCCCAGATACGCGGCGCTGAACGCTGCGCCGGCGACCAGTCCACCGACAGCTGCCACCAGCGACTGACCGATCCCCACGCCGAAGGCCGGCACCAGGACGCCGAAGAACACCAGCGGGGCGAGCGGCCCCGCCCCCCAGTGCAGCGTCGCCGGACCTGGCGAGCGTCCCTCTGGGGCCTCCACCCAGCCGAAGACGAAGAGTCGCCTGACGGCGCCGTGGGCTCGCCGAGCGCGGAGGATCCGGCCGTCGTACTCGAGCTTGAATTCGCCCCGCTCCGTGGTGCCCCGCGATGGCAGCGCAACGCCCTCCAGGGGCGTCTTCCGCGTCGAGAAGCGGGCCACGTACCGGGGGTCTGTGGCGAGATAGCGGAGCAGCTCCAGGCCGCTCGCCAGCAGCCAGCCCAGCGCGGCCAGCGCAGGCAGGACCATGAGCGCGGCAGTCACTGGTGGACGTTGCCCCCCTCCCCACAGGGGTTGTAGAAGACCGCCACATAGGCAGACCGCTCGATCTGGGCATTGTCGTCCGGGTCTGCGCGACCCGAGTGCTGGGCGAAGCGCAGATCCGTGCCGTTGCGGACGCTGTTCCAGTTGCCGAAGAGCGCCTGGGCCTCGAGTACGAAGCGATCGATGAGCGCCTCGGCATCCCCGTGTCCTGCGTGTCCTCCGTCGGAGTGGCAGAGCCCTGGCCCAAGTGTCCCCCCGGGCCAAGATGCCACCTCGGCCCAATCAACGTCAACGCGCGCCTTGCGGACGCTCCTGCGCGGTCACCGAAGTGAGCCCCTCACACCCAACCCTCCAACCGCCCCCGCCCCGCCTCCGTCAGCGCCAACCTCTCCCCGTCCGACTCGACCAGACCCGCGGCTTCGAGGGACGCGTAGGCACGTTGGACGGCAACGGACACTGTGGTGGACAGGCCGAGTCGGGGGGCGAGCTGGTCCATCGGCACCGCACCGCGCCAGAGCACCGACAGCATCACCAGGGACTCGGCTTCGCCCCGCGAGAGGCGGGCTTGGACAGGAGTGGGGCTCATCGGGTGCTCCGGCTGGGGGTGAGGGGAAGTCCGTTGAACTGGCGGTCGTAGGCCTCGAGGAGACGAGCGGGCAGGCTCATCAACGGGCGCTTCGCCCAGTGACGTTCCGCGACCCAGCGCCGCGCCCGGCGTGCCTCTTGGAGGTAGGCGTCCAGATCACCGAACAGGAAGAGGCCCTCCTTGGCTCGGGTCAGCGCCACGTTCCACCGCTTGGGGGCGTCCAGGAACACGGTCGCTCGGCTGCGCACCAGGCTGATGAAGACGTACTCCGCCTCCCGCCCCTGGCAGCGGTCCAGGGTGCAGACCTCCACCCCGATGTGCTCCAGCCCTTCCCGCAGCCGCAGCGCGCCGACCGCATCCGAGAGCAGCCGCTCCTGCTTGCGGCAAGGGGTGATGACCAGGATGTGCTGGCGGGGTCCCTCGGTGCCGGCCCCCGAGGCGTTGAGCCGCGACAGCAGTGCGCAGATCTCGTCGACCTCGGCCGGGTTCGTCTCGCCCCCTGGCCCTCGCGGATCCACCTGGACCAGGCGCACCCGACACTCCGTGCTCGCACTCTCCAGGCCGTCCACGAGCGCTTCGCCGAAGTAGAAGAGCTCGCGCGGCACGCGGGAGAGGCTGGCGTGCATGCGGTACTGGCGCCGCAGGGTTCCGACGAAGGGCGCCACGGCCTGCTGCAGCTCGGCGAGGGGCGCGACCACGTCTCCCAGCTCCCGCAGCGGGGAGACGTCGAAGCCCTTCGGCAGGCCGGTGAGCCAGTCGTAGACCGAGACGGTGTTGAGGGCGTAGTGACGCGCCAGCTGGTGCACCATCTGGCGGCGGAGCTCGGCGTGCTGGGCATCGGGCTCGCCGTCTCCCGCGAGGGCCGCCAGGGCAGCGGCGGACGGGAGGCTCTTCTCCAGGCCGTGCCGGAAGCGAACGGCCAGCAGCTTCTGTCCTGCCCGCGCCTGCCACGGCTGGGCGTGGTACGCCGTGAAGGCCTTCTGGAAGATCACCTCGCTCGCCCGCTCCCGCGCCTCGACCAGCCGGCGTCCGCTGGCGACAGCCGGTCGCGCGACCTCGACATCCCGCTGGGTGAGGATCCGGACCTCCCGGAATTCCTCCGTGACCTCGTCGAGCTGGTCCGGCCGACAGACCACGATGCCCCGCCCCCGCCTGGACAGACCCGAGCGGATGGGCGGCAGCGACTCCAGCCCGACCGCCCGGGCGTGGTCCAGGATGGCGTCCTGCACCCGCTCCGGCTCCGGGGTGACGACCACCAGGTCCAGCTGCCGCCGCCGCTCTGGCCGCTGGCGCTCCAAGAGGGTCCCGACCGAACACACCAGCTCGAGCTCGGGGTCCAGGACCCCCTGGAAGGTCGTGGCGTTCTCCTCGGCGTCGTTGTAGGGCGGGAGCTGCTCGGGATCGCCGACCAGGACCCACCGGCGAGCCTTGACCGCGATGGCGAGGAACTCGGGCAGGGTCATCTTCGACACCTCGTCGACCACGAGCAGGTCGAATTCGCCGGGCTCGGCCCGCCCCACCGCCTCGTACGACAGCAGACCGATCGGGGTCCCACAGAGCACGCCCTGGGCGTCCGAGAGCGCCGTCGTCAGGGGGGCATGGCCGATGCGCTGGTCGTCGACGTGGTCGAACACCCGCTCGGCCAGCTCGTGGTGGGCTCGCAGGCCGCCCTCCAGGCGCCGGGCGATGGACCCCGCTCGCGTCTGCTTGCGGCGCCCGACCCAGTAGCGCGCGGCCTGCTCGAGCAGCTTGCGGCGCCGGGCGGCGTAGCGCAGGGGGAGGGAGTGCAGCGCCAGGTCGTCCTGGTCCGGGTCCAGCTCGCCCGGTGCGAGCTTCTCGACCACGTTGTCCACCGCGACGTTCGTGGGGGACACCACGAGCACCCGACCTCCTCGGGCCAGCACGGACCGGATCAAGGTGGTGATGACCGTGGTCTTGCCCGAGCCGGGCGGGCCCTGGATGACGGCGAAGTGGGGCGTGTCCAGCGCCTTGTCGACACAGGCTCGCTGGTACTCGTCGAGCCGGCCGGCGAAGCGCGGGGTCGGCGCCCGAGGCCCGGGCTTCGGCGCCAGCGAAGCCGACAGCCCGACCAGGGCCCGGAGCGGGCCCAGGACCGAGTCGTCTGCGGCCTTCTCGAGGTCCCTCAGCGCCGCGAGCTGCCGGTCGAGGGGGATCAGGTTGGGGATGATCGCGACGTGGCGGATGTGGTCCGGCGAGCGCGGGGGCTCGGCCACCACCAGCTCGACCACCCGCTCGCTGCCTCCGACCACCTCGCGACGGAAGCTGACCAGCTCGGCCGTCTCCGGCGGCGTCTCCAGGAGCAGGAACTCGATTGGAGCGGACACCAGCAGGTGCTGCTGATGCTCGGTCAGGAAGGTGACCTGGCTCTCGAGGGTGCCGGTCACGTCCTCCAGGACCTCACGCTCGCGACCGCGCCACAGGTCGTCGTAGTCGATGGCCACCCGAACGCTCCAGGTGCCGTCGCTCGGGTCCTCCCGCCACACGCGCTGGCGTCCGTGTGAGAAGGACGGGGCTGCGGTGCGCACGCCCAGGTCGAGCTCCTGGAAGACGGGCGGCAGCCCGCGCGGGTCTCCAGGGGTGGGCCTGGTCCGGTCAGGACCCTCCACCCGCGCGATGAGGGGCCTCAGCAGCAGTCGCTGGCGCTTGGCCTCCAGTCCTTCACGGAGGCTCTCGAGCATCGTGGACGTCGTCATGGCCGCCCCCTACGCCTGGAGCCAGGGCAGGCCGGCGAACCAGATCAGCGCATCGACGAGCTGCTCGTCCGAGATGCACCAGAGGGTGATCACGCGAGGGCCCCGGCAGACCAGCAGCACCGACCCGCTCAGGCGGTAGCTGATGCCGTCCTTGCGACGGGTGTAGGCCTGGCGGCCGGAGAGCCGTGCCGCGTAGCGAGGCGGGACCTTGACCGAGCTCGCCCAGAGGGCGGCGACCTGGTGTCGGGCCTCTCCGGGGCGAGACCGGAGGCGCTCGACGGCCCGCTGACGGGCGTGGGCGGTGACGTGGCAGTGGGGAATGGACATGGCCGGCTCTCCGGACCCCTGGGAAGAAGCGGGGCATGGTCCGAAGAACGCGGGCCGACTCGGCCGGAGCCGAGTTTCCCAAACGGGGGATCAGGCCTCCAGGTCCTCCCAGCGCAGGGCGGCCAGGATGTCGATGCTGCCGTCGTCGCGGGCCAGCACCGCCAGCGGGTCGGCGAGGCTGGGGGGCGGATGCTGCGCGGTCCGCAGCCACCAGACCGTCGGGCGCTCCCAGGCCGTGGGAGGGGACCAGCCGGGGTGGACCTGGGCTCCCGGGCCGAGGTCGGTCCAGGGCATCACCGGCACCGCGTCCCCTGCGTCACTCGTCGCCAGGATCGCGACCTGCGTGCCCGCGTCCAGCTCGTAGCGCAGCGTGAGGGTGCCGTCGTCGGCCCGCTCAGCGCGGAAGTCCGCGGTCTCGGAGACGCGCGACACGGCCGCGGGCACGACACCGGGCAGGCCCAGCCCCACCACCGCGGCCCGTCCGCTGTCGAGGAGGGCCTGCCAGCGCGAGAGGATCGGAGCCAGGGCCGGTGCGACCGAGGCCGCCGCGGCGTCGGCCTGCTCCTGTCGCCACTCCCGCACGAGCCCGCGCAGGACCTGGCCCAGTCGCGGGTCGGTGCAGCGCACGAGCCAGCGGCTCACGTCTCGCCGGGCCTCGGGGGACAGCGTCCCGCGCACCCAGGCTCGCAGCTCTTGTTCGGTCACTCGGCCTCCGTCCAGTGTTCTTCCAGCTTGAGCACGTCCCGCACGGTGCGACGTACCGCTGGCGACAGCAGCTCGGCCACGATCTCAGCGAACAGCGATCCGTCCTGGTGGCGCAGCTCGTCGGTCTCGTGTCGCAGCCGGGAGACGGCGAGCCAGCTGCCCTCCTTCGCCCACTCCTTCAGGGTCGAGGCGCTCGGGAACCGGCTGACGTCGGGGGCGCGACTCGCGCCCCGGCTCCAGGCGAAGGGCGGCTCGTCGGCGGGGTAGGGCGTGAAGTACACGGCCTCCACGGCCGCCTGGAAGTCCGCGTCCTCGATCCAACGGAGGACCGACCGCCAGAGCACGGCGTGGCGCCAGCAGGCCAGCGAGGCGTACTTGGTCTGGGCGGGTCCCCCGAGCTGCAGCACCCGTCGCGAGGGCTCGAAGCCCAGGTCGGGCAGCGCTCCTCCCAGTCTCGAGCGGGCTCGGTGGGTGGAGCGATGCCAGAGGGGGGCCATCGAAGGGCAGCTGCGCCGCACCATCTCCTCCAGGGCCTCGGCCAGCTCGTCGACGAGCTGTTCCTCCAGCGCTGGGTCGAGCCTCAGGCCCGGCTCGGGCATCTGCACCTCCGGCGGCCGTTCTATGCCGACGTGCCCGTCCACTTCCAGGCTTTCCCAAACGGACCGGTAGGCTGGGGGTCCGATGGTCGGTCTCCTCGCCACCAAGCTCCAGATGCTGGTGCGGCGGGCCACCTGGCTGGCGCTGGGTGGTCTGCTGTCGTGGTGGTTCGTCTGGCACCTGCTCACCGAGGTGCTGGAGCGGCGACCCTCCCGCCAGCTCACCGCCCTCGCCCAGGCCCTGGTCGACGCGGCAGCCGCCCCGGCCATCGCGCTCTTCCTCGGGACCCTGGCGGTGGTGCTCGTCGAAGGGGTCCTGCTGGGACTGGCCGTGGAGGCCCAGCGGGAGCAGCTCGAGCGCCTGCACACCCCGGCGCCTCCCGCCCCTCGATGGGGCTGCGCACCGGGGTTGGGCCGGGGGCTGCTGACGGTGGCCGGTGCGTACTTCCTGCTCCAGCACAGCACGGGCTGGGCGCGGCTCGACGGGGAGCTCCACCACCGGCTCGCGCCGTTCCCCGACCTGGCGGCGCTGATCCCGGACCTGGCGATCGTGCTGGCGTTCCTGCTGGGCTGGCTCGCGCTGGAGGTCTGGGAGCTCGTCTCCCTGGGCCTGCACCTCTGGCGCCTGAAGGCGGTCCGGATCCGAGCGCACCTGCCGCCGCCCGAGGACCTGCCGGCCTGGGGCAACTGCCCCCTGGTGGTCGCGGGCCTCGGCGCCGCGGTGCTGGGCTGGTCCCTGGACCTGTCCCTCCGAGCCCCGAGCTGGCCCGACGTGGAGGGCGAGCGCGTCGTGCTCCTGGTGGAGCTGGGGGAAGACGACACCATCGACGAGGTGGACGGTGTGCTCCGGCGCTTCCGCACAGGGCAGCCCCAGCGGGCCTTCCCGCGGGTCGAGCTGGGAGAACACGGCGACCTCGCACAGACCTGGCTCATCGAAGCGGCGGCCTCCACGCACGAGGACCTGATCGAGGCCCTGCGGCGAGACCGGGAGAACGTCGACGACGTGACCGTCGATCTGGCCTCCTTCGAAGGACCGATGGGCCGCGTGCCCCTGAACCAGTGCCAGACCACGCGCCCGCTCTCCGATGACCCCCTCAGCACGCGCCAGCTGGGCCTGCGTCAGATCCAGGGAGAGGGCGCCCTGGCGCTGCTCGGGCACCAGGCGCCGCGCCGCGCGTCCCGGCTGGCCATCGTCGACACCGGCGTGCAGGCCGATCACCCGGACCTGCCGACAGTGTCCCCGCGGGAGAGTCGGGACCCGGACGGTCACGGGACCATGGTCGCGGGGGCGGCCGCGGCCGTCGCGGGCAACGGTCGGGCGATCGCCTCCCTCAATGCGGCTGGCCGGTGGGTGTCGCTGGAGGCCTATCCCCTGGACGCTCTGGGGCCGCACGAGGTGGCCTTCGAGGTCGTCAACGCGGTGGAGGATGGGGTCCAGGTCATCAACCTCTCCCTGGCCGGTCAGGGCACTGCGCCGAACCCGGTCGTGGATGCCATCGACTACGCGGTCCGGAGGGACGTCCTCGTGGTGGCGGCGGCCGGGAACGGCGGTCACCGGGGCCAGGACGCCGGTGAGGTGTGGCCGGCGAACCTCCCTGGCGTCCTCGTCGTGTCGGCTCTGGACGAAGCCGGGGAGCGAGCACGCTTCTCGAACACGACGCGTGGCGTGGGGCACGCGGTCTCGGCCCCGGGCTCCTGCGTGCCGGTGCTCACCCGCGATGGTGACGTCCAAGCGTCCATGGGCACCAGCCTGGCCGCCCCGACGGTGGCCGGGCTTGCAGCGATCCTCCGCGCCGTCTCCCCCAGCCTCTCCGCTGCGGAGGTCCGGGACCTCCTGATCCGGACAGCGGCGGAGCGCGGCGCCGGCGACGTCGGCCCCCTCATCCAGGCCGAGGACGCAATCCGGTCCGCGATGGCGGGCCGGGACTGAGTGTCCGGAAAGCGGTCACTCAGGGCGAGCGAAGGGTCTGGTCGGCCCTGAGTGTCCGGAATTCGGACACTCACCTCTCCAGACCCGGCCCACCAGCTCGCTGTGGGACGAGCCCAGGTCGATGGTGCCGCTGGGCACGTCCTCGTAGATGTAGATGATGCCGGAGTCGCTGCCACCCTCGTCGCTGTAGAGCGCCCCGATGACCAGGTCCCGCTGGCCTGGGCTACAGCCGCAGCCCCCCGTCCACGTCCACCACCCGACCCGTGAAGTAGTCGCAGGCCACGATGAACCGCACCGCCTCCCAGATCTCCTCGGGCTGACCGAGGCGCCGGAGGGGGATCGGCTTCAGCGCACGCTCGAGCGCCGCCGGGGGCATCTCGGCGACCATCGGGGTCTCGATGAACCCGGGCGCCACCGCGCCGACCCGCAGGCCGTGCCGCGCCAGCTCCTTGGCCCAGACGACGGTGTCCGCGGCCAGGGCGGCCTTGGCGGCAGCGTAGTTCGACTGCCCTCGGTTGCCGTGCCGGCTGATGCTCGAGATGTTCACGATCACCCCCGGCCCGACCTCGCGGGTGATCGCCTGGGTCGCGAACGCCCGGGCGCACAGGAAGGGCCCGGTCAGGTTCACCGCCAGGACCTGGTCCCACTTCGCCTTGCTGAAGCCGCGGACCTCGCCGGTCTCCCGGTCCTGCTTCACCAGCAGGCCGTCGCGGATGATGCCGGCGTTGTTGATCAGCACGTTCAGGCCGCCCAGGGCCTCGGCGGCGTCGGCGACCAGGGCCTCCACTGCGGCCTCGTCCGAGACGTCGGCCACGAACCCCGGCACGCCGAGCTCCTCCGAGACCGCGGCGACCTTGTCGGCCTGGACGTCGCAGAAGGCCACGGCGGCGCCGGCATCGCCCAGCGCACGGGTGAAGGTGAGGCCCATGCCCTGGGCCCCTCCGGTCACGAGGGCACGGGCGTTCGACAGCTGCATCACCTGGCTCCAGGAGCGAGGGCCCCACGGGGAGCCAGGGAGGGAGAGGGTCGCCAGAGGGCGACCGGGAGGGCGCAGGCCATGCCGCACAGGGCCGCCACGCCCGGGTTCGGGGTCCAGCCCCCCAGCGCCAGTCCGAAGTGCACACCCAGGGCGAGCAGCGCCGAGGCGATGGCCCTTCGGGCAGAGAGCTCACCGGTGCGGAACAGCCCCGCGGCCAGGGGCGGGATCGACGCCGCCACCAGCCCGTAGACCCCCAGCTGGCCCAGGATCAGCACGAGCTTCGGCGGTGAGAGCGCCGCCGCCAGGGTCAGCGCGGCCAGCACCACCAGGACCAGCCGGTTCGCACGCACCGAGCCCCGGAAGAGGTCGTGTCCCACGCTCGCGGAGATCGCGACCAGCAGGCCGTCGAGGGTGCTCATCGACGCCGCCAGGATCGCCACGCTCACCGCCGCCGCCAGCGCGGGCCAGGGCAGGGCCTGCTGGAGCCAGAGGGCCACCACCTGGTCCTGGGGCAGGCCCGGGGCCAGGTCGAGCCGGGCGTAGGCGCCGACGAAGAGCACCAGGGAGAAGATCGCGAAGCAGCCGAGCCCCACCGCCAGGGTCACACCCAGGTCCCGCCGGCCCGACACGTAGAGCGCCTTGGTCATCAGGTGGGGCTGGGTGGTGAGGGCCATCCCGATGAGGAAGGGCACACCCCAGACCTCCCAGGTGCTGGAGAACAGGGGGCTCTCGGGCGCGGTCCAGCCGCTGCTCGCCAGGGTCTCGACCACCGCGCCGCTGGCCCAGTGGCGCCACCCGGCGGCCAGGACGACGAGGGACATCACCAGCATCACCAGGCCCTGGGCGCTGTTGGTGAACGCGTGGGCCCAGGTGCCGCCGAAGGCCGTGTAGCCGAAGACGAAGACCACGATGAAGGTCGCCGCCACGGGGTAGGTCACGCCCAGGGCCTGCTCCATCACGTAGGCGCAGCCGACGGTGACCAGCACCAGGTAGGCGAGCTGCAGCACGTTCAGGCCCGCGAAGAGGCGCTGCAGCGCAACACTGCCGTACCGCTCGCCCAGCCAGTGGGGCACGGTCAGGATGCCCGCGCCGCGGGCCTGGAAGCGCGGCGCCAGGACCCACAGACCGACGCCCAGGCCGGCCATCAGCGGAAGGGAGAAACCGATCAGCGCCGGCAGACCCTCGGCGTAGACGAAGCCCGGCATGATCACGAACATGGCGCTCGAGGCCATGCAGGCCCCCAGGGTCAGTCCGGCCAGCACCGGGTTCATGCGGCCGCTGCCGATGGCGAAGGACGAAGTGCCGCCGCCGCGCTGCCCGCCGCGCCAGGCGAGCGCCGCGGTGACCAGGACGTAGGCGCCGAACAGGATCCAGGTGAGCACAGGACCTCCAGGAGAGGCGGGACCCTATCGGCCTATGTTGCAGTGCGTCAAGTATCGATGTTGCGGTGCGTCATCAATCCCCGCCAGGCCACAGCGCCGCCAGCGGCCAGGTCTGGAAGATCACGTTCGTGCCTTCGGCCCGCACTCGCCAGACCGGGGTGCCCGCGGCGTCCACCTCCTGGATCACCAGCCCGTCGCCGTAGTCCACGAGCACCTGGCCGTCGCTGCCCGAGGGGGTCGCGTTGCCGCCGATGTGGGCGTAGGTCTCCGGATCCGTGTAGGTCCAGTCCGGCACCAGGGTCTCGCTGGCCTCGTCGAGGGTGTAGCGCACCGCGGTGGTCTCGCCGTTGCCCCACACCGTCGAGATCACCATCAGCTCCCCGTCGTCGGTCCAGTTCGCCCCGTGGGGGTGTGTGAGCGGGTCGCCTTCGATGGCCCAGCTGTCGGCCAGCTCGCTGCCGAAGCTGCGCACCAGACCGGCGCCGTTGGCGTCGACCTCGAACAGGGCGTGCTCCTTGGCGGAGCCCATCAGCACGGTCTCGGTGTCCGGGTTCCAGGCCAGGGAGTTGGCGTGGATCCAGTCGATGCCTTCGCCGAACCAGCCGGTCTCTCCCGGACCGGGCTCCGGGGCCTCCAGGTCGTTCCAGCTGGACCACAGCACGTCGACGGAGTCGTCGGCGTGCACCCGGACGATGCGGTCTCCCCAGACCGGGTACTCGGCCTCGGGATCGTCGGGATCCCCCTCGACGGCCAGCACGGAGCCGTCGGCCAGCGGCAGCAGGTCGTGGTGCAGCCAGGCCACGTCGACCGAGCGCTTCACCTCGCCGAACCAGTTGCGGCGGACCAGCATGCCCCAGTCCGTGGCGGCACGTTCCTGGTTGAGCAGCAGCCAGAAGGCCGTGAGGTCCGGGGTGAGGCGGGCGTTGAAGACGTCGCGCTTCTGCTCCTCCTCGTTCATCCACAGGTACACGTACCGGCCGTCGCGGTCGAGGATGAACACCCCCGCCTGTTCCTGGGAGAAGGAGCCCTGGACGTAGCCGCCGTCGCCCTCGCCGGTCCAGGGCACCTCGACCGTGAAGACCGGGGCGTTCGCGGGCAGCGACCCGGTGGTGACGCTGGCCGTGCCCCGGGGGTGTTCCTGGCCGTCCACGGTCAGCACGCCTTCGACCTCGATCTCGGTGTCGACGTGCAGGCCCCGCAGGTCCGCGCTGAAGGGGGTGTCGGGGCCGCAGCGCTCGACCGGCGTGGTCCACCAGTCCCCGCCGGCCTCCCGGTACTCGACGTGGCACACGCCGTCGGCCCGTGACTCGAAGCTGGCCCGCAGTCCCATCGGCACGTGCTGGGACCGCTCCAGGCTCATCTCCTTGAGGCAGTCCCGTGAGCAGGGCAGCAGGTCGCCGTCGCAGGCCGGCACGAGGAGGAGCAGGAGCACGGGCGGAGCATAGCCGTGCCTGGGCGGTAAGCTCGCCCGTGGCCAGGACCCGGCGAGCGCGGCGGCGACTGCGGCGGTGGGCGCCCGTCGTGGTGGGGCTGGGGATCCTGGGGATCCTGGGGGCCTTCGAGGGCGCGGCACGCACGGCGGAGGGCGACGGCTTCCTGCTGCCCGGCCCCGACGAGGCGGATCTGAAGGTCCTGCTGCGCAGCCCCGAGGAGCGCAACGCCCACGGCTTCCGAGACCGGGACCGCGAGCTGGCGCGGCACGAGGGGCTCGGGCGCGTGGTCGTGCTGGGCGACTCGGTGACCTTCGGCCAGGGCGTGGCCCGGGACCAGGCCTTCCCCGCGATCGCCGATGCCCTGCTCCCGGACGTCGAGGTCCTGAATCTCGGGGAGACCGGCTTCGATCTGCAGCAGATCACGGGCATGGCCCGGCACCGGGTGCCCGCCTGGCAGCCGGATCGGGTGGTCTACGCCTTCCACACCAACGACCGTGTGGAGACCCGGGTGGTCCGCGTCGGAAAGCGCGGCCGGCCGCTTCACGTGGGCACGGAGCTCTCCGCCGCCTGGACCCGGCTCCGGGATCGCTCGGCCCTGGTCCGGCTCTACCTGGGGTCTCGGGCGCTGCGTGACCTCGCTGCGGCCGGTGTGCCCGGCGAGGCCGAGCAGGCGGCGTTCCTGGAGACCTGGGCGCCCCGCCTGGTCGAAGAAGTCGGCGCCGCCCGCCTCCTGGTCTTCACGGTGCCCCACCACCGCCTGGCCGCGGAGGACTGCGCCGCCTGGAGCGGGGACCCGGCCTCGTGTGCCGCGGACCGGGCGGCGCTGGACCAGGCGATGGCGGTCTTTGGTGGCCTCGGGGTCGCTGTGGTGCCGGGCCTGCCGGCGCTGCGGCGGGTCGGGGTCGACGCCCTCGTCCTGCCGTCCGATGCCCACCACCCGTCCCCGGCGGGTCACCGGGCCCTCGGACAGGCCCTCGCCGCGGCACTCAGTCCTCCACCGGCCCCTGCAGACTGAAGTCCACGTTGTCCCCGAAGGTGTAGGACTGGTCCACCGTCGCCACGTCGTCGGGGCTGTTGTCCCGGGCGCCTTCGCACCAGTCGCTGGAGATCGCCGTGAGCTCGCCGGGCTCCTCGTCGTCGGTGCCGGCGACCAGCCAGGCGCCTCCGCCGTTGGTCGCCCGGTTCTCGCAGACCTCGCCGCCGGAGATCGTGACGTCGCCGCCGTCGTCGACGTAGATCCCGCCGCCCAGGTCGGCGTCGTTGCCGGCGAAGGTCGGGTCCTCCAGCGACACGGCGCCGGCGAGCACTCGGAGCCCGCCGCCCACCTCGGCCGAGTTGTCGTCCAGAGCCAGCTCGAGTCCGACCAGGGTGCCGCCGGTGATCACCACGCCGGAGTCGTCGCCCTCCTGGACCCGCACGCCGTCCATGGTCACGTAGGGCAGGTCCAGGCTGTTCTCCTGCTCGATCCAGACCCCACCGCCTCGGCCGTCGCTGCCGGTGCCAGCGTGCTGGAAGCCGATGTTCTCCAGCACCACCGCGGCGTCCGTGATGGTGAGGATCGGGCCGTCGCCGTCGCCGTCGAGCCAGACCCCGGTGGTGTCCTCCTGGGAGACCAGGGACAGCTGCTTGTCGATGGTGAAGGTGCCTCTGTAGGTGCCGGCACAGACCACCAGGGTGCCGCCTTCGCTGGCGGCGTCGATGGCGTCCTGGAGGGGGTCTCCGCTGCTGCTGGCCCGGGCGTCGCAGGTGCCGCAGCCGGTCAGCGAAGCGAGGCCGGCGAGCAGGAGCATCAGCCCTCGTCGTCGAAGTAGGTGCCAGCCAGCTCGGGCTGGGCGCGGGTGATGAACTCCAGGGTCGCCACCTTGGACAGCACCACCCGGGTCCCCACCTTGACCGCTGCCGACTCGCCCTTGGCCAGCTCCTGGTCGTCGACGACCGTGCGCCCACGGCTCACCGAGCGGATGTTCAGGCCGTCGTTCTT
Organism: uncultured Enterobacterales bacterium; assembly: GCA_964344945.1. Lineage (GTDB taxonomy): Bacteria > Myxococcota_A > UBA796 > UBA796 > CAJQPC01 > CAYFPX01. The sequence goes on from CAYFPX010000067.1 coordinate 21,892, forward strand.
CCGGTGGAGCTCCACGTGCCAGCGGCTGATGTGGCGGCAGCGCTCCGGGTCCGGCAGGCGCAGCACGATGTCGTTGGCCGGGCGGCCCTCGAACATGTCGAGCCGGCCGATGGTGATCACGCCCTTCTGGGGCAGGGCGAAGGCCTCACCGGTCTCCTTGAGCACCACGCTGGTGGGGAAGGAGCCGGGATCCCGCCAGGGCAGGACCATCACCTGGACCGGCTCGGGGATGCCCTTGAGGCGGACCTCGGGCAGGTGCGAACACTTCAGGCGCAACAGGGTCGGCAGCTGCCAGAAGGCGTCCTTGGTGAGCCGGATCTCGCCGCCCATGGTGGTGCCGCAGACCCGCGCGGCCTTGTGCACGGCGTCGCCGGTGACGGTCGAGCCATCCGTCAGCACGCTGCCCCAGTGGGCGGCGGAGCGCACCTGGATGCGCTGGTGCAGGGGGCGGTTGGCGTTGTCCGCGTGCAGCTTCTGTTGCAGGGAGATCAGGGAGACGGCGGCGCTGTGCACGGTGTCGAAGACCGTGAAGGCGCCGTCGCCTGCGGTGTCGACGATGCGGCCACCGGTGGGGCCGATCGCGTCCTCGAGGGCGGTGAGGTGCCGCTGGAGCAGGGCCCGGCCGTGGGCGTTGCCGTGCTTCACGAAGGCGTCGGTGGAGTCGACCACGTCGGTGAAGACCAGGGCCTGGTCCTTCTGGAACTTGTTCGCCAGGACCTTGCCCACCTCTTCCTGGAGCTTGATCAGCTCGGGCAGCGAGAGGGCGTTGAGGTCCAGAGACATCTGGGAAGGCCTAATCGTTGACGGAGACCTCGGCGACGCTCGCGGCCTGACCGCGCACATCGGTGGCCGTGACCACCACGTCCAGGGCCACGTCGTCGGGCACCGCCAGCTCGACGAAGCCGACGTGCAGGACCCAGGCGTCGTAGGAGCCGTCGTCGTTGAACTCCTCGGGGTCGAACACCAGGCCGTCGGCCTCCTGCTGATCCAGGTCGGCCTCTTCGTCGTGGGCCAGGTTCCAGCTGTCGACGTCCCAGGCCTTCTCGGCCAGCACCTCGCCGGTGTCCTGGCGGGTGACGACCACGCTCAGGCCGTGCAGATCGAGCTCCTCGGGATGGACCGAGGCGGTGGTGTCCACCCGGAGCAGACCCGGGGTCCGGGTCAGGCCGTCGATGGTCAGGGTCGGCGGTCCGTGGTCTGGGTAGGGCAGCCAGGCCAGGGGATGCACGGCGTTCCTGCGCAGGCTGTTCTCGTTGGTCGAGCGGCGCATCTCGAAGTGCAGGTGGGGGTAGCTGGAGCTGCCCTGACCGACCGCGGCGATCACCTGGCCCTGGCGGACCGGCTCGCCCTCGAGCAGCGCCTCCACCTCGGACAGGTGGGTGTAGTGGGACACCCAGGTCTCGCCGTCGAGCTCGTGGTAGAGCTGCACGCTCAGGTCCACGTAGCCGTCGCGCTCGCCGGCGAAGCGCACGATCCCGTCGGCCACCGCCAGGACCGGCGTGCCCAGGTCCCGCTTGATGTCCAGGGCGGAGTGGAAGTCGTACCGGTCGGCGCTGCTGAGGATCCGCGGTCCGAAGGTGTCGTTGAGGCGCTGTTCGAGCACGGGGTCGGGCTCGACGGGCCAGGCGAGCGGGTCGGTGTCGGTGTCGGTGTCGGTGTCCGTGGGGGTGTCGCTGTCTCCGGTCGTGGTCTCGGTGTCGGCGGCGGTGCCGGTGTCGCTGGTGGTGTCCTCTTCGCCGAACTGTCCGCAGGCGGTGAGGAGCAGGAGGAACGGGAAGAGGCGCATCGCTCACAACCCTCCCACGAACTCCAGCACCCGCTTCGCCAGGTCCGCTGGCCGCTGCATGAACGGGCTGTGGCCGTAGTCCTCGGGCTCCTCGAAGACGGCGTGGGGCAGGGCCTCGCGGAAGAAGGCCAGGTGCTCCCGGGGCAGGATGCCGTCGCTCTGGCCCCAGAGCACCTTGATCGGTGCCTGCAGCGGCGCGAGGTCGTCGCGGGTCAGGGTGAGCTCGGCCCGCAGGCTGCCCAGCAGGTTCATCAGCTCGGGCCGGGCGATCTGGCGGCGGGCGAAGAAGGCGAGCACCGGCCGGAACCAGCCGGGGGGCTCGTGGAAGACCCGGTCGACCATGTCCAGGGCGTCGGCGTGGGACTCGACCCGGTAGAGCGCCCGCAGGCCGTCGACCTCGGCGGGGGTCATGGCGGCGCCGAAGGGCGACGCCAGCACCAGGCCGCGGACCCGGTCCGGGTGGTCGAGGGTGTGGCGCAGGGCCATCCAGCCGCCGACCGAGTTGCCGAAGATCACGGCGGGCTCGTCGGTCAGGGCGTGCAGGGCGGCCATCACCCCGGTGTGCAGGCTGTCTCCGGTGAGGCCGTCCGCGGGCAGGTCGCTGTCGCCGTGGCCCGGCAGGTCGAGGATGCTGACTCTGCGGACGTGGTCCACCAGGCGCGGCGCCATGCGGGAGAAGTTGGTGGCGCGGCTGGTGAAGCCAGCCAGCAGGACCAGGGGCGGGCCCTCGCCGCGGCCCGGGGACTCGAGCACGTGGACCCGGCCGACGTCGGTGGGGATCCAGCGCCGCCGGAAGCCCCGGGAGACCAGCGCCGCGTGTCCCAGGTGGTCGAAGAGGGAGGCCATGGGCGAGAGGAGTACTTCGCCAGGGCCATCTCAGCCCCATCGGAGTGAGTCGGTTCGAACTTGACTCAGTGTCAAGTTGGCCCGGTCTCACTGGGGTGAGATGGT
>CAYFPX010000067.1:24728-31325 GCA_964344945.1 uncultured Enterobacterales bacterium
AAGTTGGCCCGGTCTCACTGGGGTGAGATGGTCCGAACTTGACACTCAGTCAAGTACGGACCGGGTCGTCGGGCCCAGGGGCCTCCTTCGGTGGGCGCGAGGCGGCTCCGCCCTGCGGGGCTCCGCGGTCGCGTGGCCGTCCGAGTGAGCCGGCGTCAACTTGACTCAGTGTCAAGTTCGGACCGGGTCGTCGGGCCCAGGGGCCTCCTTCCGTGGGCGCGAGGCGGCTCCGCCCTGCGGGGCTCCGCGGTCGCGTGGCCGTCCGAGTGAGCCGGCGTCAACTTGACTCAGTGTCAAGTTGGCCCGGTCTCACTGGGGTGAGATGGTCCGAACTTGACACTCAGTCAAGTTCGGACCGGGTCGTCACGCCCCGCGGCGCTCGACCTCCGCCGCCGCCTCGGCCAGCGCTCCGTCGATCAGCGCGTCCAGCACCGAGCAGGCGCCGCCGCCCAGGATCCGGCGCAGCAGCGTGATGTGCTCTCCCCGCTCGGGGTCCGGCGCCAGCGTGTCCAGGGCCCGGAGCAGCAGGTAGGCGTCGTCGAGCAGGCCGAGCACGATCTGCTCGCCGGCCGAGGGGATCAGGTCCTCCTCGAGCAGCAGGTAGCTGGTGACCATCGGGTAGAGCGCCCGGGCGAGCACCGGGGCGTCGTCCTCCCAGGTGATGGTGTCCAGCTGGGACCAGGCGCAGGCCAGCTGGCCCAGGATGCAGCGGACCTGCTCCGCGGTCTCCGGGGGCAGGCCCGCGGCCGCGAGGTGCTTGTCGAAGGCAGCGGAGCCGACCTCGAAGCGGGTGGCGAGACCGGTCTTCAGGGCTGCGCGGATGCTCATGGAAGGACCTCCCGGGGGCACTGGCCCCTATCCCCAGATACGAGGAGACACAGGAGCGCCCCATGAAGTCCCTCCTGACCTTGTGCATCAACGGCGAGGACCAGACCCTCGCGGTGCCGCACCACTGGACCCTGCTCGAAGCCCTGCGCTACGAAGCCGATCTCACCGGCGCCAAGCAGGGCTGCGACAAGGGCGACTGCGGCGCCTGCACGGTGCTGGTCGACGGCGACCCGGTGCTCAGCTGCTGCACCCTGGCCCACGCCGTGACCGGCGAGGTCACCACCATCGAGGGCCTGGCGACCCCGGAAGGCCCGGACCGCCTCCAGCGGGCCTTCGACTCCTGCGGCGCCCTGCAGTGTGGCTTCTGCCAGCCGGGCATGATCCTGAGTGCCCGCTGCCTGCTGAACGAGGACCCGGACCCCTCCGACGCCGCGATCCGCGGCGCCCTGGGCGGCAACCTCTGCCGCTGCACCGGCTACACCAAGATCTTCGAGGCCGTGAAGGTCGCCGCGGCCGAGGACCCCCGCTCGGAGACGCGCGTGCCCACGAAGTACGGCGAGCCCGCCGACGGCTTCCTGGTCCTGGGCGCCCCCGGCCGCAAGGCCGACAGCATCGACAAGGCCACCGGCGCCGCGAAGTACGCCGACGACCTGGTCCTGCCGCGCATGGCCCACGGCAAGATCCTGCGGTCCCCTCACGCCCACGCCCGCATCCGCGGCATCGACACGTCCAAGGCCGAGGCCCTGGACGGGGTCTACGCCGTGATGGTCGGCAGCGAGCTGCCCGCGACCTACTGCGTCATCCCCTGGACCCCCGACGAGTCCCCCCTGGCGACGGACAAGGTCCGGTACGTCGGCGATGGCGTGGCCGCCGTCGCCGCCCGGGACGAGGACACCGCCAACCGGGCCCTGGACCTGATCGCCGTCGACTACGAGGTCCTGCCCGCGGCCGTCGAGCCCCACCAGGCCCTGGCCGAGGGCGCGCCCCTCATCCACGAGCGGGACTGGAAGGACCGTCCCCGCAAGGACAACACCTGCAAGACGGTCGCCCTGGAGTTCGGCGACGTGGACGGTGGCCTGCGCGACGCCGCCGCCAACGTCGAGGCCACCTGGCACTACGAGGGCTCGACCCACGCCCCCATCGAGCCCCACTGCGCCCTGGCCAGCTGGGACTCCGACGGCCGGCTGACCCTGTGGTCCGCCACCCAGGTGCCCCACTACCTCCACCGGATCCTGGGCCAGGTCTTCGAGCTCGAAGCATCGAAGATCCGCGTCATCCAGCCGCCTCTGGGCGGGGCCTTCGGCGGCAAGTCCGAGCCCTTCGACCTGGAGTTCTGCGCCCCGTTGCTGGCCAAGAAGGCCGGTCGCCCGGTCAAGATCCTCTACACCCGGGAAGAGGTCTTCTACAGCCACCGCGGCCGGCACCCCATGGAGATGACCATGGCCCTGGGCGCCGACTCCCAGGGTCGGCTCACCGCGGTCGACAGCAAGATCACCATCGACGGCGGCGCCTACCACTCCTTCGGGCTGATCACGACCTACTACTCGGGCCAGCTGCTCACCGGCCCCGTGCACTTCCCCGCCTACCGCTTCAACAGCAAGCGGGTCTACACCAACAAGCCCTGCTGCGGCCCCAAGCGCGGCCACGGCTCGGTCCAGCCCCGGTTCGCCTTCGAGTGCGCCCTGGACGAGCTCGCCGAGGAGCTCGACCTGGACCCGATGGACATCCGGCGGACCAACGCGCTGAAGAGCGGCGACACCACGGTGAACGGCCAGCACGTGCCCAGCACGGGCCTGGTCGAGTGCCTGGACGTGGTCGCCGAAGCCAGCGGCTGGGCGGACCGCTGGAGCAAGCTGCCCTACGGCCGCGGCCTGGGCGTGGCCTGCTCGATGTACATCTCGGGCACCGCCTACCCGGTCTACCCCAACGAGATGCCCCAGTCCGGCGTGCTCCTGCGGGCCGATCGCAGCGGCAAGATCACGGTCTTCGCCGGCACCAGTGACATCGGCCAGGGCTCCGACGGCATGCTGGCCTACATCGTGGCCGAGGAGACCGGGGTCGACCCGGACGACATCATCGTCGTCTCGGCCGACACCGACCTCACGCCTGTCGATCTCGGCGCCTACAGCAGCCGCATCACCTACATGGCCGGCACCGCCGCCCAGATGGCCGGCCGCGCCCTGCGGGACAAGATGGTCGCCGCGGTGGCGGCGAAGTGGGAGGTCGACCCCGAGGCCGTGGGCGTCGCCCTGGGCCACTACTACGACCGCTCCCGCCCGGGCCGCACCGTCTCCACCACCGAGGCCCTGGTGCTGGCGGAGTCGAAGTTCGGCACCCTGGGCCTGACCGGCGAGTACGTCACCCGCAAGGTGGGCGGCGACTACCGGGGCGGCACCATCGGCGCCTCGCCGGCCTACAGCACCACGGCCCACGTGGTCGAGGTCGCCGTGGACCACCAGACCGGCATCGTCACCGTGGACAAGGTCTGGGCGGCCCACGACTGCGGCCGGGCCCTGAACCCGGTGCTGGTCGAGGGCCAGATCGAGGGCTCGGTCTACATGGGCTGGAGCGAGGCGATGATGGAGGCCCAGGTCTACCGGGAGGACGGCCTGCACGTGGGCCCGAACCTGCTGGACTACCGGATCGGCACCAGCCTGGAGACCCCGGACCTGGTGGCGAAGATCGTCGAGACCCTGGACCCGGGCGGCCCCTACGGCGCCAAGGAGGCCGGCGAGGGCCCCCTGCACCCGGTGATCCCGGCCATCGCCAACGCGATCTGGGACGCGGTGGGGGTGCGGATCCGGCGGATGCCGTTCACGCCGGAGCGGGTGCTGGCGGCGCTGACGGACAACGGAGAGTCTTGACTCAGCTAGTCGTGTCTCACTAAGATGCGGCATGGCCTTCCACGGCAGGACCCGGGAGCTGGCGGCCCTGAGGGGCCAGCTGGAGGCCTCTGGCGGGGCCCTCGTTCCGATCTGGGGTCGACGCCGGGTGGGGAAGAGCGCGCTCGTGCTGCGATTCCTGGAGGACTGCTCGGGCGTCTACGTGGTGGGCAAGGAGGGGCGCGCCGAGGCCCACCTGCGCGAGCTCCTGGAGCAGGCCAGCCGTCTCTTCGGGCGGGAGCTGCCGGCTGAGATGGCCAGCCGCGGGTGGAAGCGGCTCCTCGCTGAGCTCGTCGAGGCCTGGCGGGGTGAGGGGCCGCTGGTCCTGGCGCTCGACGAGTTCCAGTGGCTCGCTCAGGCCTCCCCTGAGCTGCCCTCGGTGATCCAGGAACTCTGGGACCGAGGCTGGAAGGACGACCCCCGAGTGATGGTCATCCTCTGTGGATCCCATGTCGGCTTCATGGAGCGGGCTGTGCTCGGGCGCAAGGCCCCGCTGTTTGGCAGACGGACCGCCCAGATCAAGCTCGGTCCCTTTGGCTTCAGGGAAGCACGCTCCTTTCATCCGGACTGGTCCTTGACGGACGTGGCGCGGGCGCGCTTCGTCTGTGGGGGTGTGCCCCTGTACCTGGAGGCCTTCGACCCTGCTCGTTCCTTCGAGCAGAACCTGGCAGCCGCGCTCCTCGACGAGTATGCGCCGCTGTACCACGAGCCCACGTTCCTGTTGCGCGAGGAGCTGCGGGAGACCCCGACCTACTACACCGTGCTGACTGCGCTGGCGGAGCAGCCCTGTGCCCAGGCCGCGCTGGCCCGGCGCACCGGCCTGCCGGCACAGAGCCTGACCTACTACCTCGGACAGCTCACAGAGCTGGGCTACGTCCAGAAGCAGTGGCCGCTCACGGGTCGACCGCCCACGCGGCGCTCCGTGAGGTATGTGGTCTCCGACCCGTTGCTGCGGTTCTGGTTTCGCTTCTTGCAGCCCCACCAGAGTCGACTTCGGGTGCTGGGTCCCACGCGCTTCTTCCAGGACGTGGTGGCGCCAGGGTTGGCGTCGTGGATGGGACAGGGCTTCGAGCACCTCTGCAGAGAGGCGCTCGAGGTCCTGTATGTCGAGGAGGGTGTCACCGGGTCGTGGGAGGTGGGCGAGTGGTGGAGTCGTGAGGCCCAGGTCGACGTGGTCGGTGTCCGGTCGGACGGCTGGACGGACCTCGGGGAGTGCAAGTGGGGTGCGGTGCGGTCCCAGGCGTCCGTGGTGGCGGAGCTGAAGGCCCGGGCCGAGCGGTTCCCCAATCCGCGGGAGGCGACGCTCGGACTTCGGGTCTTCGCTCGCAAGGGGGTGACCCGCAGCCGAGAGCGGGAGCTGGGGGTGCGGTGGACCGGCCTCGAGGAGCTCTACGGCGGGAGGACCTCGCCGCGCTGAGGAGAGGAGTGGACCCGGGTGGCTCCTGCGCAGGTAGGGCGACCCAGTCCCGCGCTGAGGCTCACCTTCGCGAGCTCGGCGTGAGCAGCTCCTCGAACAGCACCGGGTAGGCTCTCGCGGTCGCCAGGAGCTCCTGGGTCTCCGCCGGGAGCCCGAGCGCCTCATGCTCGAGGATCATCCTGGCCGCACCGCCGGTCGAGCCCACAGGCCACAGGGATCGCCCGGGCCACTGCTCCCGGAACAGCTGGAGCTCACGCTCGACCCCCTCCATCCCACCGATGAACACTGCTGCGTCAAAGTCCTCGCTGGCGATCATGTCCTTGCGCATCCTCTCCAGGCTGGCCGCTCTGGAGTCTTCGGCTGGAGTCCAGATCAGGTCGGTGAATGCCCGGGCATCCTCTGGGATCCGGTCCCAGAACCACCTCGACTGGTAGATCCGGACCCGATCGGAACGGCCCAGGTCCTCGGCCACCTGCCGCACGAAGGGGTTGATCGCCGGGTGACCCCCGAAGACCAGGCGCCCGCCCCCACCGAGAACCACGCGGACCAAGGCTTCGACCGACTCCTTGATGGCGGCCGCGTCGCCGGTGGCGTGGTAGCGCGGGTCTCGCCGCGGGTCCGGCACGCTGGCCGAGAGGAACACGACCTTCATGACGCCTCCGGGTTCATTGTCCACCAGCCCGGCCGCTCTGGACCGCTCGACGAGCTGGACGGGCAGGTAGTGGCCCAGGTGCTCGAGGATCTCGCGCCGCTCTCGCCCCGCTCCCCTTGCGTCGTGCAGCAAGGCCACGGCCCGGGTCTTCGACCGGTGTCCGGCCGCCTCCAGGAAGTGCTCGGGCTCGGGGTGGCCGACCACCGGTAGCACCCGGAGCTCCGGACCCAGGTCGATCCAGCGGCCCGGCTCGATCCGATGCGCTCGCCCCGACAGCCTGGCCCTGTGGAGGAGCGCTCCCTCCAGGCCGGCCCTGCGCAGGGCGTGCGCCCCCAGGCGCAGGCCCTCGACGCCATCGATCACCGCCACCACCAGGCTCCGCCGAAGGCGGGCCGAGGCCGTCCCTGGGGCGGGGCCGGCCAGGAAGTCTGTCATGTCCAGGTAGACGGCTTCGCTCAGTGCCAGGTCCCGGCTGCGGGGTTCGCCGCTGGTGGGCCACACCAGGTGCAGCATCGAGATGTCCCAGGCCTTGCGCCGCGCGAGCTCCTGGGCCAGCGACCGGGTGGCGCCGATCAGGCCCGCCTTGGCCGCCGAGTAGTTGGTCTGCCCGCGGTTGCCGATGACGCCGGAGACCGACGAGATATTCACGATTCGGCCCCAGCGCCGGCGCACCATCGGCATCACAAGCGGCTGGGTCACGTTGTAGAAACCGTCGAGCGTGGTGCGCGTGACGCGATCCCACTCGTCGGGTTGCAGCGACGGGAAGGGCGCATCGGCGACGACGCCGGCGTTGTTGACCACGACCGCGATCTGCAGGC
>CAYFPX010000067.1:31335-32773 GCA_964344945.1 uncultured Enterobacterales bacterium
TTCGTCGAGCAGCCCGTCGATGGTGGCGCGGGCGGTGGCGCGATCGGCGACATCGAAAGGCAACAGTCGCGCGGTGCTTCCGGCCGCTTCGATCGCGGCGGCGGTCTCTTCGGCGGCGGCGCGGTTGGACCGGTAGTTGGCGAGGATCGGGAAACCGTCGGCCGCGAGCGCGACCGCGATGGCGCGGCCGATGCCGCGGCTGGCTCCGGTCACGAGGGCGTACGGCTTGGGTTCAGGTGCGGGCATGGCGACGTTTCCGGCGTGTTCGGGCGAGGTCTCGAGCGATGTTCCAGGCGGAGTAGGGGGTAAACAGGGCGATCTTCACGCGAGTTGCGGCGATGCGCTGCGGGGTTGGGCCACAGTCAGTTCTGCTTCAGCCACGGCGGTGCCATCGGCGGCGCGGACTGTACACGTGAATTTGCCGAGCATCACGTCCCCAAAAACGCGCTCGACCGAGACCACCAATCGCTCGCCGACCGCGACGCTCGGGCGCCCAAAAGAGATCTTCCGACAGCCGATCAGGTAGCCGATCTCGGGCGGTTCGCCGCGCAAATGGGGTTGAGAACCAGCGAACGCCGCGACCGACTGCGCCATAAACTCGATGGCGACGACCGAGGCGACCGTGCCGTCGTGTTCGAAGGGCATCCCGGCGCGGATCGTGACCTCGCATTGCGCGCCGGTGCCGGTGTGGCTGGTGATCGCGTCGATCAGCACCATCGGCGGCGCGTGCGGCAGGAGATCGGCGACGTTGGGCATCGTCATCGCGCCGCCTCCGTGAGCGGTGAAAGGCATAGATGAGGCGCGCGCACACCACTATGCACGGGCCCGAGATCGACGTGCGCGGCGCCTCCTGGCGGCTCGGATCGAAGCGCGGCGGCCAGGTTGAGCGCGTACCGGCAGGGGTTGTCGGCGAACCCGGCGGGCAGCGGACCGGCAGACGGGGTCGAAAATCGCAGCTCAAAGATCGGGCTGGAGATCGGGCTGGAGATCGGGCTGGAGATCGGGCTGGAGATCGGGCTGGAGACCCTGAATGCCTGCCCGGGATCGGCGAGCACGAAGGCCGCGGCGAGCGTCGCGTGGCCATCGCTGCGGCCACCGAGCACGTCGGGGATCGGCGAATCGCCCACCAGCACGGCGACGGGGCCCTGTCCGGCCTGGAGCAAGCCGACGGCTTCGAGCATGGTAACCGCGACGGTCGTATCACCGGCCGCGATCGAGGTCGCGAACCCGCGCGCCGCGGTGGCGATCGACAGGGTGCCGCTGGCGGTGTTGTGCACGCTGGCGGCAAAACGCATCGGCGACATCGGCAGCTCGTCGTCGAAGACCGCTTCGAGCAGCGCCGGCAGGGTGTCGCATTCGCCCCACGCCGAGCCGCAGACGGTCGGGATCCGCGCGGGATCGAGCGCCAACGCCTGCAACGCTTTGCTCTTCAGAGCCT
>CAYFPX010000068.1:162-2178 GCA_964344945.1 uncultured Enterobacterales bacterium
AGCTCTCAGCGCCGGCGGCCTGCCCTGAGAGGCGACGAACGTCCGTACTTCGGACATTGGGGCCCTCTCAGTCACTCAGAGGCCCTGAACGTCCGAAGTACGGACTTTCACCAGCTCTCAGCGCCGGCGGCCTGCCCTGAGAGGCGACGAACGTCCGTACTTCGGACTTTCACCGGCTCTCAGGCCACCACTTCGACCCGGCTCAGATCCACCGCCCCCGCGATCTGGAGCGCGTCGCCGATCAGCCCCCCGCGGCCGTGCTCGTCGGGGGTCCCGGCCAGGGCCTCGAGCAGGGCCGCCGCGTCCTTGTCCGCCGCTGCGTACAGGAACGCGGTGGAGATCGTGCCGTTCTTGATCGGGTCCATGCCCGGGACCAGGTGTCCCAGCCGCGACACGATCGCGCTGTAGATCGCCTGTCGGGCCTCGGGCCCCTCGCGGTCCGCGAGCAGCTCCAGCTTGTTGGCGATGAGCTTGCCTTCGCTGATCACCTTGCGGGCCTGGGACTTCTTCATCGGAGGTGGCCCATAGAGTCCCGGGTCGATGCCTACGGCGTCGAAGAACCCGCTGTCGCCCTCCACGACGGTCAGAGGCCCGCCGTGGCTGTAGAGCGACACGGCGCCGGCCTCGGTGTCCCAGCTCGCCTCGATCTGGGGCAGAGCATCGGTGATGCGGTCGAGGAGCTCCTGCAGGCTGTCGGCCGCCGGGTCGACGGTGAATTCCTGGTCGTTGATGCGGAAGGTGCCAGCCTGGACGCCGGCGAGGGCGTCGACCTCGCTGATCAGCCGCCCCAGGTCGCCGCCTTCGCCGCCCTTGGCGATCGCGCCGGTGAGCTTCATCGCGTCGAGGAACCCGCTCGTGTCACTGCCGAGCAGGATGTCCGTGTCGCCGTCCAGGCTCTGCAGGGTGACGCTGTCGGTGCCCACGTCGTACCAGCCGACCACCCCCGCGGCCGACGCGGAGAGCCGCTCCAGGACGGCCGTGATCGTGTCGTCGGCGAACACGTCGATGGTCACCCCGTTGACGGTGAAGTGGCCCTCGCCGACCGAGCTCCCGGGCTCCAGGTTGGGGTCGGCGTTGCCCGTGCCGTCGAAGGGGTTGTCGGGCTCGGCCCGGCTGCCGTCGACCGCCCACAGGTTCACGGTGAAGCTCTCGCCGTAGACCAGCTTGCCCTCCGTGAAGGTGAAGGTGATGCCGTAGGGGGTCTCCCAGGGCTCGCCCGGCGGGTGACCGGCGGGCATCTCGATGAGGTCGACGAACTGCCCGTCGGCGTCGTAGACGTCGAACTTGGTCGCGCGCTCGTCGGGCATCTCCCGGTGGCGGTGGACCGTGAAGGTGTAGGTCTCGTCGGTGGTGCCGGTGTACACGCCGCCGACCAGCACCTCGGACGTGGTCTTCACGGTGGGGCGGTCCCGGTAGCTCTCGAACTCCGGCGCCTTCGGGTCGTAGGCGGTCGGCAGGGTGTTGACCTCCTCGGTGGAGGTCAGCTGGGCCGGGGTGCCTTCGACGTCCAGCCCCAGGGGCTCGCCGGTGACGGTGACCTCGTCGGCCGGGGCCCTCTCCCGGAGCTCGTCGAGGCGCTCGCCGCTGCGGTCCAGGCTCCGGGCCAGGTCGTCCGAGGTGTCGACGTACCAGCTGGTGTCGGTCTCGGTCCCGGTGGCACTCGAGGCAGAGGAAGCCGTCGTCGACGAGGTCGTCGAGACGGGGGTCGTGGTCACGGCGTCGATGGTGCTCAACGCGTCTGCAGGCCTCGGGGAACGATCCCGCATCGGCCGGAGCGACCTCGGATTGAGCGGATCACGGTCAGCAGGACGTGGACTGGATCACGCTCCACTCGTTCGAGCAGGGGGTGCTGGCGGGGTTGTAGGCGTCCGGGTTCCAGCTCTCGCAGTCCATCTCGGCCAGCATGCAGTCGCCAAAGGCGTCCAGCGCGTCGAGCATGTCCGGGCAGGTGCCCCAGTAGCCGACGGTCGCGTCGTAGCAGTCCTCGGCGGTGCTGTAGTAGGTGCCGCCACACTC
>CAYFPX010000068.1:2204-17059 GCA_964344945.1 uncultured Enterobacterales bacterium
TGTCGGTGTCGGTGTCCGCGTCGGTGTCGGTGTCCGCGTCGGTGTCGCCGGTGCCGGAGTCACCGGTGGTGGTGTCGCCGCAGGCGGTCAGGGTCAGCAGGAGCGAGAGAGAGACGAGGTGGGTCATGGGGGAGTCCTGTGGGGATTCAGGCCAGCCGCTCGGGCTGGCCGTCGGGCAGGTGCCAGAGCTCGATGGGCAGGGTGTCGGGGGGGCGATGATCGTTGGCCGTCGCCAGGACGAGCTGGAGCCGACGCATCACCTCGGGAGAGGGAGTCCCTGTACCCCAGGCCAGGACGGGGCGGAGGTGGGGCCCGAGGGCAGGACCCTCGGACACGCTGCCGAGCCGCCGCATGTCGGCGAGCAGGCGCGCCAGGCTGGGCCTCAGGGCCGGCAGGTTCGCCGCGTCTTCGTGGAGGTACCGGACCAGCTGCAGCGGTCCGTAGAAGAGACCGCTGCCGGCCGTGGCCACCTTCAGCTCCACGATCACCAGCCGGCCCTGGTCGTCGATGGCCAGCTGATCCCGGCTGTTGGAGGACGGCCGGGGGGGCAGCGCCTTCCACGTGGCCGGGTCCGCGGCGACGACGCGACGGATGGCGTGCTCGGCGGCTGTCACCCCGGGCAGATCCAGGGCCTCGGAGCGTGCGGTGCGGCTCGGGTAGCCGAAGCGGGCCTCCTGGTCGAACACCTGCCAGGGCGTGTCGGCGTCGTGCCAGAGGGCCTGGACGCGGCTCTCGCTGGTGATGTCCGGGCGGGCGGTCGCCAGCAGGGCGTCGAGGGCGTCCGGCAGGGCCGGGTCCTCCCGCGGCCACCGACCGTCGAGGGCGCCGGCGCCGGGCAGCTCGCGGTAGCTGCGGCTGACCTCGACCCGTAGTCCGTCCCCCGCGGGCCTCAGCACCAGGACGCGCGAGCCGCCGAGGTACAGCATCGCCTCTCGCCGCTCTCGCAGCCAGAGGCGCGTCCGCAGGGGGCCCGTGCTCGTCTGGACGACGCGCGGAGCGGTCCAGGCCGCGAGCCAGCCGCCTGGGGAGAGCCAGTCCGCCAGGCCGGGGTCGAGGCGACGGGCGAAGCGCACGCTCACGACGCCTCCGGCAGCCGGTAGCGCGTGCGCATCCAGGTTCTCCAGGCGGGCGGCCCGTGCCCAACGACGCTGGTGGCCGGGCGGCGGCTCAGCCGCTCGGGAGCCGCGTGGTGCTCGCCCAGGGCGTCCCAGGGACCGGGCACGTCGGGGTTGTCGTCGTGGTGCACCAGCACGAGGCGGGCCTGGTCCACCACCCCCGCCTGCTCCAGGGCCAGGGCCAGGGCCAGCTGCCGCATCGGCTGTTGGCCGTCTCCGGCGAACGGGCACGGGCCGGCCACGGGCAGTCCGGGAAAGGCCTCTCGCACACCGCCGTGGGCCCGGGAGAACACCTCCCAGTAGCGCCGATCCCGCTCGGCCCTCCACGGACGACGCAGGTAGCAGGCCCCCGGGTCTGCGAAGAAGCGCTCGGCCGAGGCGCACACCTCTGGGGTCCGGTTGGCCCGGCTCTTCCGTCCCCCGCAGTGGGTGAAGCCGCCCTCGCTGAGCTTCACCTCGACCAGCAGCAGCTGACTCCTCCTCATCGTGTGGCTCCAGAGCGCCACGTCGATGCCCGTCGCCGGCTCTCCTGGCTCGGGGCGATCCCCCCTCAGCTCGCCCAGCAGGTGCCCCGGCGGGACCCACTCGAAGCGCACGGCGTCGACGGTGACCGGCTCCTGCCACAGCTCGGATGCCCAGGCGGACAGCGCCTCGGGCGCATCCCGGAACGGGAGGAACAGGTTCAGGCCGAAGACCATGGAGCTGTTCAGGGCGGCGGCGTGGGAGTGCAGCGCCACCTGGTCCTCGGCCACGGCCCGGACTGCGGTGTCCTGGAGCCCTGGGAAGACGCCGTCCTGCCAGCTCGGGAGCATCGGGTGGGAGCGGGCTCGGGGGTCTCCGTGGTCCCGCGCGGCCCGCCACCGCAGGCAGTGGCCCAGCAGGGAGCGCGAGAAACGGGTCTGGTGGTCGCGCCCGCCCATCAGGACCAGAGGTGAACGGCCAGTCCCAGTCCGCCCAGGAGCGCGGGAGCCACGACGAGCACACACCCATGGAAGCGGTGCTTCCAGCGCTTGCGCAGCCAGTCGCTGTCGTTCATGCAGAGTCCTTAGCCCGCCGGCGAGGCCTCCATTAGTGGACAGCACCTTCCTCAGGAGCCGCCGGTGGACACCCAGCAGATCATCGACCTCTGCAAGCAGCACACCCTCTTCAATTGGGCCCCGCGCGACGCCGTCTCGCCGCTGCCCATCAAGGGCGCCCGGGGCAGCTGGCTGGAGACCCTCGACGGCAAGCGCGTCCTGGACTTCAACAGCCAGCTGATGAGCGTGAACATCGGCCACGGCCACCCCAAGGTCATCGCCGCCATGAAGGCCCAGCTCGACGAGCTGGTCTACGCCTTCCCTCACAGCGCCACCCGGGTCCGGGCCGAGCTGGGGTCGAAGCTCGCGGCCCTGGTGCCCGGCGACATCAACACCTTCTTCTTCACCCTGGGCGGCGCCGAGGCCAACGAGAACGCCATCCGTGCGGCCCGGCTCTACACCGGCCGGCACAAGATCCTCAGCCGCTACCGCAGCTACCACGGCGCCACGAACCTGATGATGCAGGTCACCGGCGACCCGCGCCGGTGGGCCAACGAGCCCGGCCCGGCCGGTCACGTGCGGGTGCTCGATCCCCGCCCGTACAAGGTGAGCTTCGGTGAGACCCCCGAGGAGCAGACCCGGCGGAACCTGGAGTACCTGGAAGAGGTCATCGAGTACGAAGGCGGCCACACCATCGCCGCGATGATCATCGAGACCGTGACCGGCACCAACGGCGTGCTGCCACCGCCCCCGGGCTACCTGGCCGGGCTCAAGGCCCTGCTCGACAAGCACGGCATCCTGCTGATCTGCGACGAGGTCATGTGCGGCTTCGGGCGGACCGGCAAGTGGTTCGCCTTCGAGCACGCGGGCATCACCCCGGACATCCTGAGCATGGCCAAGGGCCTGACCAGCTCCTACGCGCCCCTGGGCGCGGTGGGCCTGAGCGACCCCATCGCCGAGCACTTCCGCCAGAACACCTTCTGGGGCGGGCTGACCTACAACTCCCACCCGGTGGGGCTGGCGACCGCCCTGGCGGTCATCGAGGTCATGGAGGAGGAGCGCCTGATCGAGCGCTCCGCCCGCATGGAGGGCGTGATCCGCGGGCACCTGGAGCGGCTCCAGGCCAAGCACCCCTCGATGCGCGAGTTCCGCAGCATCGGGATGTTCGGCATGATCGACGTCCAGAAGAACAGCGCGGGAGAGTCCATCGCGCCGTACAACGGCACCCACCCGGCCATGAAGGAGCTGGGGGCGTTCTTCCGGGAGGAGGGGCTGTTCACCTTCGTGCGCTGGGGCAGCTTCATGGTGAACCCACCGCTGAACATCTCGGAGGAGGACCTGGCCTGGGGGTTCGAGGTGATCGATCGGGGGCTGGACATCACCGATGCGGCGTTCGAGGGCTGATCGGACCCATGGCACTGGCGTCCTGTCCGGCCTGTGGGTCGCGCATCAGCACCGCGCGCCATCCGGGCCCTGTCCGCGGGCGTCAGGAACACGCAGCCGAGCTGGGCCAGGATGAACACGGCCGGCATCACACCGGCAGCCCCACCCGCTCCCGCGCCTCCCGGCAGTTCTCACTCCCCCGCTCGAAGTCCCGGCAGCACTGGGGCCGCTCCGCGTACATCCGGCAGCTGAAGGTGCCGAGCCCCCCGAGCAGCTGGGAGCAGCGGTCCCCGCTCCGCTGGATCTGCCAGCGGCCCTCGATCTGCACCAGCACGCCGGGCCGGACCCGGTGGACCGGGTCGTCGTCGGCGACCTCGACCGCGTGGTAGGCCTCGCGGCAGCAGGCGCCGCAGTCGGCGCAGTCGGGAACCGGGGACACCCGGTGCACTATCCGAGGACCGGGGACATCCGCATACACTCAGAGGCCCCGAGTTGGGGGGCGGCCGCACTCAGAGGCCCTGGGTTGAGGGTGGAATCGCAAGATGCGGCGCCTGACGCTCTGGGCCCCCGACTCAGCCCCGCTGAGTGTCGGCATCGGCGTGGCCAGGCGACCCGGCCCCCGACCCAGCCCCTCTGAGTGTGGCAGGCCCCCAACTCGAGGTCACTGAGCGTCGTGACCGGGCCCGAAGGGTCGTGACTCGGCCCGGTGGTGAAGAGGGTTCGATCGCTGGATCCTGGTCACCCTGTGTCCGCCGCCGGCCCCTGGGTGCAGGTCGCGACGGTTAGAGCCCGCCCGTGGACCCCACCTACGAGCGCCCCATCCACGCCCGCTACATCGATCCCCTGGATCTGGTCTGGCTCGCGACCGCGAAGCGGCTGGGGCTCACCGTCCGCCGCAACCCCGACATCTTCAGCGCCACCAACGGCGAGGGCCTGCTGGAGCTCGGGCCCCGCGAGGACCTGGACGAGGACGACGCCGTCTGCCAGATGATCTTCCACGAGGTCTGCCACTGGATCGGCAATGGCGCCGACACCGTGCACGAGCGCGACTGGGGCTTTCCGCTGGACGGCCTCACCGACCTGCGGGAAGAGGTGGGCCTGCGCGTCCAGGCCTCCCTGGCCGACAGCATCGGCCTGCGTCGGTTTCTCGGGCCCACCGGCTACTACCGGCAGTACTACGACCGGATCCCCGCCGATCCGCTCCAGCCCCTCGACGACAGCGAGCGGGAGACGGAGATCGTCGCCCTGGCGACCGACGCCATCGCCCGGGCCGAAGGCCCGCCCTGGGCCCCGCACCTGCAGCAAGCCCTGGAGGCGACGCGCCGGATCAAGGCCACCGTGGGCGACTTCCTGCAGGACTACGCCACCGATCTGGACGAGGACGCCCTGCCCAGCCTGTGGGCCCAGGACCCGCCGGCCTGACTACAGGTCCAGCCGAGCGGCCCCCGGCGGGGGCCCGGGCAGTGCCGGCAGCCCCCTGAGCGGCACCTCGGGCCAGCCCTCTCCGTCCCAGGCGAAGCCCCGGCACTCGACCACCTCGGCGCCGCACACCGCGACCACCACCTGGACCGCCTCCGGGAAGCTCGGCGACCCCCAGGGCGACGCAGCCCGCTGGTCGGTCTCCGAGAAGTAGCTGGGGCACTCCGGGTGGCTGTGGCAGAGGGCAACCAGGGCCTCACCGTCGGCCTCCGCCGCGTCCAGCAGCCGCTGGAGCTTCAGGGCGTCGAGCACGTAGGCGGTGCGCCCGTCCCGCGGGTGCCGCACCGGGTCCTGGGCGTGCAGCCGGGTCGCCAGGTTCTCGAAGGCCACGAAGCGCTGTCCGCCGGCCCCGGAGAGCACGACGCCGCAGCACTCCTCGGGCCAGCAGCGGGCCGCTTCGGTGAAGAGCGCGTCGACCACCCCTCGCGAGAGGGCCAGGCCGTCAGATCCCGCCACCGTCGTCCTGGCCGTGGGCCATCAGCTCCAGGTGCTCCGCCGCCGCGGAGAATTCTTCGGCCACCGCCGGCACGCTCGCCGCCATGGCCTTCTCCCGCAGGATCGGCGCCACGGTGGTGTCGCCGAGCTTCTTCAGGGCCCGCGCCGCGTGCCGCGCCGCGTGCTCGTGGGGGTCGTCGAGGGCCTGGATCAGCGGGTCCCGGTCCAGGGGCATCGGCGCGGTCTCGATGGTGCGGATGATCCACTCACGGGTCCTGGGGTCGTCGTGCCCCAGCATGCGCTCGTGCACCGCCGGGCGGCTGTCGGGGTTGCCGAACTTGATCACCGCCTTGGCGCTCTCCAGGGCGACGTCGCGGTCGCTGTCCTGCAGGCCGGTCTCCACCAGCAGTGGCTCCAGGGAGTCCAAGCCCTTCTTGCTGGCGATGATCACCGCCTTGCGGCGGTTGCTGGGCTCGGCGTCCTCGGCGATCACCTGGCCCAGGACCTCGGCGCTGCTCTGGTCGCCGTAGCGTTCGACCAGCCGCAGGGCCTTGGCCCGGTTCCGGGGCTCGCCGTCGGTGAGCGCGACCTGCTGGGCCGTGGCCAGGAGCTCGGGCCCGCCCAGCCGCTCCAGGGTCGCCAGCGCCTGGTGGCGCACGTCCTCGCTCGGGCTGTTGACCGCCAGGTCCGCCACCTGGGGCGACGCCTGGGACAGTCGCCGGTCGGCGATCTCGTCCAGGCAGGCCTCCTGTGTGTCGGGCTTCTGCTCGCTCAGGCAGGCGACCAGCTCGTTGCCGGTCGCCTTCGACGGCTTGAACTTGGCCGCCTCGGCCGGGGTGACGACGAGCAGCAGGGTCCAGAGCACCGAAGACATCAGCCGCCCAGGGCCTTGATCGCGGCCTTCAGGGCCTTCTTCAAGTCCTTGTCCTTCTCGGCCGCGAGCTTCTGCTGCAGCACGGCGACGACCGAGGCGTCGCCCAACGCACCCAGCGCGTTCGCGGCGGACACGGCCACCGGGGTGTGGGAGTCGCTGAGGGAGGAGAGCAGGTAGCCGGTGTCCCCGGGCATCGGCCGGGTCTCCCAGACCTGCATCACACTCGCCCGCTCTTCGGGCTGCAGGGTGGGGATCTCCTCGTAGAGGGCGCTGCGGCCCTCGGTGATGCCGGCTTCGAGCAGCACCACGGCGGCGTCCTGGACGATCGGGGTGTAGTCGTCGCGCAGGGCCTTCACCAGCAGGGGATCGGTGCCCTCCCAGCCGGTCTCGATCGCCATGCCCAAGGCCCTGTGGCGCACCTGGACCGCCTGGTCCTCGCCCAGCACGGTCAACAGCAGCGGGACCTGCTCGGCGCTGCCCTTGGCCCGGACCACGTCGAGAGCGGCGAGGCGGTTGGCGGGGAAGCGGTCCTTCTCCACCTGGTGCACCGCCGTGTCCAGCAGGTTCGGGCAGTCCAGGCTGTCCATGACCGCGAGGGAGCGGCCGCGGGTGCCCGCGGCATCGTCGAGGCGGGCGCGCTCGCCCAGCTGGGGGCAGGCCGTCGCCAGCCCACGCTTCTCGATCTCGTCCAGCATCAGCTGCTGGTCCGGCGCCTGGGCCTGGGTCAGCTGCTCGAGCAGCTGGGCGTCTGTGGCCTTGCCAGGCTTGATCTTCTTGGCTTCGGCGGGGCCGGCCCACAGAAGCAGGACTCCCCCGAGCCCGATGACGGCGTTGCGCACGTACACCTCCTGAACCGGGGGCTAACCCCGCAACTCGCCGACTTCAGCCAGGGTGTCCCGCAGGGTGCGCTCCGGGGAGCGGGTCCACCAGCCCAGGGACTCGCGGGCCACGTGGCTGTCGATCGGCTCCACAGGGTCGCCCTGCCCGACCTGGGGAGCGTCCCGGCCCGTGAGCTCGGCCAGCGCCCGGGAGAAGCGGGCGGTGGTCCACTTCGCCGAGGCCAGAGGCATCGCCACGCCCGTCGGTCCGCGGCTCATCGCCGCCTCGACCGCGCCCCCCACATCTCGCACGTCCACGAAGGACACGGCGGCCCCCAGCCGGCCCCCCAGCCAGGCCCGGAGCAGGGGCGGTGGACCGCCCGGGTGGCCCGGTCCCAGCAGGGCCGCGGGCTCGAGCACGGCGACCCCGGACGCGGCCAGGGCCCGGGGGCCGGCCGGCCCCACCCAGACCACCCGCCGCACTCGGCACCACGCCGCGGCCTCCAGGACCCCGCTGGTGCCGTCCTCTCCGGTGGCGGCCGCCAGGTGGAGCGCGACCTGGACGCCCTCCAGCGCCCGCCGCAGGCTCGCCTCGTCCCCCAGCCGGCCCGCGGCCCCGACCGCGCCGTCCACCGACTCCCCCAGCACCAGCAGCTGGTGGTCCCGTCCCAGCCGGTCCACCAGGACCCGACCCAGCCACGACTGCGCCCCGGTCAACAGAATACGCACGGCCCTCCCTTACCCCGGAGGTAGCCCCATGGAAGAGCTCGAACGCCGCGTGGAGGACCTGGAGGTGCGCCTGACCTTCCAGCAAGACGTCATCCGCCAGCTCGACGAGGTGATCCAGTCCCAGGGGGCGCGGATCGATCTCCTGATGCGGGAGCTCAAGGAGCTGCGCGAGCAGGTCAAGAACGACCCCGGCGACGAGGCCCCGCCCGAGGAGCAGGTCCCGCCGCACTGGTAGGCCCGACCCATGCCCCACGACCACCCCATCACGGTTCGCTTCGCCGACACCGACGCCCAGGGCCACGTGTTCTTCGCGAACCTGCTGACCTACTTCGACGAGGGGCTCACCCACTACCTCGCGGCCATCGGCTGCCCCTACGCCAC
Organism: uncultured Enterobacterales bacterium; assembly: GCA_964344945.1. Taxonomy (GTDB): domain Bacteria; phylum Myxococcota_A; class UBA796; order UBA796; family CAJQPC01; genus CAYFPX01. The sequence goes on from CAYFPX010000068.1 coordinate 10,435, forward strand.
GCTCAACGACACCGAGGGTGTGGACCTCGTGCACGCGGAGAGCCTGTGCCGCTACCGCTCGCCCACCCGCTTCGGCGACGCCGTGGTCGTGCGGGTGCACCTCGATCACCTGGGCCGCACCAGCGTTCGCACCCGCTGTGAGCTCCGCCGGGGCGAGACCGTGCTCGCCGAAGGGCACCTGGTGAGCGTGTGCGTCGATCGCAAGACCCTGGACAAGGCCCCCGTGCCCCAGCGCCTGCGTGATGCCGTGGCCGCCTTCGAGGGCTCCTGACCGCCGACGACCGGACCTCCAGGCGCTGATCGGGCCGGGTCCGGCTACCCTCCCGCCATGTCCCCCGTGCCCTGGCTCCTGTGGCTCGCCTGCACCAGCGGGACCACGGCCGACAGCGCGACCCCCGACTCCCCCTCGGGCACCGACTCCGACAGCACCCCGACCACCGACTCCGACAGCGCCGACCCGACCCTGATCCCGGTGATCGTCGACGCCTCCGGCCCCATCGCCTGCGCCGATCCCGGGGCCCGTGACCGGGACGGCCCCTACCGCCTCGTCGAAGGTGGGGCCGACTGGCAGTCCCAGCTCGCCAGCACCGACGAGGACACGCTGTACGGCCAGGGTGTGGTCTCCGGTGACTTCGACGGCGACGGCCTGCTCGACCTGTTCGTGCCCAACGTGGGCATGGACGAGCTCTTCCTCAACCAGGGCGACGAGACCTGGGCCCTCGCCCCGGACGGCTGGCTGCCGGCCAACACCGACCTGACCGAAGCCGCCAGCGCGGTCGACGTCGACGACGACGGCGACCTGGACCTGCTCGCCGTGAACCGAGGCAACCCCAACGCCCTGTGGCTGAACGACGGCACTGGCCGCTTCACCGTGTCCGACGCCGGCTTCCAGCAGGAGACCTTCGGCAGCATCGGCAGCACCTGGGGCGACGTGAACGGCGACGGTGTGCTGGACCTGTTCGTCGGCGCCCACTTCAACCGGGCGGGCCAGGAGGGCCGCAAGCCCCCGCCCGCCGACGCGCAGTCCTTCGGCGCCGGGGACCCCAACGAGTTCTACCTGGGCAACGGCGACGGCACCTTCACCAACCGGGGCGACGCCATGCTCCCGGACACCATGCGCTGCTACACCTTCAGCCCCGGGCTGCACGACCTGGACCTGGACGGCGACCTGGACCTGTACCTGGTCAACGACTTCGGCACCCTGTCCATCCCGAACAAGCTGCTCCGCAACGACAGCTTCGACCAGGAGCCGGTCTGGACCGACATCTCCGAGGAGAGCGGCACGGGGCAGCCCCTGCAGGGCATGGGCCTCGGCGTCGGCGATGTGGGGGACGACGGGTACCCCGACCTGCTGGTCTCGAGCTGGTCGGAGCTGGCGCTCTTCGAGTCCAGCCCCGACGGCGTCTACTTCGACAGCGCGGCCGCCCGCGGCCTCACCCTCGGCGAGAACTCCCGCCACGTCGCTTGGGGCGTGGAGCTCGTCGACGTGGACAACGACGGCGACCTGGACGCTCCTGTGAGCTTCGGACAGGCCCCGGGCCTGGGCGAGAACCCGCCGGAGACCAACCCCCCGGAGCAGCCAGACGGCCTCTGGCTCCAGGAGGCCGACGGTCAGTTCGTCCAGGTCGCCGATGACTGGGGGGTCGCGGACCCTGAGATCGCGATGGGCTTCACCGCCAACGATCTCGACGGCGACGGCTTCGTGGACCTGGTCAAGCGCTTCGTCAACGCCCCGGCGCGCATCTACCTCTCCCGCTGCGACGACAGCGCCTGGCTCCGGGTGCGCCTCCACCAGTCGGCGCCCAACGTCGACGCCATCGGCGCCCGGCTCGTGCTCACGGCTGGCGACGACGTCCAGGTGCGCACGATCCAGGTAGGCGGCACCAACCTGTCCAGCAGCATGCCTCCCGAGGCGCACTTCGGCCTGGGGGAGCACGACACCGTCGACCGGCTCGAGATCTGGTGGCCCGACGGGGAGCGCTCGGTGGTGCGGAACCTGGAGAGCCGGCAGATCGTCGATCTCCGCCGTTGACGCCCCCGTTACGGAAGCCCCGTGTCCGGGTCCGCTGCCACCGACGCCCTGATCGCCGCCGGCCTCGACCGCGAGGACGCCGACCACTGGGCCCTGGGCGTGTCCCTGCTCGGCCGTCTCGCCGCCGCCGGCTTCACCCACGAGGCCTCCCTGGCCGAGCGGGCGGAGTGGGGGCTGCGCTTCCCCGGCCTGGGCTTCGACCGCCCCGGCCCTCCCGACAGCGTGCTCGCTCCGCTGCTGGCCGACCCGGCCCCGCTGGACCTGGCCCCGCCGACCGTGCACGACCGGGCCGTCGTCGCTACCCGGCTCGTGCCGCGCCTCACCGGTCGGCCTCGCCCGCTCCGGGTCTTCGACGCCGCGTGCGCCGCGGGTGGTCGACTCGAGGCCGCCTACGATCGCCTGGTGGCCTGGCACTGGGAGAACCAGGGTGCTCCCCCGGACCTGGCCACCGCCAGGCGTCTCGCCCGGTCCGCCCTGCACGGCGTGGAGCCGGACCCCGGCCAGCGCCGCAGGGCTCGTCTGCGCCTGGGTCTGCGCACCCTCGACGGGTTCGCCCCGCCAGAGGTCCGACGATCCTGCACGCTCTTCGTCCCCGGACTTCTGCCGGACCTGGGCGCCAACTTCGCGGCCCGGGCCGATCCGGCCCCGGATTCCGCGCACTTCGATGTTCGGTTGCGAGACTGACTCACGGTAGGATCCGGGGGCCGGGCCGAGTTCCCCCGGTTCGGCAGGCACGCCATGGACCGCAGCGCCTCGAGGCACCGCGGCGACGGCCTCCGGGACGTCCCACTGCCGGCTCTCACCGGGTCCGGACTCGATCGCCCTGGCCTGGAGCTCGTCGACCGCCCCCTCGACGGTCCCGAGGACCTGGAGAGCTACGTCGAGGACTGGTCTTCCTGGGTGGGCGACGTGCGGGCCTGGTGGCGGGGGCGGCGGGTCCTCGCCGAGACCCGGCTCGAAGCCGCCCGCCACGTCGACGAAGCCCTCCAGCCCCTCCACCTGCGCATCGCTCGGCGGCTGGTCGAGCACCCGGCGTCGCGGCTGCTGCCGACCGAGGAGTTCGGGGCTCTGCTGCGCCGCACCCGCGCGGACGTCGATCTCTACGCCCCCGGCCTGCAGCTGTTGCGGGCCCAGGAGAGCGCAGCCCTGGTCGCGGTCGGCGACCTGCGCCCGCCGTCGGCCCTGGTCTTCCGGGGCCAGCGCCTGCCCCTGGCGGTGGTCGACACCATGCTCGAGGCCGGCAGCCGCGGTCGCCGGGAAGAGGCCTGGTGGACCCTGGGGGCGCACGCCGGGCGGGAGCGCCGCCAGCTCGACGGGCTGATGGACGAGCTGCTGGGCATCCGGGCCGAGCTGGCCCGCGAGGCTGGGGTGGGGGACTACCCGAGCTTCCGCTGGCTCGAGCAGCGTCGCTTCGCCTGGACCCCGACCCAGGCCCGCGAGCTGCTCGACGCCATCGCGCGGGCCGTCACCCCGCGCCTCCGGCGCTGGCAGCGCCTGGTGCGGCGGGCCCACAGCCTGCGCCACCTGCGCCCCTGGGACGACCGCCTCGAGCCCGGCGGCCCCCTCGCCGCCCTGCGGGACCCACGGGACCTGGCAGTCCGCGCCCGGCGGGCCTTCGACGCCGTGCACCCGGCCTTCGGCGACTGGTTCCAGCTCCTGCTCGATCAGGGCCTGGCCGACCTGCGCCGGGGTCCTTCGGGAGCCCGGCGGTCCTGGCAGGCCCACGGCGTGGACGCCATCCCCCGGGTGCGCGTGCCCTTCACCGGGGGTCACGACGACCTGGTCCGGCTGTTCCACGAAGGCGGCCACGCCTTCCACGCCCTGGCCAGCCGAGAGCAGCGCCTGCTCCAGAATCGCGGGGCGCCCGTCGCCTTCGCCGAGGTCGCCTCCCACGCCATGGAGCTCTTCACCGCGGAGCACCTGGCGGGCCCGGTCTACGGACGCCGCGACGCCCTGGCCGCCCAGCTGCGCGGTCTCGGTCGGGTGGTGCGCCTGCTCTGCGGCCTGGCCCGGGTCGAGGCCTTCCAGTTCTGGCTGCACGATCACCCCCACCACGGCCCCCGGGCCCGCGAGGCCGCCTGGGCGGACCTGGGTCACCGCTTCGACGGCGACATGGACTGGACCGGCCCAGCGGGCGCCGCCCGCGGCAAGGGCTACCTGGCCCACCGCGCCTTGTGGAGGGACCCCTTCGGCCAGCTGCCCTACGCGGTCGCGCTGGTGGGAGCGCTCCAGGTCTGGGTCGCCTACCTCGACGAGCCCGAGGCCACCGTGGACCGCTACGTCTCGGCGATGTCCCTCGGCTGGTCCCGGGACCTGGCGGGGCTGTTCGATGAGGCCGGCATCACCCTCGACCTCAGCCGGTCCGGCCTGGAGCGGGTGATGCGGGTCTGGGATCGGCGGGTCGAGGAGCTGTGGCGGTCGCTCCAGCGGGCCTCGCAGCCAGTGCGGCGGCTTTCGCACGGCCGGAGTTCCGGTTCGACCTCGTCCGCTTCGGTGCCTTCAGCTACGGCATCCGTGCGGAGTCCGGTCCCGGTCTGACCTCGCTCGAGTGGCCCCGATCCGCGCCACTCACGCCGTTGGCAGCCCGCCAGTCGCTCGAGTGGCCCCGATCCGCGCCACTCACGCCGTTGGCGGCCCGACCGCGAGCAGTCCCCCGTGCTCCTTCACGCCCCGGCGTGCGGCCCACGCTCGCGGAAGTCCCTGGCCTTCCAGCGCCGCCCGGTCTCCTCCAGGGTGCCCTGGTCGATCAGCCACCGGAACAACCCCAGGTTCTCCTCGGGAGTCACCAGGGTCATCGGGTCCTCCTGGGGGTAGGCGGCGGCCCGCATCTCGGTCCGCATCGACCCGGGGTCGACGATGAACACCTTCACCCCGCGGTCCCGGAGCTCGTCGGCCTGGGTCCGCGCCAGGCCCTCGACCGCCCACTTCGACACGCAGTAGGCCCCCCAGGCCGCTCGGCCCACCACGCCGACCCCGCTGCTCAGCCAGATCACGGTGGCGCCGTCGTTCAGGCGCGGGTCCAGCTGACGGGCCAGGTCGAAGGCGCCGGTCACGTTGACCGCCATCACCCGCTCGAAGTCGGCGAGGGGGTAGTCCGCCAGCCGCACCCGCGGGCCCAGCACCCCGGCGTTCTGGACCACCACGTCCACGCCGGTCTCGGCCAGTCGCGCCGCCAGGGCGGCGTTGTCCGCTGGGTCCGTCAGATCGGCCTGCACGGCAGCCAGGGGCAGGTCGCCCGCCGCGGCCTGGAGCGCGGCCACCCCGCCCTCCGAGGTGCCGGTGCCGATCACGTGCACGCCGGAGCGGGCCAGGTCGAGGGCGAGGGCGCGGCCGAGGCCACGGGTCGCGCCGGTGATGAGTGCAGTCGTCATGTCTTGCTCCTATGCGGGGATCATCGCCCGGGTCACGTGAGGTGACCGGCCCTCACTCAGCCTCCGCCTCACCACCGCCGCGCCCTTGCCTCCATGCGACTCGGCCAGACGTTCGGCGCGGTCACGACAGTGGTGAGGCGGATGTCTTCGCGATCATCCGATCACCTCACGTGACCCGGGCGATCAGAGAATGAGCATCGAGTCGCCGAGCGTGAACCAGCGGTAGCCACGGGCCACCGCCTCCCGGTACGCGTCGAGCACGGCGGTCCGGCCGCCGAAGGCGCAGACCAGGACCAGGAGCGTCGTGCCCGGCCCGTGCAGTCCCGTGAGCAGGGCGTCGACCGCCTGGAAGCGGTGCTGGGGCGTGATGAACAGGTCTGCAACCCCCGTCTGCCAGCCCCCGCACAGGCCGCCCTGCAGCGCCAGGTGCTCCAGGGTCCGGGTGGTGGTCGTGCCCACCGCCAGGATCCGGTCCCCCCGGGCCTGGGCGTCCCGGATCGCCTGGGCCTGGGGACCCCGGAGGAAGTAGCGCTCCCCTTCCATCTCGTGGTCTCGCAGGTCCACGGTCCGGGGCCGCCGGAAGGTCACCGCCCCCACGTGGTGGGTCAGCGATGACACCCCGTGGCCCCGGGCCTCGAGCCCCCCCAGGATCTCCGGCGTCAGGTTCAGCCCGCCGCTCGGCGGCGCCACCGAGCCCGGGTGCCGGGCGTAGGCCGTGTCGTACCAGCCGGGCACCCTCGACCCCGCTGGGTCCGCGTGCTGCGCCAGGTAGCGGGGCCAGGTCACCTGGCCCCCGCGGAGCAGGGCCGCCGCGGCGTCGTCGGGCACGGCGAGACCGGTGGCGTCGGCCTCTCGCAGAGGATGGACGACGTCCGCGGAGGGTCCCAGGACCTCCCACCGCAGGGTCTCCGGGTCCTGGCCGAAGGACACCCGCTGCCCGTCCAGCTCCAAGGCCGAGGGCGCCACCGCCGAGTCGTTCACCACCACCTGGGTCCGCCCCTCGAGCAGCCAGGGCAGGTCCTGCATGCGGTGGTGGCGCACCGCCCCGGTCCCCCGCTCCAGCACCAGCAGCCGGGCCTGACCCGGGTCCCTCAGGGGGTGTCGGGCGATGCGGTCCTCGGGCAGGTGGAAGTCGTAGTCGGCCACGTGCAGCCCGTCGGGCACGAGGTCTTCCGGGAAGGCGGCGGTGGCGTGGCGCTCGTGGGTGGCGTCCATTGGAGGC
>CAYFPX010000068.1:17069-28648 GCA_964344945.1 uncultured Enterobacterales bacterium
CTGGTCGGGGTCCGCCCGCCACGGAAGCACTGATCGTGCCAGCGGCAACCTCCTGGAATTGCGTCGTCGTACACGGATCACTGTTGCAGGTCACGACGCAGTGGTTGCAGAGTGCAACACCTGGGGCTACGCTGGTCCCATGGAGATCACCCTGCCCACCGCCAGCGTCGAGGACGCCCTGGCCCACCCCCTGGTCCGCGGCCTGCTCGATGCCACGAGCGACGGTGCCCTGGTCATCGACGCCACCAGCCGCGAGATCCTGGCCATGAACGCCCGTGCCCGGGAGCTGCTCGCCCTGCGGGAGCAGGACCCGGTGGGCTGCCAGTGTCGGGCCACGATGGACTCGCCGGCCTGCGCCACAGCCTGCCCGCTCACCGCCCTGCTCGAGGGACGCGCCGACGACAGTCGCCTGCAGCTCTACTACCGGGGCACCGCGGGCGACCGCGTCCTGCACGCCGACACCCGCATGGTCCTGCTCCGGGGGCCCGGCGGCGAGCCGCTCGCCGGGCTGGAGCTCTTCCAGGACCTGCGCGAGGTGCGCCGGCTGCGGCAGGAGCTCGCCCGCCGTCGGGGCCTGGTGAACCTGGTCGGGGCCTCCGATGCCATGCAGCCCTTGTTCGACCTGGTGGAGCAGGTCGCGCCCTTCGAGCTGCCGGTGCTGATCACCGGGGAGTCCGGCACCGGCAAGGAGCGCTTCGCGGAGGCGATCCACGCCCTCAGCAGCCGCGCCGACGGCCCCTACGTCCGGGTCAATTGCGCCGCCCTGAGCCCCGGCGTCGTCGAGAGCGAGCTCTTCGGCCACCGCCGTGGGGCCTTCACCGGGGCCACCACCGACCGGCGTGGCCACTTCGAGGAGGCCGACGGGGGCACGCTGCTGCTGGACGAGGTCGGCGAGCTGCCCGCCGCCGCCCAGGCCAAGCTCCTGCGGGTGCTCCAGGAGGGCGAGCTGCAGCGGGTGGGGGAGGACCGCCTGCGCCGGGTCGACGTGCGCATCGTCGCCGCCACCAACCAGGACGTCGAGGCCGCCGTCGCCGACGGCCGGCTCCGGGAGGACCTGTACTACCGGTTGGCCGGCGTCCGGCTGCACGTGCCGCCGCTGCGGGAGCGCCTCGACGACCTGCCCCTGCTCGCCGAGCACTCCCTGGCCGGCTTCGCGGCCGAAGCGGAGCGCCGCGGCCGACCGCGCCCTGCCGCCCCGCTCACGGCCGAGGCCCTCGACGCTCTGCGAGGCCACGGCTGGCCCGGCAACGTGCGGGAGCTCCAGAACGTGCTGCAGCTGGCTTGGATCCGGGCACCCATCGGCGGCCCCATCCGCCCCGAGCACCTGGGCGCCAGGCCCACCGCCCGGGGCCCGGCACCGCGCACCCTCGCCGCCCTCGAGTCCGAGGCCATCGACCAGGCCCTGGGGGCGACCGACGGCAACCTCACCGCCGCCGCTGCTCGGCTCGGCATCGACCGCACCACCCTGTGGCGCAAGCTCCGGCGCCGAGAGCAGGCCTGATGCACGGCTTCCTGGCCTTGCCCCGACCCGGGGAGAAGACCGCCGCGGCCCTGACCCGCAAGGTCCGCCTGCTCGCGGTGCGCACCCTGGCCACCGCCCAGGTCCCGAGCCCGCTGGCCGCCCCCCTCCGCCGCTTCCAGGCCTGGCTCGCCGGCGCCCTGCGCGCGCGGCCCGAAGCCGTGCTCGCCGCGGTCGGTGCGCCAGACGTCCTGCCTCACCTGCTGTGCGTCGCCGCTGGTGTGACCGATCCCGCCGAGCGCCTGGCCGAAGCGGTGCCCAACCTGCTCGCCGCCCTGCCGGAGCCGCCGCCCGAGGCCTTCCTCTGGGACCATCCCGTCGCCCGCCTCGCCGTGCCCCGGCTCGGCCGGGTCTGGACCTTCGACCCGCCGGCTCGCGGCCTGGTGGCCGACCCACTGGGGGTCGAGGTCCGCCACGCCGACGACCGCCTGGAGCGCCTCCCTCTCGCCGACGGCCTCGCCCCCTACACCCCCCTCGGGCCGGGCCTGCACCTGGCCTCCCTCGACACCCACCCGCTGTCCGACCTCGAAGCCCACCCGGACAAGGACGGCAACGCCGTCGACCTGGGGGGGCGCACCGCCGACGACTGGGCCGAGGCCCTGGTCGAAGCCCTGGGCGTCATCGAGCTGGCCCTGCCGGACTGGGCGGCGGAGCGCCGGACCACCCTCCACCGACTCGTGCCCGTGGGCTTCGAGCCCGAGCGGCACCTGTCCGCCAGCTACCGGGAGGCCCCGGGCATCGCCTGGCTGACCCTGCACCCGGACCCGCTGACCCTGGCCGAAGCCATCGTGCACGAGACCCAGCACAGCAAGCTCAACCTGCTGAGCTGGCTGGACCCGGTGCTGCACAACGGCCGCTCTACCTGGACCGAGAGCCCGGTGCGCCCGGACCTGCGGCCCCTGATGGGGGTGCTCCTGGCGGCTCACGCCTTCGTGCCGGTGGCGGCGCTACACCAGCGACTCGCCGCCCTGGACCACCCGCTCTCGCAGTCCCCGCACTTCGCTCGCCGTCGCGCCGAGGTCCTGGACAGCAACGCCCGGAGCTTGACCATCGTGCGGGAGCAGGGCGAGCCTTCGGCCCTGGGGCAGCGGGTGGTCGATGCCCTGAGCGCCCTGCACCGCCACCTGGGATCCGCGGCGTGACCCACCCGGGGATCACCCGGTGCGGGTCAGCTTCACCCCCCCCATCACCTCGGCCAGCACGCCCTTCATGTCGCTCAGGGTGAAGGGCTTGGGCAGCGCTGCTACGAAGCCGTGCTCCTGGAGGGTGCCCAGCGACGCCTGGCCCGAGTAGCCGCTGGTGCCGATGGCGCGGACCTGCGGGTCGAGCTCCTTGAGCGCCTTCAGGGTCTCGAGCCCGCCCATGCCACCGGGCACGGTCATGTCCAGCAGGGCCAGCTGGAAGGGGTTGCCGGACCGCATCGCCTCGGCCCAGGCTTCGACCGCCACGCTGCCCTCTGGGGTCGTGGTCACCTTGAAGCCCAGGCGGCTCAGCATCATCTCGGCGACCTCCGAGACCACCGGGTCGTCGTCCATGACCAGGATGCGCACGCCGTCCTGGGGCCCCAGGTCGTGGTGGGGCAGGTCGGTCTCCAGGGGAGGGCCGCTGGTCGGCAGCCAGAAGCGGATGGTGGTGCCGACGTCGGGCTCCGAGGTGATCTGGATGGCACCGTCGTGTTGCTTGATGATGCTGTGGGCCACGGCCAGGCCCAGGCCGGTGCCGGTCTGCTTGGTCGTGAAGTAGGGCTCGAAGACCCGCCGGAGCGCGGCCTGGGGGATGCCCGAGCCGGTGTCCGACACCTCGACCTGGATGTAGTCGCCGTGATGACGGCCCGGCACCTCGGCGCTGTCGAGCAGGTACTGAGCCTCGACCTTCAGAGTGCCGCGGTTGTCCATCGCCTCGCAGGCGTTGATCACCAGGTTCTGCATGACCTGGGCGAGCTGACCGCGGTCGACGGTGGCGTAGAGCTCGGGCGCGAGCGCCAGGTCGCAGTCCACGGCGCGACCGGCCAGGGCGAAGGTCACTGTCTCGGTGATCAGCTTGCCCACGCTGGTGTTCTTGCGCAGGGGCTGGCCGCCCGCGGCGAAGGTCAGCAGCTGCTTGCTCAGCCCCTTGGCCCGGACGGCGGCTCGCTCGATCCGCTGGAGCAGCGTGAAGGCCTTGCTGTCTTCGGCCAGCACCTCCATCGCCAGGGACACGTTGCCGCTCACCCCGGTGAGCAGGTTGTTGAAGTCGTGAGCGATGCCGCCGGCCAGGACCCCCAGGCTCTCCAGCTTGCCAGCCCGGAGCAGCTCTTCTTCGGCCTTGCGCACGTGGGTCCGGTCGTGGAGGACGATGAGACGGTCGGTGCGGTTGCGGTCGTGGTCTCGCAGGGCGGTGTGGGTCAGCTCGACCTCGATCTCGGCGCCGATCCGGGACTCGAGCACCGCCCGCAGCTTGACCGGCCGCTCGTCGTCGAGGGCGGTCAGGTCCACGGCCGCGGCCTCCTCGAGTGTGGTGACCTGGACGACCCGGGACACCGGCACCCCCTGGGCCTCGATCACGTTCCAGCCCGTGAGCTTCTCGGCGGCCCGGTTCATGTCTTCGACCAGGCCTTCGGCGTCGGTGCGCACCACCCCATCGTGCAGGCTGGCCAGGGTGGCCTCGAGGGTCGCGGTCCGGGCCTGTTCCCGCCCGAACACCCCCCACAGCAGCGACATCACGGCCAGCAGGAGCACGGAGATCACGAGCATCGTGAGGGTGATCCGCTCCGGGCGCTGGACGACCAGGCCCACGATGCCGCCGCCCTGGATGGCTCGGACCTCCACGATCACCAGCACCGCAGCCAGCAGGGACAGGACCCCCACCCGGAAGTCCCGGATCCGCCGCCACAGGATGAGCGACAGCCCCAGCGCGGTCAGCCGGAGCGCCAGGGAGACGATGTGGACCAGGACCACGGCACCCTCTCAGCCCCAGGCTACCACCGCGGTAGGATGCGCCGGCCCGAGGAGTGCCGCGCTTGGAAGACGTCAGAGAGACCCTCTTCTTCCAGGTGTTCTGGCGGCTCCTGTGGCTGGTCTGGGTCCCCATCGGGGTGCTGCTCTTCCGGCAGAAGGCCCGCTGGGCGGCGCCGTTCCCACGCAAGGGCCCGGTGCTGATGCTGGGCAACCACGTCTCGTTCTGGGACCCCCTCTGTATCGCCTGGCCGGTCAGGCGCGGGGTCCACTACATGGCGTCGGCCAACCTCTTCCGGCTGCCCGGCGTGTCCTGGCTCGTGCGCAACCTGGGCGCCTTCCCCAAGGAGCGCTTCGTCAAGGACAAGGACTCCATGGCCCGGCTGGCGGCCCACTACGCCGACGGCCAGGTCGTGGCCCTGTTCCCCGAGGGGCTGCGGACCTGGGACGGCCGGCGGGCCCGGGTCGGTCATGGCATCGGCCGGCTGATCAAGCGGCTCGACGCCCGGGTGGTCTACGTGCGCAACCTCACCGGGCACCTGAGCCAGCCTCGCTGGGCCCGCTACCCGCGCTGGGTGCCGGTGCACCTGGAGTACAGCGAGCCCATCACCTACCCCCAGGACTGGAACGTCGAGCAGATCACCGACGACGTGATCGCTCGCATCACCATCGACCACGAGCCGGATCACGTGCCGGGGTGGCTGCTCGGGTGGCGCCTGGCCCACGGGCTGCCGGACTACGTCTGGGCCTGTCCGGCCTGCGAGCACCTGGACGTGCTCCAGGTCGACGAGCGCGACGGCAGCCGCGTGGTCTGCGGGCGCTGCGAGGCCGCCTGGCAGGTCAACGTGCTGAGCCGCATGAAGGGCGAGGGCGCGGCGCCGAGCCTGTCGGTGGCGGCGGCCTCGGACCGCGCCAAGGCCCTGGTCGGCCGTCCTCCTGCTCGGGACCGCGACCGCCTGGAGAGCGACGGCGTGGCCCTGGAGGCGAGCGACGCGGCCGTGCTGCACATCCGGGGCAAGGGCGACCTGCAGCCCATCGCCAGCGGTCGCCTGGTGCTCGGGACCGATGGCCTTCGCATCGAAGGCGACGCGCCCTGGAACCTGGCCTTCGAGGCCATGAAGGTGTGCTTCGTCGATGTGGGCAGCCAGCTCCAGATCCGGACCCAGGAGCGCCTGCTGCTCGTTCGCCCCGGCGACCAGAGCGCCATCATGTGGGAACACTTCATCGAGTCCTGGCGTCAGGGAGCGTCGCAGGCGGGGTGAGGGGGACAGGGAGGTCCGCCCGTGTTGAGCCTCGGGCGGGCCTGGTGGTTCAATCCCATCCTTCCGGAGGAACGCTGATGAGAGGAATGCTGTTGGGCGGCGGATTTGCCGTCTTTGTCGGTCTCGCCCTGGGCTGTGCGCCCAAGCCGGCCGAGCCCCCCCCCGCTGCTGAGCCTGCCCCCGCGCCGCCGCCCCCGCCGCCCAAGAGCGACGTGGCCGACGACCGGGTCGACCTGGCCCAGCTCAACGACATCATCGAGGACTGGCACAAGGCGTGGAAGTCCGGGAACAAGGCGGCCGAGAGGAACGCCGACGCCCGGCTGAACCGCTGGATCAACCAGGAGCTCGCCGAGGACCGGGAGCAGGTCCGCGAGGCCAACCAGGAGGCCGCGGCGCCTTCGGGCGGCGCCAAGGCCAGCGCCGACGACCACAAGGACGCCCAGAAGCAGCAGGGCGAGGCCCAGCGCACCCGCGACCTGGCCAAGCGGCTCCAGAACATGCAGCCGGCGTTCGACAACAACAACGCCAATCCCCAGCAGTACGAGAAGAAGTCCACCCTGCTCAAGCAGCTGCAGGAGGTCGCCCGCCGCGAGCTCCAGCGCTCCAAGCAGGAAGCCGCCGAGGACAGCCAGCCCCAGGGTGGCGGTCAGAAGGCCGGCAGCACCAGCGGCTCGGGCGGTGGCCAGAAGGCCACCAACGACAGCGGTGGCGGCGGCGGCAAGTCCGGCAACCAGCAGGACGCCGAGGAGAAGATCGGCCCGAAGAAGCTCGTCGCGGCCATCAACAAGTGGCTCGAGGCCCACAACAACAAGCAGCCCAAGATCCGCAAGGAAGCCGACCAGAAGATCAAGCTCTGGTGGAAGCAGGAGCTCGCCCGGGCCAAGCCCTGGACCCCCCGGTCCAAGGAGATCGCCCTCTGGCTGAAGAAGACCCAGCCGGCGTTCAACAAGAACGAGGCGACGCCTCAGCAGTACGGCAAGAAGAAGGAGCTGCTGATCGAGCTGCGGAAGATCGCCAAGGCTCGCATCAAGTAGCGCCCTGCACGGGAGCGGGGAGTCTCACGGAATGGCCGAGAACTCCCCGTGCCCGTGCACGCCCAGGTAGTACCCCCAGACCCCTTCGCACACGTCTGCGAAGCGGCACCCCTGGCACGCCTCCAGGTGGTGCTTGAGGTCGTGGCGCTTGCGGTCCTGCCAGTTGAACCGCGCCCGGCCGCCCTCGACCTTGGCCAGGCCGTGGGTGCTCTCCTGGCGGATGCTGCAGCTGGTGTCCAGGTCCCGGAACTCGCCCACGTAGCGCTGGGCCAGCCGCCAATTCCCCAGGAATTCCAGCGGTATCACGCACATCGGGAAGCCGCCGAAGGTGAAGTTCTTCTTCCAGTGGAACTCGTTGAGCAGGACGGTCTTGACCAGGACCGGCACCACCTGCTGGTAGGTGGGGGTCAGGCTCAGGTCGTCTTCGGCGTAGCCCTCGGTGCGGATGAAGTTCGCCCGGACGTCGTCGATGCCCAGCTGGAAGAAGTACTTCAGCATCTTCGGCAGGACCTTGTAGTTCCAGCCGTTCACCACGATGTTCACGCTCACGTTGTCCCGCAGGCGCCCGGCGTCCCGGGCCTTCACCAGGAGCCTCAGCGCCTCCTGCTTCTTCTCGAAGTTGCCCGGCACCCGGGTCAGACGGTCCTCCAGCGCCGCGGTGTGGCCGTGGGTGCTGACCGTCACCCGGGTCAGACCGGCTTCGAGCAGGCGCTCCAGGTAGTGCTCCAGCCGCAGCCGCGTGGCGTTGGTGGCGATGGTGATGCGGCTGTAGCCGAGCTCCCGGGCGTAGGCGACGGAGTGGGGGAGCCTGGGGTAGGTCGTCGGCTCGCCGCCCAGGAAGCCCACGCTGCGGGCGCCGTCTTCGTAGAACCGCTCCAGCTCGGCCTTCATGGTCTCGAAGGCGATGAAGGAGCGGTCCTCCATCTTGGGCAGGCCGTCCAGGCAGAACACGCACTTGTTGTTGCAGGCCTTGCCGACGTTGATCTCGACGTTGGCCCGACGGTCCCGCTGGACCTCGAACAGGGCCGTCTTGTCGGTCAGGGGCGGGCTGGGAGCGCTCACGAGGGCAGGGTAGCCCGGATTCTCAGCCCAGGAACAAGCTCACCTCGGTGCGCAGCTCCTCTGCCGGCACCTGGGTCGGGTCGTCGACGTAGATCTCGTAGCCGAGACCCGGTGGCCGCCCGAGGGCTGCGGCGTGGCTGTAGATCGCCTTCCACGCGTTGGGCACGGTGTCGTAGGGCCCCCTGTTCAGGATGCGCAGGAGCTCCCCACCCGGGGTCGCGCCTCCGCTGATCTCGCCCTCGCCCTCGCTCGGCTCGCTCAGGAAGATGCCCGCCTGGCAGTCGGCGATGCCGGTCGCCATGTCCATCCCGTGCCAGATCGCGCAGGGCATCGACGCCGGCTGCAGGCCCTGGGCCGTGACCCAGTTGTGGACCTTGGGCAGCACCTCCATGAAGTAGGCGCTCAGCTCGGTGACCGGGACCTGCCGGCGGATGCCGACGTAGTGGCGGGGGGACTCGGTGAGCTGGTGGATGTCGGACATGGGAGGTCTCCAGCAAGGGCGGGATCCCTACCCGGTCAGGCCGGATCTGGCGATCACCGCCGCGTACCACCGCGCCGAGTCCTTGGGCACCCGCTGCTGCGTCTCGAAGTCGACCCAGATCAGCCCGAAGCGCTTCTCGTAGCCCCAGGCCCACTCGAAGTTGTCCAGCAGGCTCCAGGCGAAGTAGCCGACCAGCGGCACGCCCTGGGCCAGAGCCGCGTGGCAGGCCCTCAGGTGGCCGTCGAGGTAGGCGACGCGGCGGGTGTCGCGCACCCGGCCGTCCTCCCCAGGGCCGTCGCCGTAGGCGCAGCCGTTCTCGGTGATGACCAGGGGCAGACCCCCGGTGTCCCGGTCGAGCCGCACCAGCAGGTCGGTGAGCGCCTCGGGCCAGACCTCCCACCCCATGTCCGTGCACCGCTCCGGCGGGGGCTCCGGCACGGTCCGCGGCTGGTTGCCGGCCTCTGCTCCCCGCAGGATGGCCCGGTTGTAGTAGTTGACCCCGAGGAAGTCGAGGGGCGCCGCGATGGCCTCGAGATCGCCGTCGACGAGCCAGGGCAGGGGGCCCGCGGGCAGGTGGCCGGCCGCCCGGTAGTCCGCCACCATGTCCTCCGGGTAGCCCCGGCCGCAGACCGGCTCCAGGTACCAGCGGTTGAACCAGCCGTCGTGCCAGCGAGCGGCCTCGGCGTCGGCGGCACTGGGGGACGCTGGCACTGCGGGACTGAGATTCAGGGTGAGGCCCACCTGGGCCCCCGGTGCCAGGTCACGAATCCGGGGCACCGCCAGGCCATGGGTCAGCAGCACGTGGTGGCTGGCGGCCAGGGCCTCGGGGAAGCTGTGGTGCCCGGGCGCGTGCTCGCCGACGAAGTGCCCGAGGTGGGCGACGCACCAGGGCTCGTTGTGGGTGATGAAGTGGCGGACCCGGTCCCCGAGCCGCGCGGCGACCGCCTCGACGTAGCGCAGCCAGGGACCGAGGACATCTCGGGAGGGCCAGCCGCCAGCCTCTTGGAGCCCCTGGGGCAGGTCCCAGTGGTAGAGCGTGGCCCAAGGCGCGATGCCTTCCTCCAGGAGTGCGTCCACCAGCCGCTCGTAGAAGTCCAGGCCCGCCTGGTTCGGCCGGGCCTCCAGCCCCGTGGGGAAGACTCGGGGCCAGGCGATGGAGAAGCGGTAGGCCTGGAGGCCCAGCTCGGCCATGCAGCGGATGTCGCCGGCGAAGCGGTGGTAGTGGTCGCAGGCCACGTCGCCGGTCTCGCCCCGGGCCACCTTGCCGGACGTGCGGCAGAAGGTGTCCCAGATCGAGGGCCCGCGGCCGTCGGCGTCGTGTGCGCCTTCGATCTGGTAGCTCGAGGTGGCGGCACCCCAGGTGAAGCCGGGCGGGAAGCGCAGGCGGGTCATGGAGAGGACTCCTCGGACCAGCCCGGGGCCGCGGCGGCCACCAGGGCCCGGGTCGTGGGGTGGGAGGGGTCTCCCATCACCCGAGCGGTGGGTCCCTCCTCGATGACCCGCCCTTCGTCCAGCACCAGGACCCGATCCGCGAGCACCTGCGCCGTGACCAGGTCGTGGGTGATCAGCAGGAGCGCCAGGGAGCGCTCGTGGCGCAGCCGAGCCAGGAGCTGCAGGATGCCCAGCCGAAGGGTGACGTCGAGCATCGAGGTGGGCTCGTCGGCGATGAGCACCTCCGGCTGGCAGGCCAGCGCCCGGGCGATGGCCACCCGCTGGCGCTGGCCGCCGCTCAGGGCGTGGGGGTGCCGGTCGAGGAAGTCTTCGGGTGGGGTCAGGCCCACGTCTGCGAGCAGCTCGGCCGCCCGCTCCCGGACCTCTGCCCGGCCGCAGAGTCCGTGGCGCAGCAAGGGCCGGGACACCGCGTGCAGGACGGAGTGCGCAGGGTTCAGGGAGGCGAAGGGGTCCTGGAACACCACCTGGATGCGCCGTCGGTCCGCCCGGGTGAGGCGTCGGGCCAGCAGGTCCTGATCGCCCAACCGCACCTCGCCCCCGTCGGCGGGCAGCAGCCGCGCGATCAGGCGGGCCACGGTGCTCTTGCCGCTGCCGGAGGCCCCCACCAGGGCGACGGCCTCGGCGGGTCGCAGGTCCAGGTCCACGCCGTCGGCGGCGACCACGGTGCGACCGTCGGGCCGCCGAAAGGTCCTCCGCAGCCCGCGGACCCGGAGCAGGGGAGGGCGGTCCGGCGCCGGTGCCGAGGAGGGCGACGGCCCCGCCGGGCCGCCCGGCGACGGCAGCGCCTGCCACAAGCTCCGCGTGACCGGGTGGCTCCCGCCGGTGTCCCAGCTCGCCCGCTCCAGGACCTCGACCAGCTCCCCCTGGTGCATCACGGCGACCCGATCCACCACCTCTCGCAGCAGCGCCAGGTCGTGGGTGATGAACAGCATCGCGAAGCCGAGCTCCCGCTGCAGGGCCAGCACCCGCCGCAGGATCTGGCGCTCCACCAGCACGTCGAGTGCGGTGGTGGGCTCGTCGAACACCACCAGGCGCGGCCGCAGCGCCAGGGCCGCGGCCAGCACCACCCGCTGTCGCATGCCCCCGCTCAGCTGGTGGGGCCAGGCGTCGAGCAGGGAGGGGTCGAGCTCGACCCACTGGAGCAGCTCGGCGCACCGCGCCCGGCGGGCCGCCGGATCTGCCGCCAGGGCCGGGTCGTGGGCCGCGAGGGTGTCCGCCAGCTGATCTCCGACCCGGCGGACGGGACTCAGGCTGTCCAGGGCCGCCTGGAGCACGATCGAGGCTTGTCGCCAGCGGATCGCGGCCATGCCCGCCGAGTCCAGGCCGAACAGGTCCTGGCCCTCGAACCAGGCCTGTCCGCCGGTCACCACCGCCGGCGGCCCCAGGTTGCGCAGCACCGCCTGGACCAGGGTGGACTTGCCGCTGCCGGACTCCCCCACGATGCCCACCAGCTCTCCGGCTCCGACGTCGAGGGACACCCCGCGCACGGCCTCGACCAGTCCGTCGGGTGTGGCGAAGCCCACCCTCACCTCTCTGCAGGACAGCAGGGGCTCAGCCATCGTCGGGCCTCAGGTGCGGGGCCACGGGGGTGAGCGCCCGGTCGGCGAGGGCGCTGCCCAGCAGGGCCTGCCAGAGCCGCTCGCTGCGCAGGCGCGGGTTGGTCTGCTCGTCGACCCCGTAGGTGACCAGGGTGAGCCCGAAGCCCACCAGCGCGACTCCCAGCCCGGTCGGCACGAAGGTCCACCAGGAGCCCGTGAGCAAGGCGGCGTCGTTGGTGGCCCAGTAGAGGTTGGTGCCCCAGGTCACCAGGCCCACGTCCCCCAGGCCCAGGAATTC
>CAYFPX010000068.1:28658-32681 GCA_964344945.1 uncultured Enterobacterales bacterium
ACCTGAGCGCCGATGGCGTGGACCGTGGCGCCGATGAAGCAGGTGGTCAGGAGCGACAGCAGGTTCGGCAGCAGCTCGACCCACACGATGCGCAGGGGGGACTCGCCGACCGACACCGCGGCCTGCACGAAGTCTCGGTCCCGCAGGGTCAGGGTCGCCGCGCGGATCACCCGCGCGTTCCAGGCCCAGCCCGTCAGCACCAGGACCGCCCAGATGCTCGCCGGACCCGGAGGCAGCCAGGCGGCCAGCACGACCATCAGGGGCAGGCCGGGCAGCACGAGGGTCACGTTGATCGCCAGGCTCACCAGGCCGTCCAGGCGCCCGCCGACGAAGCCCGCCAGCCCGCCGACGAGGGCCCCGATCGCCACCACGCTGACCCCCACCGCCAGGGCCACCAGCAGGGTCGGCCGCGCCCCGCAGATCGTCTGGGCGAGCACGTCCTGGCCCTGGCCGGTGGTGCCGAGCCAGTGGGCCCAGGACGGTGGCTGGAGCGGGGTCGCCACGTAGGCGGTGGGATCGCCCACCAGCCACGGCCCCACCACGGCCAGCGCCCCGAAGATCCCGACCAGCACCACGCCGAGCCGCGCCCCTGGGTGCTGCCAGATCCCCTCCCACAAGGCGCCCCAGCCGGTCACGTCCTGGCCCTCGGATCCAGGGCCACGGCCAGGGCGTCCACCAGCAGGTTCGCGGCGAGCACGGCCAGGGTGATGGTCAGGAAGATGCCCTGCATCAGCGGGTGGTCCTGGGCCTGGACCGCCTGGAGCAGCAGGTAGCCCTGGCCGGGGTAGCCGAAGATGATCTCGGTGAGCAGCGTGCCGCCGAGCACGTAGCCCAGGGCCATGCCGAAGCCGGTCAGGCTGGGCAGGAGCGCACTCCGAGCCGCCACGCGCCACAGGATCCAGCGACTCGGCAGGCCTCGGGCCCGGGCCCAGGTCACCGGCCCGTCGCCCAGCACGCCGATCATCGTCGCCCGCATCGCCAGCACCCAGCCCCCCAAGCTGGCCAGCACCAGGGTCAGCAGCGGCAGCGCCAGGTGCTGGGCGACGCTCACCAGGAAGGTCGGGTCCAGCCCCGGGGTGAGGCCGTCGGCGTAGGCGTGCCGGGTGGGCGCCCAGCGCAGCTGGAAGCCGAACACCGCCAGCAGGAGCATCGCCAGCCAGAAGTAGGGGAACGCGCCGACGAAGGACAGCAGCGGCGGCACCCAGCGGTCGAGCCAGCCCCCTCGGCGCCAGGCCACCACGGCGCCGAGCAGGGTGCCGAGGGTGAAGCTGATGCCCAGGGCCGACCCCGCCAGCAGCACGGTCCAGCCCAGGGCTTCCAGCAGGACTTCGGACACCGGCGCGGGGAAGTAGGCGATCGAGGTGCCCAGATCCCCCCGCAGCAGGTGGCCCAGGTACTGGACGTACTGGGTCCAGAGCCCGGCTTCGGTCAGGCCGAAGGTCTCCCGCAGGGCCACCAGCGCCTCTGGCTCCAGCTGGCCCTGGAAGCGGGCGAGCATCACGCTGGCGGGATCGCCGGGCATCAGCCGGGGCAGCAGGAAGTTCAGGGTCACCGCTGCCCAGGCCGCCACGGCGTAGAGCCCGACCCGCCGCGCGAGCACCTTCAGGGCGGCCCTCACCGCGGCTCCAGGCGGGTCAGGACCAGCAGGGACTCCGCGCCGGTGTTCGGCGAGAGTCGGGCGTAGGGGTCGCCTGGGGAGGGGAAGCCCGTGAAGCGGCGGGTGTTCGCCTCGCCCCAGGACGGCGCCCAGAACAGCGGGAGGGACGGGGCCTCGGCGACCATCAAGCGCTGCAGGGCGTGCACCGCAGCGAGCTGGGAGCCCGGGTCGGGGGACTGCTCGAACTGCAGCAGCAGGGCGTCGGCCTCCTCGCTGGCGTGCCGGTGCCAGTTGGTGTTGCCCACCTCGCCCACGGCCTTCGCGGTCCCCGCCGACAACAGCCCCCGGTAGACCGGGTGCGGGGTCGAGCCCGCCAGGCCCCAGCCCAGGGTCAGGTCGAAGTCCCCGCGCTGGACCCGCTCGATCCAGGCGCCGAAGTCCAGGGTCTTCACGCTCGCCCGCACCCCGACCGCCGCGAGGCTCCGGGTGATGATGCCCGCGGCCCGGACCCAGTCCGACCAACCGCTCACCGTGATCAGGGTGAGGTCCAGCGGCTCTCCGTCGGTGCCTCGGCGCCAGCCGTCGGGCCCCCGCACCAGGCCCGCTGTGTCCAGCCGGGCCTCTGCCGCCGCGGGGTCGTGGGCCACCCAGTCGCCGGCGGCGACCGCGTCGCGATCCTTCCAGGCCGCGTAGCCCTCGCTCAGGCCCGTGGCGTCGGCGGGGGAGGTGTAGTCGTACATCGCGACCTGGCAGATCAGGTCCCGGTCCAGGGCCAGGCTCAGGGCCTTGCGGACCTCGGCGCGGTCAAGGGGCGCGACCGTGTTGTTCGGGTAGAGGTGGATGGCGCCGCCCACGGCCGGGAACCACCAGCGGTGGTGTTCGGGGTCCCGGCCCACGAAGATCCGGTCGATGGCCGGCACGAACGCTCCGGCCCAGTCCACCTCGCCGTCGATCAGGGCCAGGGTCGCCTGTTCATTGCCCGGAAAGGCCGGGAAGCGCAGGGCCTCGACCGCTGGCTTGTCGGGCTGCCAGTAGTGGGGGTTGCGGCCGAGCTCCCAGACCTGGGTCTCGAAGCGCTGGACCTCGGTGAAGGGGCCCGTGCCCACCGGGTCCGGGTTGGTCCAGGCGGTGGGGTCCGCCACCTCGGCCCAGACGTGCTGGGGCACGATGACCTGTCCCGCCACCCGGTCGATGCCCGGTGCGTTGGGCCTGGCGAAGCGCACCCTCACCCGGTGTGGGTCCACCGCCTCCACCGCGAGCAGGTCCTTCCAGACCCCCCGGTCGTCGAGGCCCGGGTGCTCGCGGATGAGGTGGAAGGTGAACACCACGTCGTCGGCGTCGAAGGCGGCGCCGTCCGACCACTTCACCCCCTCCCGCAGCCCCAGCTCGAGCTCGGTGGTGCCGCCGACCCAGCGCGCCTCGGTGGCCAGCCAGCCGACCCGCTCGCCCTGGAGCGGGTTCCAGATCATCAGGGGCTCGTAGATGCCGTTCTTGGTCGGCCACCGGGCCATGCCGTGGGGCAGGAGCGGGTTGAAGTTGCGGATCCAGGTCGCCTGGGCCTCCTGGGAGACCGTGAGCACCCCGGGTGGCACCGGGACCTTGACCGGGGTGCAGGCGAGCAGTGCGAGCAGGACGCCCACGTGTCAGATCCGCTGCACCTGGGGCAGTCGCTCGAAGTGCACAAAGGGCATCCACAGCTCGTCGGCCGCGACCACGAGCTCGCCGATGTGGGGTTCGCCGCTGGCGAGGTCTGAGTTGCGGTTCGTGTCGAGCGCCAGCCTGCTAGAGCTCGGGGTCGATGCGTCGCTGATCCGCAAGCGCGGCCTCGAGCTCCGGGTCATCGGGCCAGGGGAGGGGATAGGCAATTCGAAGCCACTCCACGAGCCTACCACCCGGTCGAAGCTCGTCCGCCCCAGTCCTCTCCGGTGCGATCTTGTGAGGTCGTCGAGGCCGCGTGAGGGGGTCGACCTGCCGCGACGCCCAGGACTCGATGGGCCACACGGCGCCAGACAGAGTCCAGCCTCCCTGTCCCGGGCGGGGGGCGGCGTGCGCTTGCAGCCTTGCTCTGCGCTCTTGCGCCTGTGCTGCTCCTCTTCCCTCCCCGCCCCTACGACCCCGGGTTCCGCTGGGGCGACGACCGGCTCTGCTGCTCGGAGCTGGTCAACCGGGCCTGGGAGGAGGCGATGGCCTCCTCCCACCGCCCGAAGGTCTTCTCGATGCGGCGCACCAGGTCCACGGTCGCTCCGGCTTCGCCGTCCCCGCGCTCCGCGTTCGCGTGGCCGTTGCCGCGCCCGCCGGAGGTGCGCTGTCCGCCCCCTTGTTCCGGGGCAGCCTGTTCGTGGTCGGTGGAGGACGTCTGCTGGTGTGCCAGGGCCATGCGGCAGCCCTGAGCACGAGAGGTGCCAGGTCACGACCCGAGCAATCTC
>CAYFPX010000069.1:0-1244 GCA_964344945.1 uncultured Enterobacterales bacterium
CGCACCCGAGGGGGGGTGCTGTCACCACCGTCGCATTCGGGGTGGGGTGCTGACATCACCAGCCACGGGCGCGGTGCCCTCCGGGGGGTGACACTCAGCTGGGGGCTGCCGAGCGTCGGACGAGAACGCAGGCCGCGGTGCCCCAGCCCGCGCGCTCCGCGCTACGAGCCAGGCTCGCTACCTCCCGGCGAAGGACTCGCCCAGAAGACCGTCGAGCCGAGCGACCTCCCGACGGAAGTCCGCCATCGCCGAGGCTTCGAGCTTGCGGCGCACGGTGCCGTGGTAGTCGAGCGGATCCAGGTAGGTCTTGCCGCGGGACAGCTCGTAGTGCAGGTGGGGCGCCGTGCTGTTGCCGCTGTTGCCGCTGAGGTGGAGGAAGCGGGCGAGGGTGCCGTCGGCGTAGCGGACCTCGACGCAGCCGCCGTTGGCGCGGGTGTTCCAGTTCACCCGGGTGACGGTGCCGGCCTTGGGCGAGAAGACCGGCGTGCCGATGTCGGCCTTGAAGTCGACGCCGTGGTGGTTCGGACGGTCCTTCAGCAGGGAGGTGATCTGGGCGTAGGCCTCGATCGGGCCGCCGACCAGGCGCCGCGGGACCTCGACGCCGTCGGTGTCCCAGTAGCTGGCGTAGGCATCGCCCTGGGCCTGGTAGAGGTAGGCCCTCAGGGTCCGGCGCAGCTTGTTGCTCTTGTAGGTGGCGACGGGCAGCTCCGGGTTCGCCGGGTCCACGCCCGGGCCGTGCACCATGGCGATCTCGTCGCCCCGCTGGACGTCGCGGCGCAGGTCCAGATCCCACATGAAGATGCGGCTGAAGACCGCGGTGAGCACGTCGGCGTCATCGCCGGCCTGCCGCTGGACGGTGCGGGCCAGGCTGTGGCTGACATCGGCCGCCAGCAGGCTGTAGCCACCGCGATCGAGGGCGGAGGGCGTGGCGGGTACGGGGGCCGGGGGCACGACCACCGGCGCGACCTGGGGCGGCGCCACGGGCTCGGCCTCCACGACCGGCGCCGAGGCCACCTCGGCGAGGCTGGCCACCGCGGGCACCTCGACCGCCGCCACGCTCAGGGTCGCCTCGGGCACCTCCACGGGCGCGATGGACGAGGCGACGAGCTGCAGCTCCAGGGAGTCGGCGGGCGGCTCTTCTCGCCGGACGGGCTCGAACGGCAGCTCGGTGACCGGGCGTGGGGCCTGCTCCACCGACGGCGGCCGGCTCAGGGGCGACTCGACGGTGAGCGCCTCCGGGACGG
>CAYFPX010000069.1:1254-32647 GCA_964344945.1 uncultured Enterobacterales bacterium
GGATGTAGCGGTCTCGACGCATCGAGTGGGCCTCTTCTGCCGGGCGGGTCGGCGTGGCGGGGGGTGCGATGGGGGGCTGGCGCGGCGGGGAGGGATGGGGCCTGGAGCGGCACGATCCCCACAGGAGACTCACACCTTTCTCTGGACACGTCAAGTCCCTGTCTCGACCCCACGCGAGACCCGACACCGCTGGCCCGGACCGGGCGCGGACCATAGGGGCCTGACATGGCCGGAGCGACCCCGGACATCCCCACGGAACACCTGTTTCCCGGCCTGAACGGGAGCGCTGCAGCGAGGTTCCTGGAGATCCTGGGACCGGTCACCGCCGAACCGGGCGAGGTGCTGTTCGAGGAACGCGACGCCGGGGACACCCTGATCGTGGTGGTCTCGGGACAGGTCTCCCTGCGCTGTGACACCGGCGGCGGCGAGGTGGTGGAGCTGGCCCGGGTCGGACCAGGCGACGTCTTCGGGGAGCTCGCGGTGCTCTCCCCAGCCCCCCGCTCCGCGACCGCGGTGGCGCTGACGGCCCTGACAGGCCTGGTGCTCGGCCGGAGCCTGTTCAATGCCCTGCTGGGCGAGCGGGACCCGGCCGCCGAGGCGCTGCTGCGGGCCATCACCCGGCGGACCTGCCACCGCCTGCGCCAGACCGACGCTCGCATCGCCCTCCTCCAGGACGCCCTGCGGGGCGCGGGTCCCCTGGATCTGCTCAGCCGCATCGAGCGCGTGGTCTCCGACGTCGACCCGGGCGAGGTCGATGACACCTGGGCGAAACGACTCTCCGCCTACCTGCGCCAGGCGCTGACGTGAAGCTCCAGGACACCGAGCTCTTCCGCGGCCTCGAAGTGCGCGAGGCCGTGAGCCTGGCCTGTTGCTTCGTGGAGCGCTCGGTCGAGGCCGACCACGTGGTGTTCCGGGAGCGCACCGCGGGCGACGCCCTGATCGTGGTGCTCGACGGTGTCTTCGAGCTGGTGCGCGAAGGATCCCAGGGGCCGGTCCACCTGGCCTACGTCGAACCCGGCACCCTGCTCGGCCACGTCTCCCTCCTGGATCCGGGGCCTCGCACCGCGACCCTGCGAGCCTTGGAGGAGGGCCGCTACGCCGAGCTGGACGCCGGGACCTTCGGCAAGCTCTGGTACAGCGACGGCGCGGCCGCGGCGCACCTGCAGCTCAAGCTCGCCCGGGTCGCGGTCGCCGAGCTGCGCAACGCGAACCGCCAGCTCCTGGAGCTGCTGGACGTCCCCCTGGAGGACGCGACGAGCCCCGACGTGCAGCGGGTGATCGGGCTGGTCGACGCGCTCTGGAAGGCGGGCATCTACCGGTAGATCTGTGCGGCCCGGGCCGCCGGTTGTAGGATGACCGGTCCCTCCACCCCGGTGCGAAATGCGGCTCATGCGTGTGCTGCGTGCCCTGCTGCTGGTCGTCTGCGCGGCCACGCTCTCCCTCCCCGCCCACGCGGTCGACCTGACCGGCCAGATCGTCGGCCAGGTGCTCGACGACGGGGGGCTCGAGATCCCCGGCGTCGTGATCACGGCCCGGTCGCCCAACCTCCAGGGCGAGCGCTCGGCCCAGACCCCGTTCGACGGGCGCTTCCGCTTCGTCGGCCTGCCTCCCGGGACCTACGTGGTCTCGGCCGAGAAGCCCGGGTTCAACACCTGGACTGCCGAAGGGGTCCAGGTCTCGATCGGCAAGACCGTGACCCTGCGCATCGAGATGACCCTCGCCACGGCCGGCGAGGAGTTCATCGTGGTCGCCGAGAGCCCTGTCGTGGACACGGAGAAGACCCAGACCGGCGTGACGCTGAACAGCGACATCCTGAAGGACCTGCCCTCGGCCGGCCGGAACTACCAGTCGCTGCTCACCTCGGCCCCCGGCGTGGTCGACGACGGCGACGGCAACCCGAACATGCACGGCGGGTTCGACAGCTCCAACCAGTTCTACATCGACGGCGTGAACACCTCCGACCCCATGACCAACACGTGGTCGGCGAACATGAACTACGACGCCATCGAAGAGGTGCAGATCATCACCGGCGGCATGGACGCCGAGTACGGCCGCTCCCTGGGTGGCGCGGTCAACGTGGTGACCAAGAGCGGTGGCAACGAGTTCGAGGCCACCGCCACCATCCTCTACGGCTCCACGGCCCTGGAGAGCTTCTCCGAGGACGAGATCCCCAGCGAGTACTCCGACTTCCAGGCCGCCCTGAACGTCGGCGGTCCGGTCATCCAGGACAAGCTCTGGTTCTTCACCAGCTTCCAGGCCGACCGCAGCTTGATCGGCCAGGACCCGGGCAACCTGGCCCTGCCCCGCGGGGACGACCCCATCACCGGCACCCCGTACAACGAGGTCTCGCCGTACCAGGGCCGCTCGCTCTACTGGTTCGGCAAGCTCACCTACCAGCCGTCCAGCACGCACCGGGTCTGGGGCCAGATCCAGGGCGACCTCACCCGGCACGACAACATCGACGCCTACGAGGCCGACTCGGCCCACCTGCTGCCCGGCTCCGAGATCATCCAGCGGGAGAGCGGCTGGTTCGGCAGCGTCGGCCACCTGTGGATGCCAAGAGACGACCTGCAGGTCGAGAGCCAGGCCTTCTACCAGACCTTCTCCATCGACGTCACTCCCGTCGCCTGGGAGGACTGCCAGAGCTACGACGACACCGGCTACTGCACCGACACCTTCGCCCAGCCGGACTACCCGGCCGACTACTGGCTGCCCGCCGACCCTGACGGCTACGGCTTCGGCGCCTACCCCTACGCCAGCTACAACGACCGCAAGCGCTACAGCCTGAACTCGGCCGCCACCTGGTACACCGACTTGCTCGGCCAGCACGCCGTCAAGGCGGGCATCGCGGCCGAGCACATGACGGCTCACACCATCTGGCCCGGCATCAAGTACGGGGTCGACTACTACACCCACGACGGCGACCCGGAGAACCTCCAGGGCTACACCCCCTCCTTCCGCGAGGAGTACGCCACAGACTGGGAGAGCCAGGTCTCCGCCGGCCTGATCAGCGTCTACCTGCAGGATGTCTGGCAGCCCATCGATCGCCTGACCGTGCGCCCGGGTCTGCGCCTGGACTACTCCGACCTGCAGAACGACGTGGGGGAGTCGATCTTCCGGTCCGCCAAGATCGCGCCGCGCCTGGGCGCCGCCATCGACGTCTTCGGCGACGGGCGCACCAGCCTGCACGCCTACTACGGCCGCTTCTACGACACGGGCTTCCTCTACATCAGCGACCTGCTGATCAAGCAGGACACCAGCTACGCCGTGTACGGCTGGGACCCCGAGGCCGAGGACTGGGCCGAGGAGCCGCTCTACTCGGTGGCGTCGGGCTTCGAGGCCCACGACGACCTGGACAACCCCTACTCCGACGAATTCAACGTCGGCCTCACCCAGGCCATCGGAGACAGTGTCTCCATCGACGTCACCTGGGTCCACGAGAAGGCCCAGGGCTTCTGGGAGGACGACGAGGTCAACCTCATCTGGAACGAGGACGGCACCGACGTCGTGGGCTACCGCAACGGCAGCAACGAGGCGATCTACCGCCTGCGCACCGCTGACGACCTCTACACCCGCTACGACGCGGTCGAGGTCTCCCTGTCCAAGGAGTGGACCGAGGGCTGGGGCATCAACGCCAACTACACCTGGTCCGAGGCCTACGGCACAAACGGCGACCACGTGGCCAGCGCCTACTTCGACATCCCCGAGCAGCGTCAGTACGAGGAGGGCTACCTGCCCTACGACGTCACCCACGTGTTCAACGTGCAAGGCACCTGGCGCAAGCCCGACGCCATCGTGGTCGGTCCGGCCACCCTGGGCGTGCTGGCCGGCTGGGACATCGCCTTCATGTCCGGCGAGCCCGTCCGCAAGCTCTACTACAACGACTACTACGGGGACTGGTACAGCTGGGGCGACGACGGCGACAACCCGGACCGCCTGCCGGCATGGAGCCAGACCGACGTGCGCACCGGCGTGCACGTGGACCTGGACCGGGTCTCCTTCGACGTGACCATCGACATCTTCAACGTGTTCAACAGCCGCTCGGTCACGTCGGTGTGGGACATCTACGGCGACGAGGACGGCGAAGGCGTCTACGTCGACGAGACCACGGGGGCGCCGCTGTACTGGCAGCCCTACAGCTACCAGCGCGGACGCTGGGCCCGCCTGGGCCTGCGGGGAGAGTTCTGATGCACCGCACGACCCACACCCTCGGCCTGCTCCTGGTCGGAGCCCCGCTGCTCACACTCGCCGCCTGCAAGGACGAGCTCGCCATCGACCGCACCCTGCTCTCCGGAACAGTGGTCATCCCGCCCGGCGTGTACGCCGAGGAGGGAGACGACCGCGACGACGTCCGCGACGGCTGGGACCAGGCCGTGGACCTCGGCACGCAGACGGCCCGGTGGTTCCGCGCCACGGGCGAGGCCCGCCGCTTCGGGCCGCCCAAGGGCAACCTGGAGTACTACGGCGACGTGGACTACTACGCCTTCACGGCAGGCAGCAATCCCGTCCTCGAGGTGGCGTTCCACTTCGGCGGTGTCGTGCCGCCGGGACCGCCGCCGCCGAGCACCGGGTCCACGGACACGGACACGGCGACGGGCACCCCGACCGACACCGGCAGCGTGGACACCGGGCTCACCGGCACCACCGGCGACACCGGCGACACCGGCGACACCGGCGACACCGGCTTCGGAGACACCGGGAGCACCGGCACGCTCGGGGACACCGGCGACACCGGCACGGGGGTCACCCGTGGCGACTCGGGGTCCGGGGACACCGGCTCGACCGGCACCTCGGACACCGGCACGACCGCGTCCACGGGAGACACCGGCACGACTGGCGACACCGGCGACACCGGCGAGCCGGAGACCCTGGTCTACCAGGTGGCCCTGGTCGACCTGGACGACCTGGACGACCAGGCCGTGCCGGCGGACCTGGTCCTGCTCAGCACCCAGGGCTGGGACGGCCTGCTCAATTTCAGCCACGACGGCCTGGTGGCCGGCACTCGCTACGCGATCCTGGTCGCGGCCGTGACCAACGACGAGGACCAGGACCCGACCTACACCCTGGACATCAGCGGCCTGGACCCGGACTCCAGCGGCATGGTGGCTGGGGCCTACCTGCCCTTCGACGACGCGCTGTCTCCAGGGGACCCGGTCGGTGGTGCGGCGGTGCACTCCTGGACCCTGGACCGGCGGAGCCACACCTGGACAGGCGTGTACGAGATGATGTTCCTGCGCGAGGTCGGCGAGACCCAGCAGGGGGACGCCACCGTGGTGACGGTCACCGAGGGCGTGGACACGGTGGACCTGCTGGCCGGGGACTTCGGCACCATCAACTCAGGGATCTCCGCCGGTGCGCTCTTCAACAGCGAGGTCCCGCGGGTGGACCTGGCGGCCGCCGAGCGCGAGGAGGTCGAGCTCGGGGCCAGCATGGGCGAGCGCGTCCTGATGCCCGACATCACCCTGGACACCGTCGCGCCCAAGATCGTCGGCTGGGTCGAGCCCGAGGTCGAGCCCAACGACGTCTACACCATCTACGAGACCTACGGCCTCGACCCCGAGGCCCTGGACCAGGCCCAGGTGCTCCCCGTGCCGAGCGGACCCGGCTTCGTGGACCAGGTCGAGGGGATCATGTCCTTCACCGAGGCCGACCCCTACTGGGAGTACGGCGACTGGGACGTGTACGCCTTCCAGGTCCCCGAGGAGATGGGTGCGCGGATCTACGTCGGCTGGCCCAACGGCGACGTCAACCTGGACCTCAACTTCCACGACGGCGACGGCAACTTCTACGGCGCCGGCTGGGACGTCGCCGACGCCAACCCCGAGGGCTTCGACTCGGCCGGCTACCTCGGCCACACCTTCCTGCCCGGAGAGACCTGGTACGTCTCGATCCTGGGCTGGGAAGGCCCCGCGGGCGAGCACGACTACGTGCTCGAGCTGGAGTGGCTGAACCCCTGACGGGTCGTCGGACCCTGCCGGGGGCTACTCCTCCTTCGGCCGCCAGGCGCCCAGGACGGCGCCGGCCAGGACGAACGCCAGCAGGGTGTGGCCGGTGTCGATGGCGGTCAGGGCGTAGGGCTTGAGGCCGAAGGCGTTGTGCACGGCCGTCACCGGGAAGGCCACGAAGCCCCAGGTGAAGCAGGCCGTCATCACGCCACCCACGGCGTCGCGCTTGTCGAAGGCGTTGATGAGCTGGGCGAGGAACCAGGCGTGGCAGAGCGCGCCGAGGGCGGCCATGCCGTAGATCGCGGGGTTCGCTCCCTGGGCCTGCTCCATGGTGATCCCCGCGGCACG
Source organism: uncultured Enterobacterales bacterium (assembly GCA_964344945.1). Classification (GTDB taxonomy): domain Bacteria; phylum Myxococcota_A; class UBA796; order UBA796; family CAJQPC01; genus CAYFPX01. Next base: position 7,548 of record CAYFPX010000069.1, read on the forward strand.
CAGCCAGGCATCGCCGACCATGCCGTAGTAGACCGCTCCAGACGCGAAGATCAGCACCGTCGCCACCGCCACCGCGGCCCAGTTCGTGGTTCCCGTCGTCATTCTGCACCTCCTTCCGCCGGATCCTCCCACCTCGAGGCAGCTCTTGCAATGTCAAGAGTGAACGCGCGCCAAGCTCGGCGCTTCCCCAAGAGGGCCCCATGTGGGATCCTGTGTCCTTCGGGGGAGGGTGGATGCCGACGCGGGGACCGTCACTGGCGCTCGACGAAGTCGTCGGAGCGCGCTTCCAGATCCTCGAGGTCCTGGACGGCGCCGGAGACGTGGCCCGGTACCGGGCCTACGACCACGGGACCGACGCCGCGGTGCTGCTCGAGTGGCTCGGCCCCTGCGAGCAGTCCGGGGTCCCGCCACGGGTGAAGCGCGCCGTCTCGGCGCTGAACGGGTGGCCCTCACCGCGGGTGCCCCGCGTGCGCGAGGTGGTGCAGGCCGATGATCAAGCCCGGCGCGGCCTCTGGCTCGTGCTCGATGACCTCCAGGGCATCTCGCTGGCGGCCGCCGCCGGACGCCACGAAGACGGACTACCGGAGGCCGCCCTCCAGCGCATCAGCGAGGAGCTGCTGCTGCTCCTCCAGGACCTGGAGCGCTCGGGGCGCGGGACCCACGGGGACCTGAACCCCTGGAACATCTGGCTGGTCGGCAACCACCTCTCCACCTGTCGCGTCGTCGCCCTCGGGTGGCTGGGCCCCCGCAAGGCCGCGACCGGGGCCAGGGCCCGCGAGCTCCTCCGCCTGGACTTCGCGGCGCCAGAGGTCCAGCTCACCGAGCCCGGTCCGCGGAGCGACACCTACAGCGTCGCGGCCAGCCTGTTGTTCGCGGTGAGCGGCAACCTGGTCAGCGAGATTCCCCTCCGCCACCGCATGTGGTGGCTCACGGAGCAGGCCGGGATGCCCGCCTGGCTGGCGGAATTCGTAGAGCGGGCCTGCAGCACCTCGAGCGACGGCCGCTTTCAGGACCTGGGCGAAGCGGTCGAGTACCTGAGCGGAACGACCCGCGCGGTGACGACCGGCGAGGTCCGTGCGGCCAGCCGGACCCGGGGTCGCGACTGGCGCCTGGCCCCGAGCGAGTCCCGCCAAGGCCTGGTCGGTGCGGCCTGTGTGGGGCTGGCGCTGGCCGTGGCCTTGCCTGCCCTGGTCCTGGCCCTCCAGATCCTGCCGGGCTGGGAGGCTCTGCCGTGGGCGCGGCGCCTGATCGGCCTGAGCGCCTTCTTCCTGGCCCTGGTGCAGACCGGCGTGGCCGCCTGGGAGCTGTCCCGGCCGGCCCGCCGGACCCTGTCCGTCGACGACACCTGGCTCTACGTGGAGCGGGGCGGTCGCCAGACCCGGACCCGGCTCACCGACCTCGAGGCCTGCTCCCGCTGGGGACCACTGCTGCTCCTCCGCGCACGGTGGCGCGATGCAGACGGCGAATTCCAGCGCAACGGCGTGCTGGCGCTGGCGCCGGTCTACCCCATCGCCCTGGCAGAGCTCGAAGACCGCCTGCGAGAGCGCCGACCGCACCTGCGGGCGGCCACCCAGAGCCTGGGCGAGGTCGCCCGCAGCACCGTACACGTGGGCGACGGTGGCACGCTGCGGTCCGTCCTGGCCTTCACGGTCGGCCTGCTGCTGGTCCCGCTGACCGTGGGAGGCGCGGCCGAAGCCGAGCCTCGCTCGCGCCCCGACCCGGTGGTGGTGCCCGCCCAGGACACGGACGATGCCGTGGTGATCGTCGAGGAACTCGGCGAGCTGAGCGAGCGCTGTCCCCACAGCACACACTGGCGGGGCGAAGGCTCCGCACCCCCGGCCTGCTTCGACGCTCATGGCGGCGTGATCCCGAACGAGGGCATCGACGGTCCCGCCTGGATCGACCAGCTCGAGGTCACCGTCGGCGCCTACGCCCGCTGCGCCTACCTGCGCGGCTGCACCCCCGCGGGCCGCGAGCCCGGCTGCACGGCGGGACTGGGCGACGACGACCTGCCGATCACCTGCGTGGATCGGGAGCAGGCCCGGGACTTCTGCCGCTGGACCGGGCGGCGCCTGTGCACCACCACCGAGTGGGAGCGTGCGCTCGGTTGGGGCGACCACCCGTGGGGTGACGCCCCGGTGGGCTGCACCGTGGCGACCGTCCCCGACGACGTGGGCCAGGGCTGTGGGCTGGAGCGGCCCGACCGGGTGGGCTCCCGGCCCGAGGGGGCCTCGACCGCCGGCGCCCTGGACCTGATCGGCAACGTGGCCGAGTGGACCCGGGAGGGACCGGCCCTGGGCGGCAGCTGGGCCAGCGCCGAGCACCAGCCCGAGTCGCCAGGCCCCGCCGTGGGCTTCCGCTGCTGCAGGTGAGCGCTACTCCAGGATCGTGTCCAGGAACATGTCCGCCAGCGCGTGGTGGCCCGTCGGGTTCGGGTGGATGCAGGCATCAGGCCTGACGATTGCTGTCCAGCGCGGTCCCGCCAACGGGCTGCCGTGCCCGACCGATCACGCCGTGAGCAGACCCAGGGCCTCCGTGGAGAGCCGGGTGGCGACCAGGCCAGGAGGCGCGGCGACGCCGTCTTCGAGCAGCAGGATCACCGGCACCGCGGCGCCCTCCAGGAGCGCGACCAGGTCGTCGACCGCCGCGAGGGCGTCGGCGCCGTCGACGACCACCGCGGAAGGTCCGCGTGCGGCCAGGGTGTTCACCCCTGCGAGGACGGCGTCCAGGTCCGGTCGGCCCGGCTCCAACCACCGGACCCCGGGCGCCGTCCCCATCCCTGCCAGGCAGGCGGCCCGAGCGGCCGGCGCCGGCAGCAGGAGCACCCCGCTCCGTCCCGCGAGCAGCCTTGCGAGACCCGCTGCAGCCCGACTCCGCCCGGCGCCGTCTCCACCCTGCCAGACCTGCCGGCCACAGGGCTGGGGCAGCGGATCGGGCCAGTCCGTCACGGGGGGACCGGCCGGCACCGTGGCCTCCGGGCCGCCGCGGGACTTGCGAGCCGCCAGCCCGAGTCCCAGCACCACACCGGCCAGGGCGAAGATCGTGGCCACGACGAAGCCCGTGGCCATCGCGGCGGGGGTGGTGTCGGGGTTGGCCCACGCTGGCGTGGGCACCACGGCCAGGAGTGCTGTGGCAGAGGCGGAGAGGCAGCGCACACGCCACTGTCCCCCAGGCCCCCGACCCCTGCAAGAGCACGCCGCGCTACCCTGCCGCAGAGGATGCGATGACGCCGTTCAGCGCAGGGCTGACACTGTGGCTCTCCTCCGCCCTGGCGGCGTCGCCGGAGACGGCGCAGACGGTGCGGCTGGAGGTGGCGACCGCCCGCGGCTTCCCTGGCCTGCACATCGAAGCGAGCACCACCTGGCTCGGCGAGGAGCGCACCACCGTGCTCCTGGACGACGGCAGCCAGCCGGGCGACGTGCCCGGGGATGGCCTCTTCGTGAGCACCTGGTCCGGGGCGCCGGTGCGGGTCCTCCCGGTGCGGCTGACCGTCTCGTCCGACGCCCACCCCCCCTTCGAGGCCTACGGAGGTCTGGAGCGCATCGTGCAGCCGGCGGACCGCCTGGCCTGGGCCCTGGACATCGACGAGACCCCGACGGCCCGCCGCGTGGCCGCGCCGCTGTTGGCCCGCCCGATGGAGGCGCGGGAGCTCAGCGGGGTGGCGGCCAGCCTGGGCTGGGCCTGCCTGGCCTTCCTCTACGTGGTGTGGCTGATCGGCCGGGGAGACAGCCCCTCCCGCTCGGAGCGGGGCGACGTGCCCTCGTGAACCATCGCCTGGTCACGCCAGTGGTCCTCGCCGTGCTCGCCATCCTCTGGACCTGGCCGGCCGCGGTGGCCGGCGACACCTGGCTGGTAGGGCGCCACTTCGATCTGCCCGGCACGGTCTGGTTCATCGACGCGGCCAGCCGCCTGGTGCCGACCCTGCACGATCCCCTCACCGCGTGGCCGTCCGGCGCCACCCAGGCTCGCCTGGACAGCTGGTGGCTGGCCCTGGTCGGGGTCCTGGCGGGCGGGCTCGGCGCGGTCCGGGTGCACGCCTTGCTCCAGGTGCTGGGGGTCTTCGCCTCGGCCTGGGCCGCCGAGGGCTGCGCCCGTGCGATGGGGGCGCGGGCCCCCTGGTCCTGGATCGCAGGCCTGAGCTTCGGGTTCAGTGGACTGGCGGCCACGGCACTGCTCGAGGGACACGTCTACGTGCTGGTGGATCCCTGGCTGCCCGGGTTCGCCTGGGCCTGGTGGCGCGCGACGGGACCGGAGGGCGACGCGAGACTCGGCGCCCTGGCTGGCGCTCTCTGGTGCGCCTGCCTGCTGACCTCCGCCTACATCGGCCTAGCGGCAGCCCTGGTGGCGGTCGGGCTGGGGGTGGGCGGCCTGCTCCGGCGCAGTCTCCGGCCCTCGGCCCTCGGCGGAGCCCTGGCGGTCGTGGTGCCCATCGGGCTGGCCTACGTGGCCTTGTTCGCCGCCGGAGACCTGCACGCCGGCACCCAGCCGGATCCCCTGCACCGGGGTGCCGCGGACCTGGTGAGCCTGGCCGGCCCCACCGCCGAGCTGGACCGGAACGGGAACAGCCTCTCGCTGGCCCTGCACGCCAGCGTGCTCGCCCTGGTGTTGGCGAGCCCGGTGGTGCTGCGAGGCCGGACCGGTTGGCAGGCCCTGGCCTGGACGGGCGTCGGAGCCCTGGTGCTCGCGTGCGGCACGCACCTGGGCACCCCCCGGGGCAGCCTGGCGCCGCTGCCCCTCTCCCTGCTGGAGGGCACCGGGGCGTTGGACGTCCTGCGCTTCCCAGCGCGCCTGGCCTGGGCGTGGAGCCTGTGCGCCGGGCTCGTGGCCGCCCGCGTGGCCACCGAGCTGGCGGCCCGGCGGCCCGCCGCGACGGCCCTGGTCCTGACCATCGCCCTGATCGACGTGTTCTGGGTGATCGACCTGCCCGGTCGACAACGGACGCAGCTGGCCGCCACCCCCTCGGCCTACGCCGAAGGCACCGGCGCGGTGCTCGACCTCTACCCGGAGTACGTGGGCGCCGTGGGGGACTGGAACACCTGGTTCCAGGGTCTGAGCTGCTTCTACCAGGTCGACCACGGCCGTCCCATCGCCCACGACTGCATCGCCACCGACCCCGGCGCTGACCCCGGCCAGGCCCTGGCCTCGGAGGCCCTGGGCCGGCTGTTGGGCGGCCAGCCCATGGGGCCATGGATGGACGACCACGCCCTGTCCGCCCTCGCCTGGCACCCGGACCTGTACCTCCCAGGAGACCGTCGCCGCCTGGCCGAGCGGCTGCTGGCCCTGGACCCCTCCCCCACACGCTCGACCGACGGCGGCGACCACGTGGTGGTCTACACCCGGAGGGAGCGGTGATCGCCCTCTGGATCGGCCTGGCGTGGGGCGCCCAGGGGGTGGTCGTGCAGGTCGTGGACGAGGCCGGGCTCGTCGAGGGCGTGCCCCAGGTGAGCCTGGCCGACGAGGCCGGCACGGAGCACACGGCGTCCACGGCCGACGATGGCCAGCCCCCCGACGCCCAGGCGGGGGACGGCACCTGGTCGACGGTGGTGGACCAGGTGGTGGGCACCGAGGTGGTGGTGGCGGTGACCGACGGTGCCGGGCGGCGCTGGACGGGGCCCTTCCGCATCGCGAGCCAGCGGGCGGCGCTACGAGTCGTGCCGACCGCGACCGGCGGCCTGCGCACCTGGCGGAAGACCGCGACGTCGGGCGCCGGGGGCATTCCCCCCGACCCGACCTGGACCGACCCCCGAGCCTCCCAGTCCAGCACACGGCCCTGGGGACTGCTGGTCTGGGCGGCCGGCCTCGGTCTCGCCGCGCTCGGGCTCTTCGCCTGGGCGGATCCAGGGCTCGCAGGGGGTCCGGGGGGCACCCTGGAGCGGGTGCGCCTGACGGGTCCCCAGGCGCTGGGCCGCTTCCTGGACGAGCGGGCCCGACTGGGCCGCCTGGTGCTGGCCGGCCCTTCGCCGATCGAGGTGCCCCAGGCGCTGCTGCTGGGGCCCGGCCGCCTGGACGTCGACGACCTGCTCCTGGCGCTGGACCGCCTGGCCGCCCCGATCCAGCTCGTGATCCTCGGAGAGCTGGAGGGCCGGGACGGCGCCCGTCGGGAGGCCGCGCTGGTCCAGCTGGCGGAGCGCTTGCCCGAGGGTGTCGAAGCCGTGGTGATCGAGCTGGATCGGCCTCAGGGTGGCAGAGGCAAGGTGAGCCAGCCGTCCTGACGGTGGCCAGGGCCGAGCCGGGACTCCACCTCGGCCAGCCAGGGTCCGGCACGGGCCAGGTCGACGTGGACCTCCTCGACACCGAGGGCGCGAAGCTGGCGCCAGGCCTCTGGGGGAGGCACGTGGCCGCCTTCGGCGTCCAGCCGCGAGAGGGCCCCGAGCACCGGCGCGATCCGGTGGAGCGAAGCGGACACCGGGTCGGCCGGACCCGCTCCGCTGGCGAGGGGCCGCCGGTGGGCCGCGGCACGCACGAGGGTCCCTCCGCCGGCTTCGGGGAGCGGCAGCTCCAGCACCACCCCCTTGCCACCGGGCAAGGCGGGGGGCCAGGAGGTGACCGGCACCGGGCCCATCGGACCCAGCGCTGCCAGCACGCCGACCACGACCACGGCGCCGTCTCGCCGCCAGGCCGCGAGGCCGCCAGCGAGCAGCAGCAGCCCGAGCTCCGCGAGGCAGAAGACCCCACCCGGACTCCCGGCTCCGGGCAGGGAGGCGAAGAGCGCCCCCGGCGCGGTGTCGCCCCAGCGACCCAGGGCGATGAGACCCCCGAGCACGATCCAGCACGCGGGCAGCACCCACCGCCGCGGCACCCGGTGGGCGTGCAACAGACCGATCGCGGCGACCCCGGCGAGCAGGAGCCCCTGAGGCCCGGCGAGCCGCACCGGGAGCGCCGGTGGCGGCACCGCCAGCCAGCCGCTGCCCAGGGACCAGGCCAGAGGGGCCAGACCGACCATCGCCACCGCGGCCACCACCCCGGTGACCGCCTGCAGGGCCGGCTTCAGCCGACCGGCCATGACCGCCACACCGACCACGGGGAGAGCGGCGAGGAGCCACCACCAGAGGGCTTCGCGGGGTCCGACGGCCAGGGCGACCACCGGCAGTCCCGCCACCAGGCCGGCCTCCCACGTGCCGCGCTCCAGCGCCCTCAGCCAGAGCCCCAGCGCCAGGGGGACCAGGGACAGGGCCAGGATCGCGGGCGCTGCTCCGGCTTCGGCCGCGAGTCCCAGGGTCCCGCCGGTCTGCCAGCCCACCCCGGCCACCAGCGCCGCCCGGTGGTCCCCCCACCAGCGCCCGCCGAGCCAGGCCGCGCTCAGCCCGGCGAGCAGCACCAGCAACCACAGGGCCAGGTTCACCCCCAGGGGCCAGCCGAAGATCGGCACCAGGGCCATGGCCGGCAGGGCGTCGAGGGGCAGGCCATACCGGGCGACCAGGTCCTCACCGATGGGGTGGTTGGTGCGATCGACCTGGACCAGGGCCTGCCAGTCGAGGCCGTGGTCCAGCACGGAGGCCCACCGGGACAGCGCATCGCCGTCGCCTGCGGCGAGCGCCGAGGTGGGCGTGAGCGGGAGGGGCCACAGCGCGAGCCAGGCGTTCAGGGCCAGCAGGCCGACCACCAGCACCCAGGTCCGTCGGCCGCCCAGCGGCGCCAGGGCCGGGACCAGGCTGCGCCAGGGCAGGTCCGCAGCCGGCCGCCGCCGGGTGGACATGGGGGCTCCTCCGAGGTGCCGCCAGTCTACAGCGGTAGGCTGGGCCGGATGGCCCGCCCGTCCCGCCGCCGGCTCCGCCGCTTCGCCCGGCGAGCGGCCTTCGCCTCGGCGCCCCTGGTCGGGGTCGCTCTGCTCGCAGAGGGGATCGCGCGCCTGGTGCCGCCGGCTCCCCCCGAAGCCGGCGAGCTGGCGGTCCTGCTGTCCCCCCACCCCACCCGGATCTGGGGCCTCACCCCCGGCACCTTCCAGGAGGCCGGCGTGGCCGTGCAGATCGGAGACGACGGCCTGCGAGCGGTCCGGCCCAACCCGGGAGGGCTCCGGGTGTTGACCCTTGGGGACAGCTCGATCTACGGCTACGGCCTGCCCCGAGCCCAGACCCTGCACGCCGCTCTCGGCCGGGCCCTCGCGGCGCTCGGCGAGCCGGCGGAGGTGCGCTGTGGCGCCGTGCCCGGGTACTCGACCGAGCAGGCCCTGCAGCTGCTGGAGGACCAGGGCTGGGCGCTGGAGCCCGAGGTCCTGGTGGTCGGCACCCTGTGGAGTGACACCAACGTCGACCACTTCCAGGACCGGATCTGGATGGCGGCCCAGCGCGAGGGAGAGGCGGCGGTGGAGCGCGGTCTGGCCCGGAGCGCAGCGTTCCGCTGGCTGAGGCGCTGGCTCACGCCCCAGTCCGCCTGGTACCTGCCGGTGGGCTGGATCCGAGACCCCACCATCACCGGACAGCGACGGGTGCCCCTGGCGGACTACCGGGCCAACCTGGCGCGCCTGGTCCGGGGCGGCGAGGCCCACGGTGCCCGCTCGGTGCTCCTGGCGCCGGCGAACCGCATCCGCATGGACGACCTGCGGCGGAAGTCCCCGGCTCGGCACGGGTGGGCGGACTGGTTCGAGGCCATGGGCGCGGTGGCCGAAGACCTGGACGTGCCGCTGGTCGACGTGAGGGACGTGCTCCAGGCCGCGGGCCTGACCAACGACCAGGCCTTCCTGGACGACATGCACCCGACCGGGCCGGCCAACGCCGCCATCGCCGCGGCCCTGGCCCAGGCCATCAGGCCACCGGGGTCGCCCGGATCTGCTCCGCCACCTGGGTCGGGAAGCGCACCAGGCGACCCTCCCCGTCCACACAGCACAGGTGGATCTCCCCCTTGACCATCGCCCGGTCCTCGCCGGCCAGGAACACCTGCTGGTCGAAGATCGCCCGGTACTCGCTCTCCAGCCGGACCGTGGTGCGGACCTCGAGGGTGTCCCCGAACTGGGCCCCCTTCTTGTAGGTGAGGTCGGCCTTGTAGACGACGAAGCCCAGCCCCTCGTCCCGGTAGAGCCGGACCAGCTCGGCCACCCCGAGCAGGTGTTCGCGAGCCCGCTCCATGTATTTCAGGTAGTTGGCGTGGTAGACGACGCCGCTGTGGTCCGTGTCCTCGTAGTAGACCTGGACCCGGTGCACGAAGGGAGTCATGGGCAACCTCGCAGGCCGCGCAGCTATCCCGGTCGCGCGGGGCGCGACGTTCGACCCGTCGGGGGCCTACCGCTACCGCCTCTGGCGCAGCTGGCCCGACGGCGCGGGCACCGCGGTGTTCGTCGGCCTGAACCCGAGCACCGCCGACGGAGAGCGGGACGACCCGACCATCCGGCGCTGCATGGGCTTCGCCCGGTCCTGGGGCTGCGCTCGGCTGGAGGTCGTCAACCTCTTCGCCTGGCGGGCCACGAAGCCGGCGGACCTGCGCCGAGCCGCCAGCCCAATCGGGCCGGACAACGACGCGGTGCTCGCGAGCCTGGTCGGAAGGGCCGACCTGCTCGTGGCCTGCTGGGGCGTGCACGGCGCCTGGCGCGACCGTGGCGCCCAGGTGCGGGCCGCGGTGTCCGGCCCCTGGCGCTGCCTGGGCCGCACCCGGGACGGCCACCCCCGCCACCCGCTGTATCTGCGCAAGGACAGTCCGCTGCAGCCCTACTGATCGACCTCGGCGAAGTGGGCCCGGCAGGCCGACAGACGTGCCAGGGTCTCGTCCCGGCCGAGCTGGGCGACGGTGCTGAAGATCGGCGGGCTCACCGGAGTGCCGGTGATGGCGATGCGGATCGGCTGGGCTGCCTTGCCCAGGTTGCCGCCGAACTCCGCCTCGACCAGGGCTCGGAGGGTGGTCTCGAGTCCGGCCTCGGACCAGTCTTCGGTGGCCTGGAGGACCTCGTCGATGCGGTCGAGGCGGGCCAGGCCATCGCCCTTGAGCAGGTGCTTCTTGATCGCCTTGGCCGGGCCATAGGCAGCGGGGGCCTCGAAGAAGAAGCGGGCCTTCTCTGCCAGCTCCATCAGGGTGGTCGAGCGCTCCTTGAACAGCGGGATCAGCTCGGCGAGCAGGGTGTCGCTGGCCGCCTTGACCGGGTGGTCCACCTCGGCGAGCCAGGCCTTGAGGTGGGTGAGCAAGGCCTCGTCGCCGGTCTGGCGGATGTAGACGCCGTTCATCCAGCGCAGCTTGTCCCGGTCGAAGCGCGCCGCGGTCTTGCCGATGCGGTCGACGCTGAAGGCCTCGACCAGCTCGTCGAAGGCCATGACTTCGCGGTCGTCGCCAGGGCTCCAGCCCAGCAGGGCGAGGAAGTTCACCAGGGCTTCGGGCAGATACCCGGCCCGACGGAAGTCCAGGACGTCGATCTCGGGCAGGGCCACGCCGAGCTCCGCCGCGATGCGCTCGGCGATGTCGACGTCGTCGCGCTTCTTCTTGCGGAAGCGGGTCATGGTGTCGGCGTCGATGCCGATGGCCGCCGCGACCTCGACCGGGTCGCGCCCGGACTCCCGCAGCGCCGCCCGGGCGGCCTTGGCCTTGTCCCGCTTGGACATCTTGCCGCCGGACATCGCGAAGATGAGCGGCATGTGCCCGTGACGAGGCGGCGTCCAGCCGAAGGCCCGGTAGAGGTGGAGGTGGCGGGCCGTGTTCATCAGGTGCTCCTGGGCCCGGAGCACGTGGGTGACCGCCATGTGGTGGTCGTCGACCACGACGGCGAAGTGGTAGGTCGGGAAGCCGTCCTGCTTGCGGATGACGAAGTCGTCCAGGTCGTCGGCGGGCACGACCACCTCGCCGATCACGTCGTCCTGGATCGTGACGGGCTCGTAGGGGACCTGGAGGCGCAGGACCGGGACCCGGCCCTCGTGGGCGTAGCGCGCGAGCTCGTCGGCGCTGTACGCCCGCCGCCGGTAGCGCAGCGACCCCCCCTCGGCCTCGGCGGCCTTGCGCAGAGCATCGAGCTCCGCCGGGGTCTCCCAGGCCTCGTAGGCGTGACCGGCGTCCAGCAGCTGCTGGAGGTGGGCCTGGTAGCGCTCGAGCCGCTCGGACTGGCGGTAGGGGGCGCCAGGACCGCCGATCCCGGGGCCTTCGTCCCAGTCCAGGCCCAGCCAGCGCAGGTCGGCACAGATGGCGTGCTCGGACTCCCGGGTGCTGCGAGCGCGATCGGTGTCCTCGATGCGCAGCACCATGCGGCCGCCCGAGGCCCGGGCGAACAGCACGTTGAACAACGCGGACCGGGCTCCACCGACATGGAGCTGGCCGGTCGGGGACGGCGCGAAGCGGCAGCGGGTCATCTGGGCCTCCAGGACGGCGGCCGCTCCTAACGCACCGGGGGTCCCCTCCCTACCTATGTGGAGCCGTTTCAGATAGAGTCACGCCGGCAGCAGGAGGGGCCTTGGCCACCAGCACTCGCACGGTCGTCTTCACCGACCTGGCCAACTACACCCAGTCGGTCGCACGCTCCGACCGCGCTGCCCTGCGCAACCTGATCAGCGAACACGAGAAGTTCGTCGCCCCCATCCTGCAGCGGCACCGCGGCAACGTGGTGAAGAACCTCGGCGACAGCTTCATGGCCCTCTTCCCGTCGGCCACCGACGCCCTGCGCGCGGGCCTCGAGGTGGTCGAGGAGGGCCTGAACAGCGGCGGACTCCTGCTCCGTGTCAGCTGTGCGACCGGCGACGTCGAGGAGATCGACGGCGACGCCTTCGGCGACGCGGTCAACCTCAGCGCCCGGATCAACTCCCGCACCCCCGCCGGCGAGATCTGGTTCTCGGAGAGCACCCGCCAGTGCATGAACCAGTCGGAGATCCCCTGGGAGGCTGTCGGCACCTTCCCCCTGAAGGGCATCGCCGGGGAGATGCCCTGCTACCGCGCCGTCACCGCGGGCGGCTGCCAGCTGCCCCCACCCATCGAAGCGGCGATCAAGTCCGGCAACCTGGTCCGGATCAAGGCCGGCGAGCCCTCTCCGCCGCTGCCCCCCGACCCCACCCTGCTCTTCGAGGGCTTCGAGCTGGGCCGCCCCGAGCTGGCCCGCGTGGTCGACAGCCTGCCGGTCCTCGATCCGGCGCGGCTGTGGATCTGCGCCTACAAGCTCTCCCCGGCGGACCGGTACAACTGGGAGCACTCGGGCCGGGGCCTGGTGATCGCCAACATCGACGCCCTGAACGCCGCGATCATCCAGTGCCGTCAAGAGGTCATCCCCCAGTCGGCCGGCTCCAACACCATCATCCTGGACATGGACGCGGCCGCCGAGCTCGACCTGGTGATGGCGGGCATGGCGCTCCCCAGCGTCCCCCTCGCCGACGTGGTCGCCGGCTACAGCTACGACCTGTTGCCCGAGGGCCGCTGGGTGAACCGCTCCAGCCGCGCCGTGCTTCGGATCGACGTCACCAGCGGCGGGGTCTCGGCCCAGAGCCTCTCGGCCGGCGTGACCATCTCCGGCAAGAACCTCAGCCCCTCGGCCCGGGTCCAGCTGGGCGACGGCGCGGAGATCCGGGCCGCCGGCGGTCCCCCCATCACCTTCTACGAACAGTCCGAGACCACCTACGCCGGGCTGCTGGTGGCCGACACGCCGATGCGCATGGGCGTGGCCCGCGCCCAGGTGGCGGAGATGGGTCGGGAGCCGAACCACCCGGGCCTCGCCCTGCCCGACCGCAGCGGCCAGGACAACATCCGCTGGTGCAGCGGCCCCCGCGCCGCGCGGGCGCGAGAGGGCGGCTTCACTCTGGACCGCGCCCTCGCCGGTCGCCGCCAGGCCGCGGTCGAGGTGAGCCCGGACGGCCGCACCCAGATCCGCTCCCTGCACAGCCGCTGCCCGACCTGGATCTACCGCGACGGCCGCATGGCCCGGGTCGATGGCGTGGACGGCGTGTCGATGCACGATCTGATCGTGACCGGCACGTCGGTCATCGCGGTCCGGCCGCCGCTCATCTAGGCTCGGGCCTCGTTGCCCTGGCGCAGTCCTCGACGGCGGCACCCCCGTAGCCCTGGCGCAGTCCTCGGCGGCGGCACCCCCGTAGCCCGAAGCCGCCGAGGCGCTAGCCGAGGCTCGCCTCCGCCAGCCGATCCGTCACGCTCACGGTCCACGGATCGGGCTGGGTGAGGCGCTTCACGCTGTCGGGCAGCACGCTCAGCGCCACTCGCCGGCGCTCGCTGGCGCGGGCCACGGAGCCCCAGGGCGCCAGGCGTTGGCCGGCCTGGACCACCGGGCGCAAGAGCGCCCGGCCCTCGATCTGCAGCTGGACCAGGTCGGTCTCGTCCTCGAAGCAGATCATGTCCCGCCGCCGGCCGCGCACCACCTGCTTGCAGCCCGGGTAGCTCGAGGCCCCCGGTCGGGTCACGGGCTCGAGACCGACACCGCGGCCGATCTCGGCGATGCGGTAGGCCATGCTCGTGCCCGGGTCGCCCGCCCCCACGGACAGCCGGCGCCCCACGGCGAGCATGTCCACGGGGGCCTCGTTCTCGGTCAGGTCCCGCACCCGGTGCTCGTCCAGGCTGCCGCTGCCCAGGATCTTCACCCGCTTCATGCCGGCTTCGTCCAGGGCCTGGCGCACCATGCGAGCGGCGCCGTTGAGGTTCCAGTGGTCGACCCGGACGATCCGCACGTTGTCCTGGAAGTGGCCGAGGCGGCGCACACCATCGAGGATGTCGCCGTCGGGCAGCTCGACGTACCCGATGTGCGGGAAGTGGGCGCGGAAGGCATCGAGGGCGGCCTGGTCGGTGTCGTAGGCCGCCAGGAAGCTGGCACTCAGGGTGCCCATGGTCTCCAGACCGTGCTGGTGGCCGGCGAGGGCGTAGGTGGTCCCGGCGCAGCCACCGATGGCAGCAGCACGGGCGGCCAGCAGGGCGGCCTGGGGGCCGGGCAGGCGACGACTGCCGAAGTCGTAGATCCGACGCCCGGCCGCTGCGTCCACCAGCCGTGCCGCCCGGGTGGCGACGGCGGTGGCGTGGGAGATCGCCTGGATGAGGCGGGTCTCCAGCAGGGTCGCCTGGATCAGCGGTGCGCGAACCCGCAGGATGGGCTCGCCCGGGAAGACCAGCTCGCCTTCCGGCACCGCGTGGATGTCGCCGTCGAAGCGCAGGTGGGCCAGGCTCTCCCACCAGGATCCCGACGCCTTCGCGAAGAACGGCTGCTCCCGGAGCCAGCGGATGGCTTCGTCGGAGAAGTGGAGGTCCAGCGCGGCGTCGAGGGCCTCCTCCACGCCGGCGACCACGAGGTAGCCATGGTCCCGCGGCAGCTCCCGCGCGTAGAGGTCGAAGGTCGCCTCGCCCCAGAGCCCGTCTGCGTGATAGACCGCCGCCAGCACCAGCTGGTAGACGTCGGCGTGGAGCCCCTGGAGACCCGGGCTGGTGTCGGGTGGCTGCATGGGACGAGGATACTCCTCCCGCGGACGAGCGCGGGGCGATGCTTCGTCGGTCACGGTCAACGGCCACTCGGCGAGCTGGCTCGCCCGCGGCTTCTGCTGGGTCTACCCCCAGGAGGTGGCGCGGCGACCCAAGGGGGTGAAGCCCGGCGCAGCGGTCTCCCTGACCGGACCTCAGGGCCAGGACCTCGGGGCCGGGGTCTGGGACGACGGATGGATCGCGGTGCGCCGGTTCCGGGCCTCCAAGGGACCGATCGACGCTGAGCTGTTGACCGAGCGGGTCGACCGTGCCCTGGCTCTCCGCGACACCCTCGTCGGCCCCGAGACCACGGCTTGCCGCCTGGTGAACGCAGAGAACGACGAGCTCCCTGGCATCCGGGTCGACCGCTATGGCTGGGTCCTGGTGGTGACCCTCGACAGCAGCTCCCTGCTGCCGCTCCTGGACCCGATCTGCGACGTGCTGGAGCAGCGCCTGACCCCCCGGGCCGTCTACCTGGCCTGGCGCCCGGACCCCAGGGACACCGGCTTCCAGGCCGCTCGGGAACCTGGCCTGGTGCGGGGTCGTGCACCCACCGCCGACGTGCCGGTCAGCGAGCGCGGTGTGAACGCCCGGGTCCGGCCGGGCGCCGGCAAGGACATCGGCCTGTACCCCGACGTGCGGGAGCTCAGGGCCTGGCTGGAGCCGTACTGGGGAGGTCGCACGGTCCTCAACCTGTTCGCCCACACGGGCTTCTTCTCGGTGGCCGCGGCCGTGCACGGGGCCTGCCACACCACCAGCGTGGATCTGAGCAGCGCGTACCTCACCCGGGCAGAGGCCAATTTCCGCGCCAACGAGCTGGACCCAGGCGACCACGACCTCTTCGCCGAGGACGTCCGGCGCTACCTGGACCGGGCCCGGCGCAAGGGGGAGCGCTTCGATCGCGTGGTGCTCGACCCGCCGGCCTTCGCCCATGGCCCCGAAGGCGCCCTGAGCACCAAGAAGAGCTACGCCGCCCTGGTGGCCGGCTGTCTGCGGGTGCTGGAGGCCGACGGCTGGCTGATCGCGGTGCTGAACCAGGGGGTGGTGAGCCCCCGGGAATTCCACGGGATGGTCTCCGACGGGGCCAAGCGGGCCGGGATCCGCCTGCAGCTGATCCACGAGGCCCACCAGGCCGGGGACTTCCCGGCGCTGCTCACCTTCCCCGAAGGCCGATACCTCAAGGCCGGGGTGTGGCGGCGCGTGGGTTAGCCCCCCGGGTGCCTTCCACCACCCAGACGAGACGCGAGACCATCCGCGTCCCCTCCCCCATCGGCGGGCCCCCTCGGGAGCTCCCGGTGCTCTCGGTCTTCGGCGCGGGCGAGGGCCCGACCATCGTGATCACGGCGAACGTGCACGGCGACGAGGTGACCGGCGTGGGCGTCGTGCACGCCCTCTGGGAGCGGCTTCCCCTGGTGCTGACGGCCGGGCGGGTGCACCTCTACCCGACCCTGAACCCGGACGGTCTGGCCGGCCGGAGTCGGCGGGTCCCGGCCGACGACCAGGACCTGAACCGCCTGTTCCCGGGCGACGCCCGGGGCACCCCGGCCGAGCGCCTCGCACACCTGGCCTGGAATGACCTGTCGGGTCGCAAGCCCCACGCGGTGATCGATCTCCACGCAGACGCCCCCCAGGCGATCCCCTACGCCCTGGTCGATCGCGCCACCGCACTCCGCCGCAAGGCGCGCGCCGAGCTCGAGCAGCGCTGCCGCGAGCTTGCCGAAGCCACGGGGCTGACGGTGCTCAGTGAATTCCCGGACGAGGCCTACACCCGCTTCCGCCTGGATCGCTCCCTGGCGGGCGCGGTCACCAACCGCCTCCAGGTCCCCGCCGTGACCATCGAGGCCGGCCCCCGCCTGGTGCTCCACGACGAGGCGGTGACGGACGCCACGCGCGCCGTGCTCGGGGTGCTGACCCACCTCGGTGTCGTGGACTGTCCCGCTCCGCTGCACCCGACGCGCCACGCCGAGCGATCCCTCCGCCGACACTCCGGTCCCCGCGCCCAGACCGCCGGCTGCCTCTACCCCCGAGCGCGACCCGGCGCCGCGCTCCGACGCGGTCAGGTCGTGGCCGAGGTTCGCGACCTCTCCGGCGGGGTCCTCGAGACCCTGCGAACCGCCGAAGATGGCGTACTGATCGCCCTGCCCGAGAGAGCCTGGGTGGTACCGGGGGTAGCGGTCGGTACCCTGGCCGTGCGAGAGTCCTGAGTGGAGGAACCCGCCAATCCGATGCCGACGGCGGCACTTCGCGTCGCATCCAAACCCGCAAGGTCAACATCCATGAAGCGCACTTCGTCCCTCTTCCCCGTCCTGGTGCTGTCGCTGGCCGGCTGGCAGGTCGCCTGCGACAGCTGTGGCTCCACCACCGACGACAGCGGGACCACGACGGACTCGGGCACCGATGGCTGCACCCTCGCCGGTGTGGCTTTCACGAACCCCACCGACGGGGCCAACATCGACCCCTCGGACAACGTGGCACTCCGGGCCGAGCTCTCGGGCTCCGGCATCGACGCCGCCGCGATCAACGTGGTCTTCACCCTCGACGGCCTGCCGGTCGACGACTGGGAGTGGGACGGCACTGACATCGTGCTCAACGGTCCCGCAGGCGCCGGTGCACACAGCGCCAGCGTGTCTGTGAGCGACGGCTGCTCGACCTTCAGCGACGACGTCAGCTGGGTCGGCAACTCGACACCCGAGGTCACCCTGAGCGCCAACGGCTCCTATGAGCTGGGCGACGCCATCGTGATCAGCGGCAACGTGAGCGACGCCGAAGACGCCGTGAGCGCCCTGACGGTGTCCTGGAACCTCGACGGCAACTTCTACGCCGACGCCACCCCGGACGCGGGCACAGGCGACGTCAGCCTCGACCTGACCGGCCTCGCCGTCGGCAGCTACACGGTCGAGCTGGTCGCGGCCGACTCCTACACCGAGGGCTCCGCCTCCGCCGCCTTCGACGTCACCGAGGACCCGATCGTCTGCGTCGACGTCTCCAACGTGGGCCTGTCCCTGCACATGGACGAAGGCAGCGGCGACACCCTCGGCGACGACAGCCTGCACGGCCAGCAGGCCGCCCTGGGCGGCACCTCGGCCTGGACCGACGGCGTCTGGGGCAACGGCGTCGACCTGGCCGGCACCGGCTGGATCGAGGTCGCGGATCCGACCTACCCGACCATCTGGTCCACCGACTACACCCTGATGGGCTGGATCAGCCTCAACGCCGACGGCGTCGAGAAGAACGAGGCCCTCTTCCAGCAGGCCGACGGCCAGTACAGCGACGCCGTGGGCCGCACGCTGCTCTACGTCACCACCGAGTGCAACGGCCAGCAGAACGTGCTCGTCTCCAACGTCGGCGAAGGCAAGGTCTGCGGCAACACCCCGCTCACCAACGACGGCTGGCACCACGTCGCCGTGGTCCGTGACCGGGCCCGCACGGCTGTCGAGATCTACCTCGACGGCCAGCTCGACGGCGCTGGGACCGAGTACATGACCTTCGCCGACGGCGGGTACTTCGTCGGGACCAACAAGACCGCCGACAACAACTTCTTCAACGGCGTGGTCGACGAGTGGTCCATCGTGACCCGGGCCATGTCCGCCGACGAGGTCGCGGCGGTCCAGACCGGGCCGGTCTGCGAGCCCGAGTGCTCGCCCCTGCCCGCGCCGGCCACGGCCTGGCTGCCCATGGACGACGGCGGCGGCGCGGTCGCCGCAGACGCCACCGCCAACGGCTTCGACTTCGACCTCTACGGCGGCGCCACCTTCGGCGAGGGCACCTTCGGGGGCGGCCTCGTGCTCGACGGCGTCAACGGCTACGCCCTCGCGCCGGCCGGGGCCTACCCGGACCTGAACAGCACGAGCTTCACCGTCTCCGTGCGGGCCCGGTTCGACGCCGAGGAGTTCCCGACCGCGGCCGACGGCAAGGACTTCGTCCTGGTCCAGACCGGCAACGGCGACGGCGGCCAGGGCCGATCCCTGCTCTACGTCGACTCCAGCTGCGGCGGCCAGGCGTCCACCTTCATCGGTGGCTCGGAGCTCTGCGCCGGCACGCTGCGGGCCGGCGTCTGGTACCACCTGGCGGTGTCCTACGACGCCGGCACCGGAGAGACCAAGCTCTACGTCGACGGCACGCTGAAGGCGACCGACACCCGCACCCTCGAGACCGCCAACGGCGACATGTGGCTCGGCCGCACCCAGCACAACAGCGACGACAGCGCCCTGTTCTGGGAAGGCCCCATCGACGACTTCTTCGTCTTCGAGCAGGTCCTCGACCCGGCCCAGATCCTCGAGCTGCACGCGGGCGCTTCCGCCTACTGCCTGCCGTAGCAGTCCCGCGACATCGCCCGCGCTTGCCGCGACCGGGGGCGAGTGCATTAAATGGCGCAGAGATGCCCGCCCTCGTCCGCTCCAGCACCACGCTGCCGACCCCGGAGAAGGTCCGGGAGAACGACTTCTACGCGACCTTCCTGGTCCCCCCGACCCGGTGGTTCGTGCGGGCCTGGGCCCAGCGGCTCACGGTCGAGGGGCGCGAGCACGTGGCGGGCGACCAGCCCTGCCTCATCCTGGCGAACCACACCAGCCTGATGGATCCGATGTCCATCCTGTTGACCAGCCCGCGCTACGCCCAGTTCATGGCGACCCAGTCGCTGTTCAACGGGACCCTGGGCCGGATCCTGGCCTGGTGGGGGGTGATCCCGAAGAAGAAGTTCACCGCCGACGCCAAGGCCATCCGCCTGCTCAAGGGCTGGACCGAAGCAGGCAGCCCGGTGGCGCTCTTCCCCGAGGGCCAGCGCACCTGGGACGGGCGGCCCCTGCCCCTGCTGGACGGCATCGAGAAGCTGGTCCGGCTGCTCCACACCCCGGTGGTGACAGCCCGGATCTACAACGCCGATCGGGTCTGGCCCCGGTGGGCGCCCGCACCCCGTCGGGGCCGCGTGCACGTGGTGTTCGACCCCCCGCGGGCCTTCGAGCGACGGGCCGACCCGGCGGAGATCCGCCGGGTGATCGCCGAGGCGATCCGGGTGGAGGAAGAGCGCCACCGCTACCCCGTCCGAGGCAAGAACCTGGCCGTGGGGCTGTCCAACGTGCTCTTCGCCTGCCCCAGCTGCGGGGCCGTGGGCGGGCTCGCCGAGAGGGCCGACCACATCGGGTGCCGTGGCTGCGGCACGGCCTGGCGGGTGGACACCTCGAACCGCCTGACACCGGACGACGTGGGCCCGGCCCTGACCATCGCCGAGGCCTTCGACACCGTGCGGGCTGCCTTTGCCGAGCGGGACTGGGTGGCCGACGTGGACCGCTTCGGCAGCGACGGCGTGATCCTGGCGTCGGAGGAGACGGAGATGTTCGACGTCACCGACGACACCCCCGTCCCGGTCGGTCGCGGCCGGGTCGTGCTCACCCAGGAGTCCGTGCGGCTGGTGGGGGGGGACGCCTGGGAGATCCCCTTGAGCGAGCTGCGGAGCGTGAGCGCAGAGCAGCGGGACCGGCTCTACTTCTTCGCCAAGGACCGCTGCTTCGAGCCCCTGCTGCCTGGGGACTCGGTGGTGAAGTGGGAGCTGGTGACCGAGCACTGGCGGGCCCGGGCCCAGCAGTCCCCCCCGTGAAGGTCCTCCTCACTGGCGGCACGGGCATGATGGGCTCGAACCTGGCCCACGGCCTCGTCGCGGCCGGACACGACCTGCGCTGCCTGGTGATCCCAGGCGACCCGGCCGAGCTGCTGGCGGACGTGACCTGCGAACAGGTCTCCGGTGATCTGGGGGACCCGGAGAGCCTGACGGCGGCGGTCGAAGGCTGCGAGGCCGTCGTGCACACGGCCGGGGTGGTCACCTACTGGAACCGCAAGGCCAGCCAGCTGTGGACGGTCAACGTCGAGGGCACCCGGGCGATGCTGGACGCCTCGGCGAGGGCGGGGGTGAGGCGCTTCCTGCTCACC
Source organism: uncultured Enterobacterales bacterium (assembly GCA_964344945.1). GTDB lineage: Bacteria > Myxococcota_A > UBA796 > UBA796 > CAJQPC01 > CAYFPX01. The sequence continues at coordinate 27,816 of CAYFPX010000069.1, forward strand.
AGCTCCATCGCCGCGCTGGGGTACGTCGAAGGCGACGGCCTGGGCGACGAGACCACCCCCTACAACTGGGGGCCCCACGGCGTGCCCTACTGCGATGCGAAGCGGCGCTCCGAAGACCTGGTCCTCTCGGAGACCCGCTTCGAGGCGCTGGCCGTGAACCCCGGCATCGTGTTCGGCCCACGGGACCTCCGGGTGAGCGCTTCTCGCATGCTGGTGCAGTCCCGCCGCGGCGGCCCCCCGGTGGCGCCGCCCGGGCAGACCACCGTGTGCACGGCCCGGGACATGGTCGCTGGGCACGTGGCCGCCCTGGAGCGGGGCCGCGCCGGCGAGCGCTACGTGCTCGGCGGGCACACCCTGAGCTTCCTGACCCTCTTCGGCCGCATCGCGCCGGTGGTGGGCGGGCGTGCACCCACTCGGGTGGCGTCGCGCAGCGCCCTGGTCGCCTTCGGCTGGCTCAAGGAGTGCGGCGGGCTGCTCACGGGCCGGGAGCCCGACTTCACCCGGCAGCTGGCCCAGCTCTCCAGCCGCAACCGGCAGTACAGCCACGCCAAGGCCGCCGAGGAGCTCGGCTTCACGGTGTCCGAGCTGGAGCCGTGCCTGGAGCGGACCTGGGCCTGGCTGAAGGACCGCGCCCTGGTGGCCTGACCGGGGAAACCCGGGGTTGATGAGAGAGCCGTCTGATCCGATTCCCCAGGGGCCCCACCCGCACCCCGACGCCCGGGGAGGATCATGAGCCACGACGCATCCGTGCCTGCCGCCGACGAGCCCCGCATCCAGGACCTCTGGGAGGAGCTGAAGTTCTATCGCTCCAAGGCCTACCAGCTCGACCGGGTCGTGTCCGACCTGCGCTGCCTGCTGCAGAGTGGCAAGGGCTTCAGCGAGCTGATGTGCATCCCCGAGCTGCTGGACGCGTTCATGAGCGTGTGCCGTGAGAACTACGGCATCCAGTCCGCGGCGGTGCTGCTGAAGGACGACCTGGACCCCGACGTCGCCACCTACCGGGTCCGCGGGTACCAGAACCTGCCGGACAACTACCAGGCCCAGGACGGCATCGACGAGGAGATGCTGATGTTCCGCTTCCCGCGGGACCGCGGCCTGCTCTGGCAGCTGATCATGCAGGGCGAGGTCTTCAGCGCGCTCACGATGCAGGGCACGCCCCGCTTCCGGACGGCGTGGGAGAAGTGGGGCCTCGACGTGCTCCAGTCCTGCACCTGGGTCCCCCTGAAGAAGGGCAAGGACGTGGTCGGGATCCTGACCCTGGGCCGGAACGAGAAGGGGGAGATGATCCCCGAGAGCGACTACGGCTTCTTGAGCGAGATCGCCGCGGTCGCCGCCACCAACATCCTCTCCACCATGCAGTACGAGAAGGTGGAGCAGGTCCTGCGCAACATGCAGGTGCTCTACGACATCAACCAGCAGCTCGCGAACGTCAACGACTTCAAGAAGCTGACCATCGACACCCTGGCCACCGCCTGCGACGCCATGAGCGCCCAGAAGGCCAACCTGATGCTCTGGAACCCCGAGACCGAGCAGCTCGAGCTCAAGGTGGTCTGGGGCAACATCCCCAAGGGCGTGCGGGACGAGATCAACTCCGGCCGCCGCAAGACCCGCAGCTTCGCCCTGGGCGAAGGCGTCGCCGGCATGGCGGCCAAGACCCACAAGCCCGTGCGCATCAACCACCGCTCGAAGATCAAGCAGGTGGGCAACCAGGTCGCACACTGCATCCTGGCGGTCCCGCTGATCCACGGCGGTCAGGTGGTCGGCGTGATGAACATGACCAACAAGGTCAAGCTGGACGAAGACGGCCAGCAGGTCCTGGACGAGCTGAGCCGCTTCAGCCGCGAGGACGAGGAGATGGCGAAGCTCATGGCCCGCCAGGCCGCCCACAACCTGCAGAAGGCGCGCCTCTACGACGACTCGATCACCGACCGCATGACCAACCTGAAGAACAAGCGGCACTTCGAAGACAGCTTCGACCAGGCCATCCAGGCCGCGAAGGCCAGCGGCAAGCCGTTCACCCTGGCGGTCAGCGACATCGACAAGTTCAAGGTCTTCAACGACACCTACGGGCACGCTGCCGGCGACTTCGTGCTCATCGAGACCGCCCGACTGCTGAACCTGGCCACCCGCGCCGGGTCTCGCGACCGCGCCTTCCGCTACGGCGGCGAGGAATTCGTGATGCTGCTGCCGGACACCCGCATCGAAGAGGCCGCGGGGGTCATGGAGGGCTACCGCAAGGTCATCGAGGAGACGGAGGTCGACTACGAGGGCCAGCCCCTCCGGGTCACCGTGTCCGTGGGCCTGTGCGAGTTCCCCACGGGCGGACAGGACAAGAAGAGCACCTTCGAGAAGGCCGACATGGCGCTCTACGCCAGCAAGGAAGGGGGCCGGAACCAGGTCACCTGCCACATCGCCGGCCAGAACGTGCGCTTCACGGAGGTCGAGGAGCCGGTGGACCACGACGAGCAGACCGCCGCCTGACTGCCCGGATCACCTGGGTCGACCCTTGGCCTCCGCCCCAGTGCCTGCGGCACCATGCGCCCTGCGGGCGCTGCCCGCGCCCCCTGCGGGTGCGCACCGTCGCGCCCTCGCCTCGATGTGACTCGGCCACGCCATCGGCTCAGTGACGACAGTGGTGAGGCGGATGCCTGCGCGATCATCGGACCAACCCAGGTGACCCAGGCAATGAGAACCTGCAAGGGGGGTCCGCCGTCGGCCCTCCGCGCGGTAGGTTCGGGCATGTCCGACGGAACCTTGCCTCCCGATCCCGGCGGCCCGCCCGAGCGCTCCGCCCTCGACGCGGTCACCCTGTTCCGCTCCCTGTCGCCCATGACCCGCACGGTGGTCGAGAAGCAGCTGGAGCGCCGGGTGATCGGTCCCGACACGGTGCTGTTCCAGCGGGGGGAGCCCGGCGACGCGATGTACGTGATCGTGAGCGGCCGGGTCTCCGTCTTCGCCACCGACGACAGCCTCGGTCTGACGTATGAGCTGGCCAAGCTCGGTCCCGCCGACGCCTTCGGCGAGATGAGCCTGCTGTCGGGCGCACCGCGGTCGGCGAGCATCCGGACCTTGGAAGAGACCGAGCTGCTGGTCCTGCCCAAGGATCGGTTCTTCCAGCTCTGTCGCGCCTCGCCGGACGTCGGCCTGGCGGTGGCCCAGGAGATCGCGTCGCGGCTCGACAGGGCCACCAGCTCGGCCAAGATCGAGTTCGTCACCCTGCGGGGCATGGCGTGGGACCGCAACCTGCTGGACCTGGTCCCGCTCCCCCTGATCAAGCGCCACCGCATGGTGCCGATCTCCGAAGAGCAGGGCGTGGTGACCCTGGCGACCCCGAACCCTCACAACCGGCTCGCGCTGGACGACCTGCGGAGGGTCCTGCAGTCCAACCAGATCCGCCTGGTGGCCTGTGCCGACCCGGACTTCAACGAGTTCAACCTCACCCACCTCTCACCGCGCAGCGTCTCCTCGGCGACGGCGGAGCGCGCCAGCCGCTCCCGCTATGCCGACGCCCACAAGCGCCTGAAGTATCGAGCGCCCAGCGGCCACGGGCGCGACGACGAGGGCAAGGTGCGCCAGGCCGCCAGCGGCGCCGACGTGGCGAACCTGCTCAGCAGCATCCTGATGGAGGGCATCGACCGGGAGGCGTCGGACATCTACATCGAGCCCGAGCGCCGGGGCGTGATGGTGCGGTATCGGATCGAGGGGGGCCTGGTCTACCGGGACGGCATCATCCCCAGCCAGCTCCACCTGCCGCTGCTCTCCCGCATCAAGGTCCTCGCGGCCCTGGACATCACCGAGCGGCGGCTGCCCCAGGACGGCCGCATCTCCATCGAGACGGGGGCCAACAAGACCTACGACCTGCGCCTCGCCACCGTGAACACCAAGTACGGCGAGAAGTGCACCCTGCGCGTGCTGGACAGTGCCCGCCTGCACGAGAACCTGGGCAGCATCATCCACGCGACCAAGGTCGCCAACGTGGTCCGGGACCTGTTCTTCACCCCGTCGGGGCTGGTGCTGGTGACCGGGCCCACCGGCTCGGGCAAGACCACCACGCTGTACGCGGCGCTCCTGGAGCGCACCACGCCCGAGCTCTCGATCTGCACGGTCGAGGACCCGGTCGAGTACGACCTGGCGAGCATCACCCAGGTCCAGGTGAACGAGAACATCGGCCTCGGCTTCCCCCAGGTGATGCGCACCTTCATGCGGCAGGCGCCGGACATCATCCTGGTGGGTGAGACCCGCGACGCCGCCACGGCACGCCTGGCGGGCAACGCCGCGCTGACCGGTCACCTGGTGCTCAGCTCCTTCCACACCAAGAGCAGCCTGGCGGCGATCCTGCGGCTGCTGGGCATGGACGTCGAGCCCTTCGTGCTGGCCACCGCGCTCCAGGGGGTGGTCAACCAGCGCCTGCTGCGGCGGCTCTGTCCCGAGTGTCGGCACCCCACGCAGTACAGCGCCCTGGTGCTCGACAACCTGCGAGCTGTCGGCGTGACCCTGCCGCCGAACGCGACTCTGTACAAGGCCGACGGCTGCGCCCGCTGCGGCCACGACGGCTTCATGGGCCGCATCGCCGCCTTCGAGGTCCTGGACATCGGGCCCAGCATGCGGGAGTCCATCGCCCGGGGCGACGACCTGAACGCCATGAAGGCCGCGGCGATGAAGGGGACCTACCTGCCCCTGGCCCGGTACTGCACCTGGTTGATGACCCAGGGGCTCACGGTGCCGACGGAGGTGCTGCGGGTGTTGGCGCGGACGGAGGACTGACTGGAAGGCATCTGCTTCACCACTGTCGTGACCGAGCCGTGCGTGTGGCCGAGTCACATGGAGGCGAG
>CAYFPX010000070.1:0-26119 GCA_964344945.1 uncultured Enterobacterales bacterium
CAGGCTTGGCCTGGCGCACCAGCCATCAGCGGTCAGCAACACACCCAGCGGAGTGGCTGTGAAGGTGGCTGTGAAGGAGAGTGTCCCTTACTGGCTCCAGTCTGAAACGTCCAGACCGTCGAATCTGGAGAAGTCCCTGGTGTTGCGGGTGATCAACTCCAGGCCGTTGATCGCCGCTACCGCGGCAATCTGACCATCCACGTAGGGTGGAGTGAATCCCGCTGTCTCGAGCCGCGCCCGCTGTTCCGCATGCCAGCGGGCCGCGGCGTGGTCATAGGGAAGGATGGGTATGGACTGGTAGACCCGGTTCTCCAGGTAGTTGAGAATTGCAGTACGCCTCTTGCCTCTGCGCAACCTGAGGGCACCCCGCAGCATCTCGTGCCAAGTGGGTGAGGAGAGTGCGAGGTGGGCGCTGTGCTCGGCGAGCCGTTGCATGACACCGGGATTCGGAGTCTGCTTCATGGGCTCTGAGAGGACGTTGGTGTCGAGGAGGAACCTCACTGGTCCCACGAGAATTCCGGTCCCGGAGAGGGATCACGCAAGTTGTCGAAGAGTCCGTCTGGGTCGAGGTCAAGATTGTCGATGTCGAACTCCTGACGCCAGGCTCTATAGGCCTTCATGAAGTCGGGCCGCTGCCCCGTGAGCCGCTGATATTCGGTGAGTGAGAGGACGACCGCGACCGGCCTGCCGCGCCTGGTGAGCTCAATGGAAGCGCCCGCTTCGGCCTCGTGAACCAGCCTCGGCAGGTTCTGGCGCGCTTGGGCGATGGAATAGGACTTGCTCACGGAGCCACCTGTAGATGTACATGATGATGTCTATCATAGCACATCATCAGAGAACGGGCGGCCCCTGGACATCCTCGAAGCCCTGCTGCGCGTGCTGGCCGCCTCTGGGGTAGCCCTGGGAGCTGCTGATGCCACGTGAGCTCTGGGAGGCCCTGCAGGCCGCTCTCGGCTGCGGCCGCCGGGAGGCCCTGGCGGGCCTCCTGAGCCTTGCTCAGCGAATCCCGTGCTTCTTGAGCAGGCGCGTGATCGACTTCCGATCCATGTCCGCCGCTCGCGCCGCCCGGGACACGTTGCCCCCGTAGCGCTCGATCAGCTCGACCAGGTAGTCCCGCTCGAAGGCCTCGATGATCTGCTCCTTGGCGTCCTTGAACGGCATGTCCTTCAGGCCGCTGTCCTGGGGGATGCCCGGCGCCTGGGGGGCCTGGGCGCCCTTCGGCGCAGCGGTCGTGGTCTTGGCCCCCCGCAGGCTGGCCGGCAAGGCGTCCAGCGTGATGAGCTCGCCGTCGGTGAAGGGCAGCGCGCGCTCGATGACGTTGTTGAGCTCCCGCACGTTGCCCGGCCAGTGGTAGGCCTCGAACACGGAGAAGACCTCGGGGCTGAGGCCGCGCACACCCGGGTTGTGGCGGGCCCGCTCGAGCAGGTGCGAGCACAGCAGCGACAGGTCCTCGAGCCGGTTGCGCAGGGCCGGGAGCTGGAGCTCGACCACCGCGAGCCGGTAGTAGAGGTCCTCGCGGAAGCGGCCCTCGCGGACCTCTTCCCGGAGGTCCCGGTTGGTCGCCGCGACCACCCGCACGTCGACGGAGCGGATGCGGCCGGAGCCGACCCGGCGGACCTCCCGCTGCTCGAGCACGCGGAGCAGCTTGGGCTGGAGCTCCAGGGGCAGCTCGCCGATCTCGTCGAGGAAGATCGTGCCGCCATCGGCCAGCTCGAACACGCCCTCTCGGGCGGTGTGGGCGCCGGTGAAGCTGCCCCGCTCGTGGCCGAAGAGCTCGGACTCGATCAGGGTGTCCGGCGCGGCGCCACAGTCGAAGACCCGGAAGGGCTTCTTGGCGCGGTGGCTGAGGTTGTGCATCGCCCGGGAGGCGAGCTCCTTGCCGGTGCCGGTCTCGCCGGTGATCAGGCAGGTCAGGTCGGTGGGCGCGACCCGCTCGATGATGCCGAAGACCTCGCGCATGGAGATGGCGTGGCCCACCAGCTGGTCGAGCTGGTGCTTCTCCGACGGGGTGATCTCGATGACCTCGTCTTCCGGGGTGAAGGCGAGCTCGGACTTGCCGACGGTGAAGCGGGTCTCGGGGGTGAGGAAGACCTCGCGGACCCGGACGTTGCCGACGAAGGTGCCGTTGGTCGAGCCGCTGTCTCGGAGCACGACGCCATCGGGGGTGCGAATGACCTCGGCGTGGCGCCTCGACACCGTGCTGTCGGTCAGCACCACGTCGCTCTCCTCGAGGGAGCCGATGTGGAGCACGTCGCGATCCACCAGCCAGGTACGCCCCGCGTCGGGCCCGGCCACGACCGTCAGCCGCCCGCGGCGGATGAACAGCTGTCGCCGGGGGGCCGCGAGGGTGCTGGTGATGTCCGACATGGCGCCCCTGAGCTGGAGGGGAGTGTAACCGCACCGCTTCAGTCGTCGTCGCCATCCAGCGCCGCGCCGACCATGTGGTTGCGCTTCATCAGACGCTGGATCGACTTGCGATCGATGCCAGCCGCGCGGGCGGCGTGGGAGATGTTGCCGTCGTGGTCGTGGAGCAGCCGGGTGATGTAGGCGTACTCGAAGACCTCGAGCCACAGCCGCTTGGCCTTCTTGTAGGGCAGGTCGTAGCGGATCGCGACGCCGCTGAGGCTCTCGCCGCTCGGGGCGGAGGTGTCCTCGGCTGGCGGCGAGGCGGCCAGGGGCGAGCGGCGACCCTCGAGCCGACGGAGGCGGGGCGGCAGATCCTGGAGTCCGACCACCGGCCCCAGCGCCAGGTTCACGACGTACCGGGCGCAGTTCACCAGCTCCCGCACGTTGCCCGGCCAGTCGTAGGCGCACAGCAGCTCCACCACCTCCTGGCTGAGCTTGAGGTCGTTGCGACCACACTCCACCCCCAGCCGCGCCACGAAGTGCTGCAGCAGCAGGGGGATGTCCTCGGGCCGGTCCCGAAGGGGCGGCAGGACCAGGTGGACCACGTTGAGCCGGTGGAAGAGGTCCTCGCGAAACTCGCCCGAGGCCACGGCCTCGTCGAGCTTGCGGTTGGTCGCGGCCACCACCCGCAGATCGGCGTGCAGGATGCGCGTGCCGCCGACCCGCCGATACTCCCGCTCCTGCAGCAACCGGAGGAGCTTCACCTGGACGGGCATCGCCAGCTCGCCGATCTCGTCCAGGAAGAAGGTCCCGCCGTTCGCCGCCTCGACCAGGCCCTTGCGCTGGCTCGCCGCGCCGGTGAACGCGCCCTTCTCGTGGCCGAAGAGCTCGGACTCCATCAGGTTGGCGGGGATCGCCGCGCAGTCCACGGGCACGAAGGCCTGGCGGTTGCGCCCGCTGAGCCGGTGCAGGGCCCGGGCGACCACCTCCTTGCCAGTGCCGCTCTCGCCGGTGATCAGCACGCTCAGCTCGGTGGGACCGACCCGCCGCAGCAGGTCCTTGAGGCGGCGCATCTCCGTGGAGTCGCCCACCAGGCCCATCTCGCCGTCGGTGCTCTCGAACCCCAGCTGGGCTCGCAGCCGCTTGTTCTCCGCCTTGAGCTTCTTGTGACCGATGGCCCGCTCCACCACGACCAGCAGCTCGTCGGGCCCGAAGGGCTTCTGGCAGTAGTCGTAGGCGCCCTCCTTGATCGCCTCGATCGCCGTCTCCACCGAGGCATAGGCCGTGATCAGCAGGACCGGGACCTCCGGGTGCTTGCGCTTGACCGCCCGCAGCACGTCCAGGCCGCCGATGCCCGGCATCATCAGGTCGGTGAGGACCAGGTCCGGCGTGTCGTCGCGCTGGAGCGCCAGGAGCCCCTCCTCGCCCGAGGTGGCCGTGGTGACCTGGTAGCCGGCCCGCCCCAGGATCTTGCGGATCGATCCGAGCAGCTCGACTTCGTCGTCGATGGCGAGGACGTGGCCCTGGCTCAAGGGGTCGGCTCCTGGGGCAGGCGCACGATGAAGACGGTGCCCCGGCCCGAGGGCCCTGGCGAGTAGACGTCGATCGTGCCGCCGTGGTCCGTCACGATGCCATAGCTCACGCTCAGGCCCAGCCCGGTGCCCGACCCCACCGGCTTGGTCGTGAAGAAGGGCTCGAAGATCCGGGGAAGCAGGTCGGCGGGCACCCCGGCCCCATCGTCGACGACCTCGAGGCAGCCGGGGCGCGCGGACACGGTCACCGTGCCGCCCGGCTCGCAGGCGTCCAAGGCGTTCTTGACCAGGTTGAAGACCACCTGCTCCAGCTCGGTCCGGCTCCCGTGGGCCCGGGCCCCCTGGGCCGGCTCCACGATCAGGGCCACGCCCTTGTGCTCGGCGGAGCGGGCCAGCAGCTCGGCGATGAGCCCCGCGATCTGGGACAGGTCGAGGGCGGTGCGGGTGCTGGGGCTGCGCCGGCCGAACTTCAGCAGGTTGCCCGTGACCTCGGCGATGCGTCGGGCCTGGCCCTCGATGATCTCCAGGTCCTCGATCACGTCGGGGTCCAGTCCCTCCTCGTCGGCCACGCTCAACAGGTAGCCGGCCCGGGACAGGATGATGCCGTTCGGGTTGTTCACCTCGTGGGCCACGCCCGCGCTCAGCTGCCCCACCCCAGCCATCTTGGCGGCATGCACCAGCTGCTCCTGGGTGGCCTGGAGCTCGGCGTTGCGCCGGGCGACCCGGTCCTCCAGCTCCTCGTTCAGCTGGTTCAGCGCGGCCTGCTTCTCGACCACCCGAAGGCGCAGGTCCTCGAGGGCCGTCGCGAGCTCCCCGATCTCCCCGCGCCCGGGCGGAATAGGCGTGGGCTGGGTCCAGCCCTCGCGGGTGGCCGTGCGCACGTGGCCGACCACCCGGCCCAACGGCTTGGTGACCAGCAGGTCCAGGAAGAACGCGAGTCCGGTGCCGCCCAGCAGCGCGAAGAAGAAGTACAGCGCCAACACCCCCTGCTGGGCGCCGGTCTCGAAGCCCCGGGTGACCCACTCGAGCATGAGCAGGGAGCCGACGATGAACAGGGTCACCGCTGCGGAGAGCCGCAGGGACAGCGGAGAGGTGACGCCGGGCAGGAGGCGACGGAGCATCGCCCGGCAGCGTACTACCTGGCCGTGGAGCCGCCGTGGCTGTGGGCCTCGTGGATCTCCTCGGGCTCGATCCACTCGATGCAGGTCACCGGGCAGGCATCGATGGCGTCCTGGATCAGGTCCATCGGGCCCTCCTGCTTCAGCACCTCGGCCTTGTCCTCTTCCTGGCCCGGAGGGGCCTCGGGCAACAGGAAGACCTTGTCTGTGTTCTCCTCGCAGGTGCCGCAGGAGATGCACTCGTTCTGGTCGATGGTGAGGGTCAGGCCTTCGGCCTTGGCCCGGCTCGACTCGTTGTCGATGGGACCCCAGAACTGCGCACCATCCGAGGCGGTGTTCATGCCCTCGCCGGCCAGCTCGATCTCCTTGCCGAGTGCCTTGGCGCGGGCCTTGTACCCCTCGAGGTCCGTGGCACCCATGTCCGCGTGCACGGCATGGCCGAGGTCGCCCTTGGCGGCTGCGGCGGCGATGGCGGCGAAGGAGGAGCCGTTGGTGGCGGGCTCCGGCTCGGGCGCGGGCTCGGCGGCGGGCTCGGCGGCGACTTCGTCGACCCAGTCGAGCACGTCGTTCGCGACCGGGGCGGGCGCAGCCTTCACCGGCTCGGCGGCCTCGGCGGTGGGCGGGGTCCAGGTGGCGGCCGCGGTGGCGCCGTTGGACGAACTGCTCTTGGACGGCTTCTTCTTGCCCGTCACGCGGCGCACGCCGCGACCGACCAGGGAACGAATCATCCGCGCAACTCCTTGTCAGCGCTACTCGGGGAGCAACAGCCGCTCGACCGGCTGACCACCCAGGAAGTGGGACTGAACGATCTCGGGGACATCCTCAGCGGTGACGCCGCCGTACCAGACCCCCTCCGGATAGATCGCCAAAATAGCGCCGGCCCGGCAGGGTCCGAGACAATTCGTGGTGTTGATCTTCACGGTCTCGTGCAGCCCGAAGTCCTCCCGCGCTTCCTGCAGGGCGAAGAACAGCTCCTGGCTCCCCCGCTCACCACAGGACCCCTTCGGGTGCCCCGGTGGACGGCGGTTCTGACAGACGAAGACGTGGTGCTTCCAGGCGGGCATGGACCGCCGTCTAACGTCTGCGGCGCATGCGGGGCGAGACCCTGCGCCAGTCGCCCCCGCGCAGGTGGTGTCCGCGGGCGGCCCGGACCCCCTCCGCGGTCATGGTGTAGACCCAGGCGTGCTCCGAGCGCTGGGCCACCTGGACCGGGTGCAGCTCCCGCCGGAACAGGCCCCGGTCCACGCCCTCGTACAGGTCCAGCACCTTCAGCCGACCGGGCCGGTCCAGGGTGACGAGCTCCCCGTAGACCCAGGCCGCGCCAGGCACGACCGCGTGGTGCACCACCAGGGCGGGGTAGCCGGCCGGCAGGCGGTGGAGCGCTCCTTGGACCCGGGCGGGTCGGCGGGTGAGACCCTGCAGGTAGCCCTCGGCGGACTGACCCAGCAGCAGGCTGCCGTAGACGAAGAGCGGGGTGTCGAGGGCCATGCTCAGGCCTTCAGCTCCTCGATCCAGGCGAGCAGTCGGTCCACCAGGGGCCGCATGCGCTGCTGGAGCTCGCGGTCCTCGGGCTCGGCCCGCAGGCGGGCGAAGAAGCCCTCCTCGAGGAGCAGGCGGTCGCGCACGACCACGGCCACCCCGAGGGCCTGGAGCACCCGGACCACGTCCTCGGCCCGCAGGCCGCCCCGGGCCCGACGAGAGACCGCCCAGCCCTGGTCGATGGCGAAGGCCTCGACCAGGCCCAGCAGCTCGCCCAGATCCTCGCCGACCCTCAGGACCCGCAGTCCGCCGTCGCCCTGGACCACCTCGACCCGCGGGCCGGCCTGGCGGTGCAGGACCAGCAGCGCGGCCACCAGCGCCAGGTGCGGCACCTGGGCGAGCACCCGCAGGCGCAGGCTGACCGTGTCGGGAATGGCCCGGGGCATCGGCTCGCCCGGGTGGAGCAGGCCGCCGTGCACGGTGGCGCGGATCTCGGCCGCGTGAGGCAGGCGCACCGCGTTCTTCTCGCGCCGGGAGCCCTCGAGGAGCCGATTGACCGCGCCGACACCGCCCAGGAGCAGCAGCAGGGCCGGCGGCAGGACCAACACCAGGTCGTCCCGGTCCAGGCTGTCGAGGAAGGGCCGGTCGCTGGGCAGGGGCGTCGCCTCCTCGCCACCGGCCAGGGGGAAGGTGTCGATGCTGCGGCCCATCAGGATCCGGTCGAGCTCCGCCGCGAGCTTCGCCGGGTCGGCGGCCTCGCCGAAGACCCGCTGATCCCAGCCCGCGAAGCGGGTCTGCAGCGCCTTGTACTGGCGGGTCGCGGCCAGGTCCCCCCGGGCCGCCTGGCGCAGCAGGTCCAGGTAGGTCCGGTAGCTGGGGTCCGAGAGCGCCACGCCCACCGCGGTCTCGGTGAGCTGGGAGCGGCGCATCGCGCCGCGGCTCACCACCAGGCGGTCGTCGAGGCGGTGGGCGTCGCCTCGGCGCACGGCCAGCTGCATGCAGTCACCCACCGGGAAGTCCCTGGCGCCGGCGCGGTCGAGCAGCGCCCGCACGTGCCCGGGCTCCAGCTCGCCGTGGTCCAACAGGGCGCCGAGCACCAGGCGGTAGACCTCGGGCACGTCGCCGGTGTCCCCGCGCAGCCGAGCCGGAGGCTGGGTCAGCGGCTCGGGCTCGGCGGGCTCGGGGAAGGGCAGGCCGAGCTGGACCTTGGCGGCCTTCAGGGCCTGGCGGCGGTGGCGCATCGCCGGCTCGAGCAGGGACCGCACCGCCGTGGCCCGGCGGTAGGAGGTGGTGTCGGCCATGTCCGGCCGCAGGCGGCGGATGAACCAGGCGATGTCGTCGGTGGCCGGCAGCTCGGCGCCCTGGCCCTGCATCAGGTCGCGCACGAAGGCGTTGGACCAGGCCGCGCGGGCGTAGACCTCGGGGCGGTCCTCGCCGGCGTAGACGAATTCCAGGCCCAGGGCGGTCAGACGGGCGTCGTCGTCGGGCTCCAGGAGCCTCAGCCACTCCCCCGCCTGGGTGTAGTAGTGGACCGTGCGGACCTCGCAGTCCAACAGCTCGGACAGGCTGCGAGCGTCGCGCACCCCCTGCGCCACCAGCTCCAGCAGCCGCGTGAGCAGCTGCACATTGTTGGCGTTGGGCACCAGGGTGTGCCGCGGTGGGCGAGGCGGCATGGGCGCACCTTAGCCCTCCAGGGCCCTCGGGACCCGTGGTCGAAGTCCCCTCAAGGACGCTCTTGACATGGCAAGACCCATGACGCTAGGGTGCAGACGGAGAAGACCTATGAACCGCCTCGAACGCCGCCTTCGCATCCTCCGGGACAAGCGCCAGGGGACCTTCGACCCCGAGCAGCACTACCTGGAGACCGCCCTGCGGGGCCGCACCGCCCGCCGGGTGCGCACCAACCTGCGGCGCATGGAGCCGGTGATCCTGCTCACGCCCCGCTGGTCTCGCGCCCAGTCCTTCCTCGAGGACCTGGCCCTGGACCTGGCCGTCGGCACCCCGCCGGTCGGCTGTCGCACCGTCAGCTTCCGGCCCCTGAAGGGCAAGGGCGAGACCGACGCCTGGATGTACTGCCTGGCGGTGCTGGCCCAGCTCTCCGTCGATCGCTGGACCGAGGCCCGGGCCCCGCTGGTCGTGTCGCGTCTCGGCTTCCGGACCGCGGCCGTGGAGCTGCTGATGCGGGCCCAGGACCGCCCGGGTGCCCGCGTGGCGCTCCTGGCCCACGGCGCCGAGCACCTGCCCTTCGCGACCCTGCTGGACCTGTCCACCGCCTGGCAGGAGTTCACCCAGTTCATGCCCGAGGAACGCCGCACGACCTTGCTCCTGGCGGCCACGGTCGACGCGCCCCACATCCGCCTGGGCGACGCTCGCCGGGTGATGCTCGACGACCTGGGCGAGGCCGAGGCCGCCGCCACGCTGGTGGCCCGGGTCGGCATGGGCAGTCCCTTCCGGCTGGAGAACGCGGCCCGCTTCACCGGCGGCGTGCCGGACATCGTCGAGCACCTGGGCGCGGGCAGCAAGGACCTGGGACAGCTGCCCACCAGCGCCTCGGGCATGGTGCGGGCCCTGGGTCCCCTGGCCGACGACATCCGCTCGGCGGTGGACATCGCCAGCAGCGACCCGGTCGTGGCCGAGCGGCTGGACCTGTTCCTCGAGGGCGCGGCGCTGGACGAGGAGCCCGTGGTGGACCGCAACCTGATCATGGCGGGCCTGCTCCGCCGGACCGCGGTGGAGGGCAGCGAGCGGGTGGTGCTGCGAGCGCCGGCGATCGGCGACGTCATCCGCTGAGGCGAGCGGCTATGCTCCCCTCCCAGATGGAGGAGCTCCGATGATCCTGACCACCGCCCTGATGGCCCTGGTCGCCTGCGACGCCGGCGACATCACCACCGGCGACGACACCGGGCCCACCGGCGGCTCCGACACCGGCACCACCGGCGGCACCACCAACGACGAAGCCCCCGAGATCATCAGCGTCGACGCCAGCTGCTACTACCACTCCACGGGCGACGCCTACTACCAGTGGACCCTGGCCGCCTACGTCGACGATCCCCAGGGCCGGGACACCATCGAGCTCAACAACACGGTCGAGATCTACCGGAGCGGCACGCTCCAGGCGAGCGTCGGCATCATCTGCACCGACCACAGCGACCCGCACTGCCTGGGCTCCTTCAAGGAGGCCGACCACGGCATCCTGTGCACCAGCGCGAGTGACTACAGCTTCCGGTTCCTGATCACGGACGAGGACGGGAACACGTCGACGAAGGAGGCGCCTGGGTACCAGGGCTGAGGCGTCGTTTCAGCTGATGAAGTACCGCGGCGGAACCCAGCTCCAGCCGCTGGGACCGCCACTGGTGACCTCCACCCCCAGACACTGCTGGACCCCGGCGATCAGATCCGCCTTGTCCAGCACCGTGTAGTGCTCGAGTGAGAGGTTCTGGGCGATGCCCGGGATGTCCTTCTGGCCCATGGCGCGGGTCGGCAGGCCGGGGAACCTCTCGACCACGTGGCCCTGGATGGCCCGGACGAAGCCGGCGAAGTTGCGGTCCTCGGCGGCGACGACCAGGCGACCGGTGCGGCCGACGGACTCGTAGATGAGGTCCAGGTCCGGCGGCACGATGGTGCGCAGGTCGATGACCTCGGCGGACAAGCCCTGGCCTTCGAGCTCCTGGGCGGCGTCCAGCGCGGTCCAGACCATGCGGCCCCAGGCGACGATGGTGACGTCGGAGCCCGGCCGGCGGATGACGCCCTTGCCGAAGGGCACCCGCAGGTCCCGGGGCAGGTCGGGGATCTCGCCGCGCATGATGCCGCGCTTCATGGCGGCGATGTCCTTGCTGTCTTGGGGCTCGCCGGGGAAGGCCGGGCCCAGGGTCTGGCGGTACATCCACTTGGGCTCGAGCACCACGACCGGGCCGTCGTAGTCCGCGGCGGTCAGGAGCAGGCCGTAGACGTCCCAGCTGGTCGAGGGCATCACCAGGACCAGCCCGGGGATGGGGCTGAAGTAGCCGTCCACGGACATGGAGTGGTAGACCGCGCCGCCGCCGAAGGGGTCGGTGGGCATGCGCAGGGTGACCCGGGTGGTCGTCCTTCCATTCGAGCACCAGTAGAGGTTGCCCATGTGCACGAGCCAGTGGAAGGCGTTGAGGCTGTAGTCGCCGAACTGGATCTCCGGACAGGCGCGGACATCGCCGTGCAGACCGGCGCCCATGGCGGTGCCGGCGATGAGCGGCTCGTTGAGCGGGGCGTCGATGACGTGGTCCGGGTGGCGCTTCTTGAGGCCGGCGGTGGCCTGCATGACGCCACCCAGGTTGCCGACGTCCTGGCCGATGATGAGCCCGCCCTTCTCGGAGATGGTGTAGTCCATCGCCGAGCGGATGGCGGCGGCGTAGCTCACGTTGGTGGTGCCCGGCGCCGGGGCGGACTCGGTGACGGCGGGGAACGGCGGGCGGATGTGCTCCAGCACGGACTCCAGGGGCGGGTCGGGCTCCTTGCGCACGGCGTCCATGGTGGCCTTGATGGACTCGTCCTGGCGGCCGGCGATGTTGCCGAGGTCGTGGTGGGCGAAGAAGTCGCGGCCCTCGCCGGGGATGCGCTTCATCACGTCCGCCGCGTCGAGCACCCCCATCTCCACCAGCTTCTCGCCGAAGGCGATGAGCGGGTCGTCCTGGCTCAGGTCGAAGGTCATGTCGGCGGCGGAGCTGTGGCCGTTGAACCGGGGCAGGTCGCGCACGTAGAGGAACGCGGGCTTCTCCTCGTCGCGCACGTAGACGCCGCACTCGTAGGCGGCCCGGTAGCAGTCCCAGAAGTCCCGGCCGTCGCAGGAGAAGAACCGGATGCCGAAGCCCTTGGCGTAGGCCTCGAAGTCCTTGATGCCGCGGCCGTCGCTGGGCTTGGTGGAGATGGCGACGCCGTTGTCCGTGACCATGACGACCACCGGCAGCGACCAGACGCTGGCGGCGTTCATGGTGTCGTGCATGTCGCCTTCGGCGGTGGTGCCGTCGCCCACGATGCCGCAGGCCAGACCGCCCTTCACACCCTTGCGCTTGAGCCCCAGGGCCCAGCCCGCGGCCTTGCCCAGCTGCATGCCCACCGGGCTCTGCACAGGCAGGATGCCGATCTCGGGGATGTCCAGGTGGTTGACCATCTGGCGGCCCCGACTCATGACGTCGGAGTCCTTGGAGAACTGCTGGCGCAGCACCGCCGCGGAGAAGTCCCCCCAGCCGTGGGTCGCCGCCCACATCGCGACCATCGAGCCCGAGCGGTAGTGGGGCACCAGGCCGAACTTCGCCACGTCGTCGATGACGTGGGACCAGGCCAGCGCCGTCGCCGTGCCATGGACCTCTTCTCCCGGCCCCCAGATCGCGAACTTGACCTCGCCGCGGGCGGCGAGCCGGACGATGTGCTCCTCGAGCACTCGGGAGCCGCAGGCGACCTCGTAGGCCAGCCGAAGCTCCTCGGCGGTGGGCTTCTCGGTCACGGGGAGCTCACTCGCCTTGCCGTTCGTGGCGGAGTCGGTGGAGGCCGCAGGGGTGCTCATGGAGAGGCTCCGGGGAGGACGGGACTGTGCCGCTGCCCACCTAACCGATCGCCTGTCCCGGAGGCATGAGCGTGACCACGTCCAGCGGGGCCTCACGGCCCTTCACCTGGAGGCTCCGGTGCTCCCGCACCAGGCCCTCGAGCTCCCTGTCCCCAGCCCGGGCCAGCACCTCCGCGGGCACGCAGAGCTCGCCGGGCCGGCCCGCGCCCTCGAGTCGCGCCGCCTGGTTCACCACGTCGCCGATCACGGTGTACTCGAGCTTCAGCGGGGACCCCATGTTGCCCAGCACCAGCCGGCCGGCCGCCGCGCCGACCCGGAGGGCCAGGGGCTTGCTGCCGGCCTTCACGAGCAGCTCGCTGCAGGGCACCACCGCTTCGAGCAGGGCCAGCCCGCACTGGATGGCCCGCCGGTCCACGCTGCGCTGGTCCGTGCCTTCCCGGGTGACGAACACCACCATGATGCTGTCACCGATGCGCTTGTCGATGATGCCGTCGTGGGCCGCGATGATCGGGTCCGCCACCGCGAACCAGGCGTTGAGGTCCTTGACCACCTGTGACGCGGGCATCTCCTCGCAGCGGGCGGTGAAGCCGACGATGTCTGCGAACAGCACCGCCGCGTGGGTCGTGGTGCCACCCAGCTCCACCTCGCGCTCCGGATCCTCCATGATCTGCTCGACCAGGTCGTTGGCCAGGAAGCCGGCGATCTTCCGGTTGGTCAGCAGCGCCCGGCGGAGCTCCCGGGACTCCTCCCAGAGCACCCGGTGCTGGTCCTCGGCCTTGCCCAGGATCTCCCGCAGGTCGGTGGAGTCCTTCACCCGGCCGGCCTCGGCCCGGAAGGCCCGGCGGGTCATGCCGATCAAGGCGAACAGCAGCCCGGTCAGCACCCCCACCCACTCCCACTCGGGTACCCCAGCGGCCCGCGCCGCCCACGCGAGCACCAGGATCGCCACGACCGTGGGGCCGATCCCCACCAACAGCCTGCGCTTGGCGGTGGGCTGGAAGTGGATCTGGTAGACGCAGGTCGGGTCGCCCCGATGGCGACACTGCGGGTGCTCGACCCGCGCCAGGGGCCGGCCCCAGACCGCCGGCGCCTGCTCGAACAGCCCCTGCCGCAGCTGACAGCCGGCCGGCGACTCCGGGTAGTGGGCGTCGGCCTCGAGCACGGCCAGCCCCTGGGAGAGCTCCAGCACCCGGGTGGTGGTGAGCTTGTTGGCGTGTCGCGTGAGGGCGGGCACCCGCCGGTAGAACTGCTCCACCGTGCCCAGCGACGTGATGATCGGGAAGATCAGCCCCGCGGACTCCCGGGTCAGGCTGCGGCGCCCCAGGATGCGCCAGGGACGCCAGGCGGGGTGGTCGACCGGCGGCTGGGTGTCGAGGCCCCGGGCGTCGTGCAGGTAGCAGGCCTCGAAGCGGTGGAGGAAGTGGTAGGAGACCCAGCGCTCCTTGTCGTCGAACCAGCGGGGGTCGAGGCCGGCGTCGGACACCCACTTCTCGACGGTCCCCCGGCCGTGGTCCTCGCTCAGCAGCGGGATGATCGGCCAGAAGACCCGGTTGGAGACGTGGGGCTCGATCAGGGCGGGGTCGACGTCCTGGAACATGGTCAGATGACCATCGCCTCGTGGGCGTCGAAGGCCCGACCGATGCGGAAGGCCTCGATCGACGCCCGGGTGCCGAGCACCGAGACCTCGCCCAGGGACCGGCCCGCCTCGGCGAGCGCCACAGCGACCAGGGCCGTGAAGGGCCCGAACATGGCCCCGTGGCCCGAGAAGCCGACCAGGCGCAGCAGGTTCGGCAGGCGCGGGTCGTAGTCCAGGAACGGGTTGTGGTCCGGGGTGGTGCCATAGAAGCCGCTGGTGGTCGCGGTGATGCCAGCGAAGTCCATGGCCTCGGGCACGACATCGGCGACGTTCATCCAGGCATGGAACGGCCGCGCGTCGACCCCGGACGCGTGGTAGTAGGCCTCCTCGGCGGTGTCCTGGTCGGCGTAGGTGAAGGCCGCCGCGACGTCCTGGGCCTCGTGGGCCCAGCCGACCATCAGGGAGCTGGGGTTCTCGGGCCGGAAGTAGGTTCCGGTCGGCGCGATCACCAGCGGCATGCCCATGAAGCGCTCGGGGTCCATCGCGCCCCCCCGGTCGATGAACCACAGGTAGCGCTTGTAGGCGGCCACGGGCAGGGGCTCGGAGCCCAGCAGCTGGCCGACCCGGCGAGTCCAGGCGTTGGTGCAATCGAGGTACAGGTCCGCGGAGAACCAGCCCTTGGGGGTGCGCACGCCATCGAGCCGGTCCCCAGCGCGGCGGGCCTCGACCACCGGTGCCCGCAGGACCACCTGTGCGCCGTCGCGGCGGCAGGCGTCCGCGGCGTCGGTGTAGATGAGCTCGGGCCTCAAGAAGCCGTCGCTGGCGCACCAGGTCCCGCCGACGATGGCCTCGGGGTCCACCCAGTCGAAGAGCGCGTGCACGCCGGCCGGATCGAGGGCCTCGACCTCCGAGAGGCCCCAGCCGCGCTGATCGGAGACCCGCTCCTTCGCTGCGACCCAGCTCTCGTCGGTGTCGTGGAGGAACAGGTAGCCCCGCTGGACGATGGGACTCTCGTCGCCGCCGATGGTGTCGGACCACCCCCTGTAGAAGCCGACGGAATGGCGCATGCCCACCACGGTGTCCCGCGTGCTGAACTGTTGGCGGATGCCGGCCGCCGTGCGGGAGGACGAGCCGGCGCCGAGGTGCTCGCCCTCGAGCACCGTGACCGACCAACCCTCCTGGAGCAGAGCGTGGGCGCACAGGGTCCCGGTGATGCCACCGCCGATCACGACCGCCGATCTGCTCGAACCTGCTGGCAACATCCGCTCCGGGCGGCGCCATCCTACCGTGAACCTTAGGATAGACCCCCGGCGCCCCCCGAAGACGCCCCCGGCTCCCGAGGAGACTCCCGCATGCTCTTGCTGCTCTCTGCCTTGACCGCCGTCGACGCGGCCCCCCCGGCCGGCTTCAAGCAGACCGATCAGGCCCACGGCTGCACCTTCTACAAGGGCCCCAAGGACGCCAACGGCAACGAGACCCTGTTCGCCGACTGCTACTGGCCCGAGGTCACGCCCGAGAAGATGGACCAGCTCCTGCTGCGCTGGGACCGGCACTACACCTACTACACCACCGTCGCGAAGAGCGACATCCTGGGCAAGCAGGGCGACAAGACCCGCGTGCGCCAGGTGCACGAGGCGGCGGGCATCTCCGACCGCGACGTGGTGCTGCTGATGTGGAAGACCGCGGCCAAGGGCGGCCAGCGCTACCAGTGGACCATCGACAGCGACCAGACCGGCCGGGGCGACGGCGTCAAGCCCGCCCAGGACGACGGCGGCTGGACCGTCATCCCGGATCCGCGCGGCGGCGTGCGGGTCGAGTACGACCTGCTCTACGACCCGGGCGGCTCGGTCCCGGGCTTCGTGGTCCGGTGGTTCCAGGGCTCTGGCTTCGTGGACCTGGTCGGCGAGATGCGAGCGGCCGCCAAGCCGTGATCACCGCGCTCCTGGTGGGGTCGCTGGGCACCGCGCTCGCCGCGGACTGGCGCCTCGTGAGCAGCGACGGCGACTGCAAGGTCTACGTCGACGACAGCCAGGAGACCTACCACGGCAAGGCGACCTGCCTCTGGACCGACGTGCCCGCCGACAGGGTCATCGGGGCGCTGAAGGACCCGACCCACGCCCCCAACTTCTTCTCCAACGTGACCGAGTCCAAGGTGCTCGCCCGCGACGGCAACAGGCTCAAGGTCTTCCAGGTCCACAAGTTCCCCATCGGGAGCGACCGGGAGACCTACAAGGACCTGGAGAACGTCGACCTGGGCGACGGCCTGCGCATCCAGTGGCAGCTCTATGCCGACCCGCCCCCACCCACGAACGGCCGGGTCACCCTGGAGATGGACTCAGGCTACTGGCAGGTCCGCAAGGGCGCCGGCGGCACCGAGGTCGAGTTCTTCATGGCCTACGCCCCGGGCGGCTTCCTGGGGGTCTTCCCGGCGAACAAGGCGATGGCCGACGGCATGGTGAAGACCCTGAGCGAGCTCCGGGCGGAAGCGAGCAAGTAGTGCCCGGGCCGGCGGCGGCGGTGTTGCTGGCGGCCGGACTCGGGACGCCCGGCGGCTTCGAGCTGTTGAAGGAGGACACCCACTGCCGCTACCTGGTCGCCCGGGACGCGGCGACGGACTGGCCCGAGCTGCGGGCGGAGTGCTGGTGGCCGGAGGTCACGCCCGCGGACCTGCACGGGGTGCTCGGCGACTGGGACGGCTACGCCGAGCACTTCTCGACCATCGCCTCGTCGCAGACCGTGGGCCCGCTGGGCAAGGGCACGGCGGTGTTGCACGTGCACACGGCGCCGATGATGGCCGACCGGCAGGCGCTGCTGCTGTTCTGGACCGAGACGACCGGCGACGCGACCGCCTTTCACTGGACCCTGGCCCCTGGCCAGCCCGACGTCCCTCGCGGCCAGGTCCAGCTGGCCCACGACACCGGCCACTGGACCGTGGCGCCGGGGCCGGACGGGGCCGGTACGCTGGTGGTCAGCGAGCTGGTCTACGACCCGGGCGGGCGGGTGCCGGATGCGCTGGTGCACTGGTTCCAGCAGGCGGGGGTGGCGGCGTTCGTGGAGGAGCTGTACGCCGCAGTCGGAGGGTCTTGAGCGGCAGGTGGCTCGGGGCAACGGCGCCGGGTGCAGACGCGCCGAGGCGGGCCTCCGCAACAGGGCAACAGCAACAGGGGTCAGGCACCCCCGCTTACCACTTGGGCTCTCCGCAGGGATCGCCTCCCTGACCCCTCTGTCGATGAGCGCTGCGTGCGGATCCGGGGGTAGTACTGGCTCGCGGCGCAAGTGGTAAGTGGGGGTGCCTGACCCCTGTGCCCCGTGCTTCCCCTGTGCTTGGCGTCGTGGGCGCCCTCTACTCGGCCCGCACCACGTCGAGAGGCTTCTGGATGCCGACAGCGATCTCGTTGGCCCGGGCCTGCAGGTTCTCGGTGGTGTCGTCGTCGAAGAGGTGGCGGTCCCCGGACCTCGTCTCGACCCAGATCGCCGAGCAGACCCGCTCCTCGCCCTCGTCGGTGACCTTGGCCTCCTGGTAGACGATCCGCGCGATGTCCCGGAACGGCAGGCGCACGGTGTCGCGCTTGCCCTCCTCCTCACCCGGCTGCTTCTTGAAGTGCTTGTCGATGACCATGACCTCGCGGGCCAGGGACAGCTGGGAGAAAGCCGTGAACTCGCCCGCGCAGGGCACGCCGGCGTCGGCCTGGGCCTGGACCTTCACCGTGAAGGCGCCGGCCCGGGTGGCCGAGCCGGCCGGGGTGGTGACGACCAGCTCGTGGGCGCCGTCGCCCAGGCCCGCGGGCACGGTGCCACCCAGCGCCACGGGCCCCTTCACGACCAGATCCGCGATCGGCTGCCCGCCCAGGGTCGCGGTGGTCTCAGCCGTGAACTCCGAGCCCAGGATCTGGACGGCGTCTCCGGCGGACCCGGTGGCGGGATCCATCAGGTCGATGACCGGCGGCTTGCTGCAGGCCAGGAGCAACAGGGTGGCAACGGACATGTGCGCCTCCAGGCCGGAGAACATAGCCCAGCCGCATGCCCGAACAGCTGCCTCCCCACCCCGGCGCCAGTCGCCCCGACGGCCCTGTGGTGCTCTGCATCCTCGACGGCATCGGCCTGGGCCGCGGCGACGCCGGCGACGCGGTCCACCTGGCACGGACCCCGGTGCTCGACCGCCTGCGGGCGACCTGCCCCTCCACCCAGCTCCGGGCCCACGGCACGGCCGTTGGACTGCCCTCCGACGGGGACATGGGCAACAGCGAGGTCGGCCACAACGCCCTGGGCGCCGGCCGGGTGTTCCAGCAGGGCGCCAGCCTGGTCAACGACGCCTTCGACAGCGAGCGGGCCTTCGAGAGCGACCTGTGGCGGGCGCTGACCAGCCGGCCCACCCTGCACCTGGTCGGCCTGGTCTCAGACGGCAACGTGCACAGCCACGTGCGCCACCTGCACCAGCTCCTGGCCCAGGCCGCCCGGGCCGGGGTCCGGCGGGTCCGGGTCCACGTGCTCACCGACGGGCGCGACGTGGGCGAGCGCACGGCCCTGGACTGGGTCGGGCCCCTGGAGGCCAAGCTGGCCGGGTACCAGGCCGGCGGTCGGGACTACCGGGTCGCGAGCGGCGGCGGCCGCATGCACATCACCATGGACCGCTACGAGGCAGACTGGGCGATGGTGGGAAGGGGCTACGCCTGCCACGTGCACGGCGAGGGGCGGGCCTTCCCAAGCGCCCACGACGCCATCGCGGCCCTCTACGCCGAGGACCCCGCCGTCAACGACCAGTACCTGCCGGCCTTCGTCGTGACCGACGACGAAGGCCCGGTGGGGCGGATCGAGGACGGCGACGCGGTGCTGTGGTTCAACTTCCGGGGCGACCGCTCCCTGGCGATCAGCCGCATGTTCGAGCGCCGAGCCGACGTGCCGGACTGCGGCCAGGGCGAGCAGCCCGAGGTGCTCTTTGCCGGCCTGATGCAGTACGACGGCGACGACCTGATTCCCCGCCGGTACCTGGTCGAACCGCCGGCGATCGACCGGACCGTCAGCGAATTCCTGGCCGCCGGCGGTCTGAAGACCCTGGCGATCAGCGAGACCCAGAAATTCGGGCACGTGACCTACTTCTTCAACGGCAACCGCTCGGAGCCAGCGGCCCCCGAGCTGGAGACCTGGACCGAGATCCCCAGCGACAACGTGCCCTTCGAGACCCGGCCGGAGATGAAGGCCGCGGAGATCACCGCGGGCGCCACCGCGGCCATCCTGCAGGGGGACGCCGACCACGTCCGCCTGAACCTGGCCAACGGCGACATGGTGGGCCACACCGGCGACCTGGCGGCCACCATCCGGGCCGTCGAGCTGGTCGACGCCTGCGTCGGCGCGCTCGAGGGCGCCGTGCGCGACGCCGGGGGAGTCCTGGTGGTCACCGCCGACCATGGCAACGCCGACCAGATGTTCATGCTCGACAAGCAGACCGGCGGCTTCCAGCACGACGAACGGGGCGAGCCGGTCCCCTGCACCTCCCACAGCAACAACCCGGTGCCCCTGGTGGACCCGACCGGGCGCTGGCAGCTTCGCAACGTGCCCGACGCCGGGCTCGCCAACGTCGCGGCCACCGTGCTCAACCTGTGCGGCTTCGAGGCCCCCCCCGACTACCTGCCCAGCCTGGTGGAACCCGCATGACCCCCGTCGACCTGCGCTCAGACACCGTCACCCGCCCCACCCCGGCCATGCTGGAGGCGATGTTCACAGCCCCCGTCGGCGACGACGTGCTCGGTGACGACCCGTCTGTCCTCGCCCTGGAGGCCGAAGCCGCTCGCCTCACCCGCAAGGCCGACGCGCTCTTCACCCCCAGCGGCACGATGGCCAACCAGATCGCCATCCGCTGCTGGACCCGCCCGGGCGACGAGGTGATCGTCGAGGCCGGCGCCCACCCCTTCCACTACGAGTCGGGCGGTCCCGCGGCGATCAGCGGCGTGACCCTGCGCCCGGTCCAGGGCACCGCCGGGATCCTGGCCCCGGAGGACACCTGGGCGGCGCTCAAGGGTGGCCCCCCCTGGGTCGCGCCGAGCACGCTGCTGTGCGTCGAGGACACCGCCAACGCCGGAGGCGGCACGGTCTACCCCCTGGAGACCCTCGACGCCCTGGGCCAGGGCGCCTGGCAGCGCAACCTGCGCACCCACCTCGACGGCGCGAGGCTGTTCAACGCGGTGGTGGCCAGCGGCGAGACCGCCTTCCGGCGCTGCCGCCACTTCGACAGCGTGACCTTCTGCCTGTCGAAGGGCCTCGGCGCCCCCGCGGGTTCGGTGCTCTGCGGTCCCGCCGAGTTCATCCGCGAGGCCCGTCGGATCCGCAAGATGCTCGGCGGCGCCATGCGGCAGGCGGGCTACCTGGCGGGCGCGGGACTCTACGCCCTGGCCCACCACATCGACCGCCTCGCCGACGACCACCGCCGCTGCCGGGCGCTGTACGAAGGCCTGCTGGACCAGGGCTGGACCCTGGCCGCGCCGCCGACCAACATGGTCTACGTCCAGGGCGAGGGCATGGCCGCGGTGCAGGCGGGCCTGGCCGAGCGCGGCGTGCTGGCGATCGCGCTGGGAGACAAGCTCCGGCTCGTCACCCACCTCGATGTCGACGACGAAGGCATCGCGCGGACTCTCGAGGCGATGTCCGTGCTCCGCTGACGGTCAGAGACCCCTCCGTCGGATCAGATCCCTCCTCTCCGCCGCTGCGCGGCTCCGTGAGGGGTGGGATCAGATCCCTCCTCCGGGCCGGCGGCCCTCCGGCCGCTCCACCACCCGCGAAGCGGGTCGACTCGCTGTCATCGAAGGCCGCTCCACCACCCGCGAAGCGGGTCGACTCGCTGTCATCGAAGGCCGCTCCTGACCCCTCTCTCCGCCGCCGCGCGGCTCCGTGAGGGGTGGGATCAGATCCCTCCTCCGGGCCGGCGGCCCTCCGGCCGCTCCACCACCCGCGAAGCGGGTCGACTCGCTGTCATCGAAGGCCGCTCCACCACCCGCGAAGCGGGTCGACTCGCTGTCATCGAAGGCCGCTCCTGACCCCTCTCTCCGCCGCCGCGCGGCTCCGTGAGGGGTGGGATCAGATCCCCTCAGGACACTCCGGGAACGCTCGGTAGTGCACCTCGACCACCTGGTCGCAGGCCACGGCCTCGTCCAGCAGCACCAGGCCACTGGCGGCGTCCACCGTGAAGCCGGGCTCGTCCACCCCGTCCCGCGTGACGACGACGGAGTCCGAGTCGACCCCCTCCGGCAGCTCGATCCAGGTCCGACCACCGCAGGAGGCACTGGCCTCGGCGAGGAGGAACATCTGCTCGGCGAGATCCGCGGCACCCAGGGGCATCACGACCCCGGCGGTGGCCTCGGAGACCTGGGCGTAGCCCCCGTCGTTCGGACCGACGAAGGCCGACAGGCGCAGGCGCTCGGCGTCTCCCACGTCGTCGCGCATGCGCTCGAGGTAGGTCTCCCAGCCCTCTGGCGACTGATCCTGCTCGTCCGAGGCGGTGACCACGTGGACCAGGCTGTCGTCGCGCAGCAGCGCGTCGTTGCAGTGGCCGTCGGCCGTCAAGGACAGCGCCTGCGAGGCCTGCATCAGCAGCCGCTCGCTGCTCCAGCTCCCTCCGAAGACCTCGTCGGAGAAGGCCCGGATCGCCGCGTCCCCGCTGGTCTCCAGCGGGTCGAGGGTCGAGCAGCCGTTCTGGTTGTCGATGGCCGTGATGCGCCAGTCCAGGGCCTCGCTCTCGAGCCCGTCCACCAGGTGGGGAAAGGCCTCGGACAGAGCCTGGAGCTCGTCGAACATCGAGCAGGAGCTGTCGACCAGGAAGACCAGATCCGCCGGCCAGGCATCGGTGGCCGTGCTGGTGAGGCTGTCGCCTGGCGGCTGCTCGGCGGTGCCGTACAGCCCAGCGGCCGCGCGGCCGGCATCGCTGCGCACCTCGACAGACCCCGTGACGCCGCCTTCGGCCTCCGGAGAGAAGGCGACCTGGAGCTGAAGCCCCTCACCCGGAGCCAGGGTCAGCGGCAGCTCGGGAAGGTCCAGCAGGGTGTAGGCGGAGCCATCGAGCCAGATGTCCTCGATCTCGGCCGACACCTCACCCGTGCTCTCCAGGGTCAGCATCGTGGTCGCTTCGCAGCCGAGCTCCACCGTGCCGAAGTCGTGGTTGCGATCGAAGCCCAGCTCTCCTTCGCCCAAGGACCCGCTGATCGGCACCAGCACCGTGCCGCGGCTCGGGTCGTCGCTGAACAGGCTCACGGTGGCCACCTGGACAGTCTCGGCGCCTGCGGTCCAGGCCACGTCCAGCACCAGGGTCTCGCCGGGCTCGAGCACCAGGTCCTCCACCGGGGTCAGCAAGGCGAAGTCGCCTTCGCTGATCACCGGGGCCTCCAGGGCCAGCCGCGTGGTGCCCGCGCTGGTGACGGTGAGCTGCTCCACGGCGATCTCACCAGGCGCCAGGGGCTCGAAGCGCAGCTCCACTGGGGACACGGCGATGGCGGGCGCGGTGCCCGGCTCGGTCAGGGTGATCTCGACCGGCGCCATGCAGGCGAGCAGCCAGGGAAGCAGTGGACTGGACATGGGCACTCCCAGAGGTGCAGGAACCTGTCCAGGGCTACGGGGCCTCCGCCGTCGTTGTGACAGGGGCCCTGCGCTCCGCTCCGCTCTCCAGGGGCTCGTCCACCGCGTCGTGCTGGCCCTCGGCGTCCGGGTGAACCAGGACCCTGGCCTCGCCCGGCAGCACCTCCCGCAGCTGGCGGGCGATGTCCTGGACCAGCGCGTGGGCATCGCCCAGGGGCGTGTCCGACGGCAGGGCCAGGTGGACCTCGACGAAGCGCAGGGGGCCGGCTCGCCGGGTTCGGAGCCCGTGGAATTGCAGCTCCTCCTCTTCGGTGAGGGCCGCCAGCGCCTCCTCGACCCGGGCCTGCTCCTCGGCGGGCAGGGCCTCGTCGAGCAGCTCGGAGAAGGCGCTGCGCAGCACCGGCCAGGCGTCGTGGCCGATGGCGAGGGCCACGGGCAGGGCCAGTGCCGGGTCCAGCCAGGACCAGCCGGTCAGCCAGACCGCACCCAGCCCCGCCAGGCCGCCGATGCCCGCCAGCACGTCGACCCGGTAGTGGGCGGCGTCGGCGGCGAGCACCAGCCCCCCTTCCCGCCGCCGGGCCCGCTCCAGGTTGAGCCACAGGAGCGTGGAGACCACCAGGGAGAGACCCAGGCCCACCGCGGCGACGGGTGCATCGGGCACCTGGCGGCCCTCGAGCAGCCCGGTGACGCCCCCGACGAAGACGCTCACCGCCACCCCCACCAGGAGCATGCCCTGGCCCGCGGAGAGCACCGCCTCGACCTTGCCGTGGCCGTAGGGGTGATCGTCGTCGGCCGGCGTGCGGGCGAAGCGGTAGCCCCACCAGTTCACCCCGCTAGCGCAGGCGTCGGCGAAGCTGTCGGCCGCCGAAGCGAGCACCAGCATCGAGCCACTGGCCACGCCGAAGCCGTACTTCACCACCGTCAGCGCCGCGGAGAGCATCACCGCCCGGCGCAGGGCCTGCTCGCCCCCGGTCAAGGCAGCGCCTCGGCCACGGCGCCCCACAGCCCCGGCAACCTCACGGCCCGGCACCAATTCGCCAGCCCGGTGCCGAAGGCCGCGAGCCCCGGATCCTGCCAGCCGGCGAGCAGAGCACCGCCCAACACCGCGAGCGCGACCTGGCGCGGGGAGCCACGCTCGCTGGCCAGACGCAGGTGGACCATGCGGCGCACGGTCTCCACGGCCAGGGCCTCCCCCTCGCGGCCCAGGGCCCAGTCCGGCCGCGATTCGGGGACCGGCAGGCCCACCCGCTGGCAGCCGTCGGCCCAGGCGTCGATCCAGTCTGGTCCGGCCAGGGCCTCCACCAGAGCGCGGACCGTGTCCGCGGTCTCGCAGAGCCTCAGGACCCCGGCCTCCTCGGCCTGCTGGTCCCCCGGAAGCACCACCCTCGCAGCCAGGGCCCGCTCCGGGGTCACGACCGGCCCGCTGCGCCAGCTCTGCCAGGTGGTCAGGCACCCCGGGTCCAGACCCACCCGGACCTCGTCTTCCGCCCGCACCACGACCAGCGGGTACTGCCGGCAGGCCAGGGGCTTGGCCGCGAGCCCCGCGCGGGCGTGCACCGCGCACAGCCGGTCGCCGGTCAGGAAGACGCAGCGGCCGTCGACCTGGCGCAGGGTCCCGCCCTCCAGGGGCTCCGGGATGCCCAGCTCGCCGCCGTAGCGGACCATGCGCTCGGCCTCGCCCGCCTGGAGCAGCACCCGGTGACCCGTGCAGCTGGCGCCGCAGCGCTGGCAGGCATGACGCAGCTCGTGGAGCATGCGCCCAGGTAATCAGTCCGAAGACAGGAAGAGCCCCCACCCGAACCGGGGATGGGGGCTCCACACTGAGAAGTGTTTCAGGCTCAGTCGCAGTTGGCAAGACCCGCGTAGGTGATCTCGATGCTGTCACCGCCCTCGGGCACGTTGGTGTCGAACACGACCGAGTTGGTGGTGGCGTCGTAGTGCCAGTCGCCGGTGACGACGCTGCCGTTGACCTTGACCACGATGGTGGACTCCACCGCCGTGGCGCTGAGCTCGTAGTTGGACTGGTTGATCGAGGCCTGGGCGAGCTTGCTCATGTAGCCGGACCAGGTGGTCGAGCAGATGCTGAGGTACTCACCGCCGGTGTAGTTCACCGCCTCGTAGTAGCCGTGGCCCGCGTCGGCGGTCCCGCAGCCGTTCGGGTAGTCACCGGCGATGGCGGAGATCTTCACCAGGCCGGCGTTGCCCTTGTAGTTCTCGATGTTGGTGACGTACCAGCTCCAGTCGTTCCAGCTCTGCTCGGGCTCGTCGGAGACCTGGATGAAGTGGAGCATGGCGTCGGCACGCCAGAAGTTGGTGTTGCAGCCGGAGCTCATCTGCTTGGCCGCCAGCTCGGCGATGGTCAGCAGGGACTCGGTGTAGGCGCCGCCACCCTGGCTCTGGATGGTGTTCTTGAAGGTGTTGACGTAGCCCGAGGTGCTCGGGGTCAGGACGCCGCTGTGGTTGCAGCCGTTGTCCTTGTTCACCACGATGATGCGCCAGTCGGTGGTGTAGGTGTTGAGCTGGTTGATGAAGTCCTCGAAGTTGTTCGCCAGCCGGGACACGTCGTCGCTCATGGAGCAGGACTGGTCGACGGAGAACACGATGTCCGAGGGCGGGTCCTTGTCCAGCAGCCACTCGTCGGCGTAGGTCGCGGCGTACTTGCCGGAGCCGGTCTGGGTGGCTTCGCGCACGCCGAGGGGCTCGTTGCTGGTGACGGTCAGCAGGCCGTCGAAGGAGCCGGACTCCGCCGGGTCGAAGTCGATGTCGGCGGTGTGGACCTCGCCGGGCTCCAGCGTGATGGGCAGCGGAGCGCCCTGGGAGAAGCTGAAGTCGGTGCCGCTGTAGGCGATGTCGGTGATCTCGAGGGTGTCGGTGCCCACGTTCACCAGGTCGATGGCGCCCAGGGTCGGGCAGCCCACGTAGGTGGAGCCCATGTCGTAGGGATCGGGGTCGATGCTCAGCTCGGGCACGGCGCCCTCGCCGACCAGCTCGACCGTGGCCTTGGGCACGATCGGGTCGTTGGACTCGATGATCACGTTGGCGATCTGCTCGTTGGCGCCCATCGGGGAGAAGGCGACCTCGATCTCCTGGGAGGCGCCGACCGGCAGCACGCTGGTCCAGTCCGTGGTCAGGATGGTGAACGAGCCGTTCTGGGCGCCGATCTCCAGGTTGGAGAGCTCCAGGTCGCCGTCGCCGATGTTGGAGACGACGAAGCTCTCGATGACGGTCTCGCCGTCGCCGACGGCGCCGAACTCGACGCGCTCCGGGTCGACGACGATCTCCGGGTCACCCGCGCCGCGGGCGTCTCCGGTACCGCTCAGGGTGTAGTCGTTGCAGGCAGTTGTGAGGACGAGCAGACCGACGATCCAGGCGCGAGACATCCGATGTACCTCCGGCTCTTCCAAGGCCGAGTCAGGGTGCAAGTCCCATGCCACGAGTGGATCAGGTAGGACGCTGATCCTGGGAGTCCGCGAACTTCTTGTCGCGCACACTTCTCGGAGCACTGGGGCACCCGTGCCCCGCCTATTTACAGGAATCCCCGAGGCCTCTCAAGGGCTCGGCGAGCCCAGGATGGGCCCCGGCAGGTTCTTGACGGATTCTGGACAGCGGGGCCCCTCCACTGACACACGTCAACGGAATGGCTCGGCCCCGGGATCCGGTCGGATCGCCCGTCGATCAGCCGAGCAGGTCGGCGACCGCGGCCCGCTCGCTCATCAGCTCGTCGGCGCTGGCGGCGATCTTTCCGGCCGCCCACTCGCCGTGCTCGATCCCCTGCACGATCGTGGCCTTGCGGCCCGTGCAGGTCACCGGGAAGGAGTAGACCAGGCCTTCGGGCACGCCGTAGGAGCCGTCGGAGACGATGCCCATGCTGGACCACTCTCCCTGCCCGGTGCCGCGCCAGAGGGTCTTCATGTGGTCCAGGGCCGCGCTGGCCGCGGAGGCCGCGGAGGACGCCCCTCGGGCGGCGATGATC
>CAYFPX010000070.1:26129-32212 GCA_964344945.1 uncultured Enterobacterales bacterium
GCTTGGTGACCGTCTTGAAGAAGTCGCCCTCGAGCCACTCGTCGTCGCCCACAGCCTCGGTGACCGGCTTGCCGTCGATCGTGGCGTGCAGGAAGTCCGGGAACATGGTCGGGCTGTGGTTGCCCCAGACGGCCAGGTTCTTCACCGCGCCGGTGGACACGCCGGTCTTCAGCGCCAGCTGGCCCTTGCCGCGGTTCTCGTCGAGGCGGGTCATGGCGTGGAAGCGGTCCGAGGGGACGTCCGGCGCCGCGTGCCGGCAGATCAGGGCGTTGGTGTTGCAGGGGTTGCCCACCACCAGGACCTGGATGTCGGGGGCGGCGACGCTGTTGATGGCGTTGCCCTGGCCGACGAAGATCGGGCCGTTGGCCTGGATCAGGTCCGCCCGCTGCATGCCTGCCCGGCGCGGCATCGCGCCGATGAGGAAGCCCTGGTTGGCGCCGTCGAAGGCCTTGCGGGGGTCGTCGGAGATCTCGATGCCCGCAACCAGCGGGAAGGCGCCGTCGACCAGCTCCATCACCGTGCCTTCCAGGGCCTTCATGGCCGGGGTGATCTCCAGGAGCTGGAGGATCACCGGCTGGTCCTCGCCGTAGCAGAAGCCCGAGGCCAGGCGGAAGAGCAGGGCGTAGCCGATGTTGCCGGCAGCCCCGGTGACGGTGACGCGAATCGGTGCGCGCATGCAGTTCTCCAGGGGTTCGTGGGGGCGGCGGACTAACGCTGGCCCCTTCGGGTGTCGACAGCCGCGCGGGAGGTCTGCGGCCGGGATAGTCCGAGCCGCTGTAGACGGAGATCTCCCCATGTCGCTGCTGCTCTTGATCGCCCCCGCCATGGCCCAGGACTGCAACCCCAAGGCCCTGGAGAAGGCGCTGATGGCGGCCTCCCCCGCCGCCGCGGCAGCCGCCTTCTCCACCCTGGCCGCCTGCGACGGCGCCCGGGCCAAGAAGAACGCCGAGTCCGCCTTCCAGAAGGTGCTGAGCGGCGACGACGCCAACGACGCCGCCATCGCAGCCATCTCCATCGGCGCCGGGGACACGGTGCGGACCTGGATCGGCAACCTGCAGTCCGACGAGCGCAGCAGCACGATCGCTGCGATGGGTCAGGCTTGCGGTGAGAACGAGGCCGTCGCCGGCTGGCTGGTGGAGACCCAGCAGGCCCTGGGCGACCAGTTCTGGTCCGAGCGCTGGTACCGCTCCCTGGCCACCTGTCGGGTCGCGGGCATCCAGAGCCTGCTCGTCGCCGAGATCGACAACCCGTCCGACGACCGCGCCCGGTTCGTCGGCGTGCTCGAGGTCTACGCCCGCAACCTCGGCATCGACGCCATCCCCCGGCTGGGCGCCCTGGCCCAAGAGCTCCAGGACCCCCAGGAGGTCGGCCTGGTGATCAACGCCTTCGGCGACGCCGCGGGCATCGGCTCCATCGAGGGAGCCAGCGCCGAGGCCGTCGCCCTGGCCACCAAGACCCTGGTGGAGATCGCCCCGAACCTGCCCCCCAAGATCCTGGACCAGATGCGACAGACCCTGATCGCCCTGGGTGCCCAGGAGGCCAGCGACAACCTGGCCGCCGTCCGGCACGCCGATGCCCTGCACGCCGACGGTCAGCTGCACTACGGCCTGGTCGCCGTGGCGACCCACAGCTGCAAGAAGGGCCCCGCGCTCGAGATCCACACCGCCGAGGTGGTCAACCCCGGCTCCCTCTGGCCGGACCAGCTGGAGGCTCCGGTTCGCGCCGCGATCAGCACCAGCTGGGACATGACTCCAGGCAAGAAGTGCACGGTCGACGGCGAGCTGGAGCTCACCCTCACCAAGCTCCCAGTCCCCGACGCCGCAGCCGTGGAGACCTTCCACGCCGAGCAGCAGGAGGCCCTCGCGGAGCGGGGCATCGCCAAGACGGAGACCCTGCCGCACGAGGCGGTGGCGATCCCCTGACCGGGAAAACCCCGCCAAGGTGACCCGAACCGGCCTAAAGTGAGCACCGGTCGCGCCGTTGCGAGACTGGAGGCGCATGCCCGGTCACCTGCTCGTCATCGAGGACAACCCGGCGGACCAGCGCCTGATCTCCGAGCTGCTGTCCGCCGACGGCCACACGCTGGAGATCGCCGCCAGCGGCCGCGAAGGTCTGCGGCTGCTCGATCAAGACCACTTCGACGTCATCCTCACCGACCTGGGCCTGCCCGACTACCAGGGCCTGGGGATCCTCGAGGCCCTGCGGGACCGGCACATCCGAGGCGACGTGCTGGTGCTCACCGCCACCATGGACAACGAGTTCGCCGTGGGCGCCTTCCGCCTGGGCGCTCGGGACGTGCTGGAGAAGCAGGTGGCCTACAGGCCCCACGGCCCCCAGCCACTGGCGAGGCTGGTCGAGGAAGCCGTCGTCCGGCGCCGGCTGCGGCGCTCCCGGGCCCTGTACGAAGCCAGCCAGTCCATCCTCCAGACCGCCGATCCCGAGCGCCTGCCCCAGGTGGTGGTCGAAGTCGGCATGCGCGTCATGCAGGCCGACGACGCCTCGCTCATGCTGCCCAGCGGCGACGGCGCCCTGCGGGTCGCCTACTCCCACACGCTGTCCCCGGAGGAGAGCGAACAGGTCGTGATCGGCCTCGGGGAGTCCGTCGCCGGTCGGGTCGCGATGGACGGCGAGCCGGCGGTCTTCTCCGAGGATCTGAGCCAGGACCCGCGCTTCTCCGACAAGGTCGCCTCCGACCGGGTGCGCTCCAGCATCGTCTACCCGCTGTTCTCCGGCGAGCGCCTGGTCGGGGTCCTGAACCTCAACCGCATCGCGGCCCGCACGCCCTTCCGCAAGGCCGACATGGAGGCCGCCGCCGTGTTGGCGTCGCAGGCGGTCCTGGCCCTGGAGAACAACCGCCTCGTGAGAGAGCTGCGCGGACGCATCGACGAGCTCGAGGACACCCAGGCCCGCCTGGTGTCCTCCGAGCGCCTCGCCGCCATCGGCCAGCTCGCCGCCGGCGTGGCCCACGAGGTCACCAACCCGATCGCCTGGGTGATCGCCAACCTCAACCACCTGAGCGAGGGCCTGGCCGTGCTGAAGCGCGTCGGGCCGATCCTCGACGAGGCGCCCTTCCGACAGCTGCTGGCGGGCTGGGAGGAGGGCACAGGCGGCCAGGACCTGTTGCGAGAGCTCGACCTGGCCCTCCAGGACGCCACCGATGGCGCCCGCCGGATCCGCGACATCGCCCAGGACCTCCGAGTGCTGTCCCGGACCGGCTCCAGGAGCAGCACGTCCTTCGACCTGAACGAAGCGGTCAACTCCGCGATCCGCGTGTCCAGCCCCCTGCTGGCTCCGACCAACGTCAAGCTCGTCAGCCGGCTCGGCGAACCGCTGCCCGTCCGCGGCAGTCCTGGGCGGGTCTGCCAGGTCTTCCTGAACCTGATCGCCAACGCCACCCAAGCCGACGGCACCCGCACCATCGAGATCCGGACCACCCGCGCCGGTGGGCAGGCCGTGGTCACGGTCAGCGACGACGGGGCCGGCATCGATCCCGAGGTGCTGCCGCACATCTTCGAGCCCTTCTACACGACCAAGCCGCCGGAGACCGGGACCGGGCTGGGCCTGGCCATCTCCCGCGAGATCGTGTCCCAGACCGGCGGCGACGTGCGCGTGGTGTCCTCGACGGCCGGCGGCACGGTGTTCCAGGTGGTCCTGCCCATCGACGAAGGGGCTGTCAACGCGACCAGCGAGGCTGGTTGACGGGGGCCCCGGGCGACCGATAGCTGGGCGTCATGCACACGCTCGACTGGGACGACATCCTCGCTCGCGGCCTTCGGGGCCAGGGCATCTCCACCGCCGAGGCCACGGCGATCACCGAGCTGGGGGAGGGTCCGGAGCTCGATCGCCTGCTCGCCACGGCGGACCAGGTGCGCCAGGCCTTCAAGG
Source organism: uncultured Enterobacterales bacterium (assembly GCA_964344945.1). Classification (GTDB taxonomy): domain Bacteria; phylum Myxococcota_A; class UBA796; order UBA796; family CAJQPC01; genus CAYFPX01. The sequence continues at coordinate 30,015 of CAYFPX010000070.1, forward strand.
GCCACTACGTCAACACCTGCGGCATCACCAACGCCAAGAGCGGTCGGTGCCCGGAGAGGTGCTCGTTCTGCAGCCAGTCGGCGCACTTCCAGACCGAGTCCCCCACCTGGGGCCTCAAGGACGCCGACACCATCGCCGCCGAGGCCCGCCGGGCCGCCGACAACGGCGTGCGGGAGTTCTCCATCGTGGCGTCGGGCCGGGGCATGACCAACCGGGCCGAGCTGGACAGCCTCAAGGACACCTTCCGCCGCATCCGGGCCGAGACGGGCCTGCAGACCTGCGCCAGCCTGGGCCTGATGAGCCGGGAGCACCTGGCCGAGCTCCAGGACGCGGGCATGGAGTCCTACCACCACAACCTGGAGACCGCGCGCAGCTACCACCACGAGATCGTCGAGACCCACTCCTACGACGAGGAGGTGGACAGCATCCGAGCCGCCAAGGAGCTCGGCATGTACGTGTGCTGCGGCGGCATCTTCGGCCTGGGCGAGTCCTGGGACCAGCGGGTGGAGCTGGCGACGGACCTTCGGGAGCTCGACGTCGACAGCGTGCCCATCAACTTCCTGAACCCCAGGCCGGGCACGCCCCTGGCGGACCGGCACGACCTGACCCCGGTCGACTGCCTCAAGATCATCGCCCTGCTGCGGCTGATGCTGCCGGCCAAGGACCTGATCGTCTGCGGGGGCCGCGAGGTGAACCTCCAGGACCGCCAGCAGGACATCTTCCGGGCCGGGGCCAACGGCCTGATGCTCGGCGACTACCTGACCACGGCGGGCCGGGACACCTGCACCGACCGGGACATGCTGGCGGCCCAGGGGCTGGCGATCCGCCCGGCGCCCCATGCCTGAGTCGGTGCTCGACCGGCTGGCGGCCCGGACCGCGGCGGTCGAGGAGCAGGGGCTGCGCCGTCGGCTGCGCCCGCTGACGATGACCGGTCCGGTCACCGCGAACGACGGTCGACGAGACCTGCTGGTGCTCAGCAGCAACGACTACCTGGGCCTGGCCTGGCACCCGGAGGTGGTGGCGGCGTGGCAGGGGGGCGGCAGCGGGTCGAGCCGCCTGATCGCCGGCTCGAGGCACGCGCACCGCGAGCTGGAGGACGCCCTCGAGGCCCTCTTCGGCCAGCCGGCGCTGGTCTTCTCCAGCGGCTTCCAGGCCAACCAGGCCCTGCTCACCACCCTGCTCCAGGCCAGGGACACCGTGGCGTCCGACGCCCTGAACCACGCCTCGATCATCGACGGGCTCCGGCTGTCGAAGGCCGACAGGCGAGTGGTGCCCCACGGGGACCTGCCGGCGGAGCGGGCCGACGTGGGCGTGGTCGAGGGGCTGTACTCCATGGACGGAGACACCCTCGATCTGGCCGGGTGGCGGGGGAGCGTCGACGCCCTGGTGGTCGACGAGGCCCACGCGGTCGGAGTCCTGGGGCCCGGGGGTCGCGGGCAGGCCGCGGCGGCCGGGGTGGCGGCCGACGTGGTGGTCGGCACCTTCGGCAAGTCCTACGGTGCGGCGGGGGCCTTCGTCTGCGGACCGCCAGCCCTCAAGGAGCTCCTGGTCAGCCTGGGGCGGGCCTTCGTGTACACGACCGCGCTGGCGGAGCCCGCGGCCCGGGCGGCCCGGGCGGGGCTGGCCGCCGCCACCGACGAGCGACGGGAGCGGCTCTCGGCCAACGTGCGGCACCTCCGCGCCGGCCTGGCCGAGCTGGGGCTGCCCGCCCGCGGCGAGCACCACATCGTGCCCGTGATCCTGGGGGAGCGCACCATGCCGGTCGCCGCGGCCCTGGACAAGGCCGGGCTGTTGGTGCCAGGCATCCGCTGGCCGACGGTGCCTCGGGGCCAGGAGCGGCTGCGGTTCAGCCTGTCGGCGGCGCACACCCGGGAGCAGCTGGACCGGGCGCTGGGAGTCCTGGCGGTGTCCGGCGGCCGCTGAGCTCCGGGTCGCCGGGCGCTGACGCGCCTCGGCGGGCCTCGGCAGGTGGCCGCCACGCCGCCTGAACCCTCCGATCGAGCCAGTTGGAGGCTCTTGAAGGCCAGGTTGTTGCACCCAGGCGGGACCTGCGCGCTGGGAGGTGCGCCCAGCCGGGACCGGTGACGACGGCGGCACCCGGCGCCGCCGGCGCCGAGACGAACCCTGGGCCGCCGCCCGCTCGCCTCCGCCACCTCCACCCCAACCTGGACCGTCAGTCTGTCCCGTCGTCATCGGGC
>CAYFPX010000071.1:0-7515 GCA_964344945.1 uncultured Enterobacterales bacterium
TCGCCTCCTCGAGCCGGGCGATCACGGCCTGGGGCCGGGCGCCCTGGGTGTAGGCGGATGGACGCGAGGCGGGGGTCCTTGGGCATCTCTCAGGAGTCCTCGGCACGCCGGGCATAGGCGACGTGGAGGGGGTATCGCGCGCAGACCTCGGGATCGTGGGATCGCGGCCTTGGTCCGGCTCAACAGAGCGCGTCCACGGCGGCCTTCTTGGTGTCCCGGTCCTGGCGCCAGGCCCTCGCGGGGGCCCAGCGCTCCATCGACACGATGTTCGACGACGTGAACGGCGGGTCTGTCGCTGGCGTCGACTATGCTGGTCCCGAGCGGGGCTTCACCCCCGAGGGCATGGAGACGTTCGTCGAGGCCTGCCTCTACATGCAGCAGCAGCTCGCCGCCAATGAGCGGCAGGCCCAGCGACACCAACGCCAGTCCCGCAGTGGCGGAGGACCAGGCCAATGAGGTTGCCGCGCCACTCGTCGGCCATCACCCACCGCAAGCGGGACGCCCACCTTGCGTGGCTCGAGACCGGGAGGGAGGGACAGGGACGCCTGCGCACGCAGCACGCGCTCCTGGTCCGGGACGCCCTCCATGCAACGGACCTGAGAGCAGCGCTCTTCGAAGACACGCGCCTGGAGGCCGTCATCCTGGTGTCAGCCCGCCTGCAGCAGTCCGTCTTCACGAGTTGCGAGCTGGACACCGTGAACCTCGAGTCGGCCCGGCTCCAGGAGACGACGTGGTCAGGGTGCGCGTTCTTTCAGGGACGGCTCACGCTGACCAAGGGCGATGACCTGGTGATGCGGCACTGTCGACTCGAAGGCGCCCTCATCGATCGCGCCCGCTGGCCTGGGGCCCGACTCGAAGCCGTCTCCCTCCATGAAGCAGTCCTCACAGGCATCGACCTCACCGACGCCACACTCGAGGACTGCGACCTCCGCGACGCCGATCTGACCGATGCCGAGCTCAAGGGCGCTGTCTTCCGCAGGTGCGATCTGCGCGGTGCCCGTCTACCGGGGAACGGCCCCGAGCTCGAGGACTGCAGGCTCGATGACTGACCTCACCGGACTCACGGTGCGACAGGCCATCGCGGCGCTCCCCGAAGGCGCCTGCCAGGTGGGCCGGTGCGTCTGGTTGCCGCGTGACGACGGCTCGCTGTTCGAAGCCCAGACCGGCATCTACGGCCGCATCCGCCAGGTCCACACCTTCCCGCCCGAGCTGGTCGCCAAGCTCGGCGACCAGGCGAGGACCTACCACCTCCGGCGCGAGGTCGCGCAGGTCCTGCGGCGCTTCGAGGGCGGGGGCCCCGTGCTGGCGCGCGACGCTGCCGGACACGTGATCCACGCCTACAGCGTGCGTGCGATCGCGCTCCAGGTACGCCTGAACCCGGACGGGAGTCAGCTGCGCGCCTATGCCTACATCGACGGTGGCGGGATCGCCGTGCTGGGAATCGCCCGGGACGGGAGGTTGACCACCCTGGGCATGATGAACGGGCTGCTGGCACTGGCTGAATTCGAGCGTCAGGACCAGACCCAGGAGCGGTTGGTCGAGCGCCACGAGAAGTCCGTCCACGTGCGCACGCTGGGCGAGGCGATGTTGCACGCCCGGAGCACAGGCGCCGGCATCCTGGGCCTGCGGGTCAAGGTGGCGGAGAAGAAGAAGATCTGGCTGGTCTGCGAAGTCCCGGTCGATCGAAGGGCCCCGTGGGTGCCTCACTTCGCCGGTGTGGGTCGACCCGATGGGGTCGAGACCACCCGGGAGACCCGGCTCTACTGGGTGCACGACCCCTGGAACATCGACCCGGCAGACCTGGGCCATGGGGGCAAGTCGGGGCTGACACCGACCCAGCTGTCCGTGTTCGCGGGGGGCATCCTGCATCCCGGTCGCCCCACCGAACCTTCGGTCCTGGACCGCCAGATCGCGCGGGCCGCGCTGGGCGAGCTGTTGATGCGCATCCCCGAAGGAGCCGAGGCGCTGCCAGACGAAGCACTCTCGTCCCGGCTCGCACCGCTGGTGCGTCGCAAGAGTCCCGAGCACTTCACCCGCTCGGGTCTCAACGCCCTGCTCGCCGACAGCGGCACCGGTCTGCCGAACCCCCGGGCGGTGCTGCTGGACAGGGTGACTCCTGGCAAGCGCTTGATGGAAGCCATCCAGGACGCTGCGGACCATGCGCTCCTCGTGGCGGCCCCCCTTGGCCAGGGCCAGGGTGCAGAGGGCGTGCGGTGGTGCGCCTTTGCCGTCACGGGTGTCGGGCCACCCGACATCAACACGCTCCTCATGGTGGACATCGACACCGAGGACCGCATCCTGTCCGTGAAGCTGCTCCAGGGCAAGGAAGCCGACAGCCAGCTCCGCTACCTCGCGCCGCCGATCGCCACCCCCGAGCGCGCACGGGACGCAGCCATCCTCAGTGCCGCTGCACTGGAGGCCGAGCTCGCCAGCTTGCTGACAGCCGGGCTCAGCGACACCGAGGCCATGGCGCGATCCCTGAGACCCAGACCCGGCGACGCCGCCAAGGTCTTTCGCGCCGACGTCGCGGATCGGATCGCTCAGGATCAGGCTGCACTCTGGGAGCAGGGCAGCGCTCGGATCCAAGTCCAGTCAGACCAGACCCGGATCCGGGTCAACGTCTCCCCTGCGGGCATGCTGAGTCAGGACAGCCCGCTCTCCCAGCCCTTCCCCGGCGGCTACAAGGCCCTGGCCGAGTACCTGGAGCCGAGCCGCATCTGGGCCACGTGGGTCCACCACGCGCCCGGGCGCGACCAGGGCATGCGCTACGACGGCCTGGTCTGGGTCGACGACCACTGGGCGTGGTTCCCCAAGCCCTGGCGCTCGCTCAAGGGCCGATGAACCTCCGCATCCGCAGATCCGAGTGGATCAGCCTCAAGCGTAGACGCCGCCGGAGCCCCCCAGGTCCCGACGAGCTTCAAGGACGCAACACCACCACCGTGAACGCATCCCCCCCCTCCTCGGGATTCGCCGGCCGCCACTTCGGCCGCGCAGGGTGACCCCGCAGCCACCGCCGCAGCCCGTCCTTGAGCGCGCCGGTGCCGTGGCCGTGCAGCAGGAATGCGGCCTCCCAGTCGCTGCGCAGCATGCGGTCCAGGAACAGGTCCGCGGCGTCGATCCCCTCGTCGACCCGCTGGCCGCGGAGATCGAGGGTGTTGCCCTCGGCCCGCAGGAAGCCGTGAGCCTCCTCCCGGGGCGCCTCCTGGCGGGGTCGCCGGGGCTTCTTCTTGCCCCTGGGGTTGGGCCTGGGGGCCTTGCCCCGGCCCTGCTTCGGCGCCAGCCGGACCGCGTCCAGGGGCACCCGGGTGCGCACGGCGCCAGCCTGGACCTCCACCTTGCCACCCTTCGGCGCTGAGACGACCGTGGCCCTCCCCCCACCCAGGCTCAGCACCGTGACCTCGTCGCCGACCGCCAGGGTCTTCGGCGGCGGCTGGGACGGCGCCGCGGGCTCTGGCCTCGGGGGCCTCGCCTCTCCCTGGAGCTTCCGGATCCGCTTCAGCGCCTCCCCCGCCCCCTGGAGCTGGGGGTTCTGCTGCAGGGCCTTGATCAGCGCCTTGGCCTCGGCCTCGGCTTCCTTGAGCCGCTGGACGGTCTTGCGGGCCTGCTCGGCCTCGAGCTTGCGTGCCTGCTCGGCGATCTTGGCCTCCCGCGCGGCGATGTGGCGCTCGCGCTGCGCCAGCACCTGGCGCTCCTCGTCCAGGGCCTCCTCGACCTCTCGGGCGTGACCGCGCTGCTCCTCCAGGGCGTCCAGGGCTTCGGACAGAGCCCGCTCGTGGTCGGGCATCACCGCCCGGGCGCGATCCAGCAGCGCCGGGTCCAGGCCCAGCCCCTCCGCCACCGAGAAGGCGTGAGAGCGACCGGAGACCCCGCTCACCAGCCGGTAGGTGGGGCGGCCCTGGGCGTACTGCACCGCCGCGGAGGCGAAGCGGTCGTCGACGGCTGCCAGCACCTTCAGGGGCCCATAGTGGGTGGTGGTGGCGACCCGGGCGCCCGAAGCCACCAGGCGCTCCAGCACGGCCTGGGCCAGGGCGGCGCCCTGCCCGGGGTCGGTGCCCACCGCGATCTCGTCGAGCAGCACCAGGGCCCCCGGTCCGGCGGTCTCCAGGATGCCCATCAGGGCCTTGAGGTGGCCGGAGAAGGTGCTCAGACCCTCCTCCACCGCCTGGGTGTCGCCGATGTCGGCCAGCACGGGGCCGAAGAGGTCGACCCGCGAGCCTTCGGTCGCCGGGAGGGGGATGCCCGCCCTGCAGAGCAGGGCCGCCAGGCCCAGGCACTTCAGCGCCACGGTCTTGCCGCCGGTGTTCGGACCGCTCAGGATCAGGCCGGTCTTCTCGGCGTCCAGGTGGAGGTCGTTGGCGATCACGTCGACGCCCTGGAGCACCAGCACCGGGTGGCGCATGGCGATCAGGTGCAGCACGCCGTCGACCCCGACGATCGGGACCGTGCCGCCGAGGGCCTCGCCCAGTCCGGCCCGGGCGCAGGTCAGGTCGACGGCGACCGCGTCCGACAGCGCGACCTCCAGGGGTTCGACGAACTTCGCCACCAGCCGTGACAGGGCCGCCAGGATCCGGGCGGTCTCCCGGCGCAGCTGGGCGTCGGCCAGGGAGAGGTCGTTGTTGAGCTCGACCACCGCGGTCGGCTCGATGAACACCGTGTCCCCGGAGCGGCTGGTGTCGTGCACGATGCCGATGCCCGTGCGCCGGGCCTGGGCGCGGATCGGCAGGACGTACCGGTCCTGGCGCTGGGTGACGAAGCGGTCCTGGAGCTGCTCGCTGAGGGTGTCGCCCCTCACCAGCTCCTCCAGGGTGCTGCGGACCCGCTGGTGCAAGCCCTGGATCTTCCGACGCAGGTCCCCGAGCTCCGGGTACTCGTCCTCGGACAGCTCGCCGGTGGCCTCGAAGGAGGCGTTGAGCCGGTCGTTGAGCTCCCAGTCGATGTCGATGCCCATGACCTGCTCGGCCAGGGTCGGCGCGAGCTCCGCCCGGTCCTGGAGGAAGAGCCGCAGGTCCTCCAGGGCGCGACAGGTGCGCCCGATGGCCTGCAGCTCCGGGCCGTCGAGCACCGCTCCCTTGGCTACCCGGGCCAGCAGGGGCGCGATGTGGGCCACGGAGCCGACCGGGATCCGGTCGCCTTCGTCCTCCAGCACGTGCAGCTCCCGGACCATCTCGTACCGGCGCAGGACCTCGCCTCGGTCGCTGGCCAGGGGCACGGCTCGGGCGGCTTCAGCCCCACGCAGCGTGCGCGCGTGCTCCGCCAGGGCCGCCTGGATGACGGGCCAGTCCAGGGTGGTCAAGGTGGTGGCTTCGGCGGGGGTCATCCGCGGCGCTTAGCGCTTCAGCGACGCCTCGCACAGGTGGTCGACCACCCGCAGCACGTGCCGGAGCTCGGCGTCCTGGAGCTCCACGGCGGGCCGGTTCATCAGCGCGGTGAGCTGGCGGTCCAGGTCCCGGAGCTCCACGGCCAGGGTCCGGGCGATCACCAGCTGGAGCTGGATCGCCGTGGGCGAGCTGGTGTGCCAGATGTTGCGGAAGGCGCGGCCGGGCAGCTCGGCGAGCAGGGTGCGCACGGTGGCCCGCAGGGTCGAGGAGCGCGGGGAGGGGGAGAGCAGGCTGAGGGCACCGACCAGCTCGCCGGGGCCGGCTTCGCCGAGCAGGGCGACCCGGTCGCCGCTGGGCCGGGACAGGGCGCAGCGCCCTTCGAGCACGACCACCAGGGAGTCCCCGGGCTGGCCGACGGTCCAGTGGGCCTGGCCCCCAGGCAACTCCACCACCTGGAAGGCGCCGGCCAGGCTCTCGCGGGAGCCCGGGGGCAGGGCCCGAAACAGCGGGGTGGCGGTGAGCTTCACCGGCGCTTCCGGAGCCAGTGGGCCAGCTGGGCGCCCAGGCCGGGGCCCGGGGCGACCCCGCCGAGCTCCCCGCGCAGGTTCTGCTCGAGCTTCTCGGGCGGGGTGCCGTGCAGCACCTGGTGCAGGCGGGCGAGCTTGTCGTCGGTGGCGCGGATGCGCTCGATGAGCTGCATGGAGAGGTTGCGCAGCAGCGCCGTGGCCACCGGATCCCCCAGGGCCAGACCGATCTCCAGGTCTCCTCGGGTCACCTCGACCACCCCGCCGCGGCCTACGCCGATGGCGCTCGCGGAGCGACCCGAGGGACTCACCTGGCCGACTCCCAGCTCGGCGAGCTTGATGTTCTCGCCGGCCTGGGTCTCCCGGGCCACCAGGACCTCGCCCTCGACGATGATGAACATCGGACCGGCCGCGTCGCCCTGGTAGAAGAGGGCCTGGCCGTGGTTGAAGCCCCGGCGCTCCCGCTGCTCGAGCCAGGTGGTCAGCGCGGGCTTCGACACGCCGCGGAAGAGCGGCAGCCGTAGAACCTCGTCGGTGACGTTCGGTGCAAGGGTGAGCGCCACACCCGTCCTCCCCGGTCCGGCAGGCTACCGGGCGGGGAGCAGGGCGTCGAGGCGCTCGGCGAGGGACGGCGGCAGGGCGGCGTGGAGGACCGTCGCCAGGGTCGGCGTGGGCGGGGGAACGGGCGGCGGGGGCGGCGCCCGGCGCGTCCGGGAGATCCAGCTGCGACGGGCACGGGGCGCGGCGCGCCCCTGGCGCTTGCTGGCGGCGGCCGGGGCCGGGGCGGCACCTGGGGCCGGGGCGGCCGGGCCTCGCACCTCCTCGGCGCTCAGGGCGTCGAGATCCAGCGCGGCGGACAGCGGTGGCAGCGGCTCCGCCAGCACGAAGCGCATCCGCGCCAGCGCCCGGGAGATCCGCATCCGGGCCGCGCCCTGCTTGATGCCGAAGGCATCGGCCAGCTCCGGGTAGCCCAGGCCGTGCACGAAGCGCAGCAGCACCATCGCCCGGTCGCGCTCGCCGAGGCTGTCCAGGGCGTGCTGGACCGCCTGGCGATCGCCGAGCAGGTGGGCCTCGAGGGGTCGCTCGTCCGGGGCCTCCTCGATGGCCTCCTCGGGGTCGACCGGGTTCCGGCCCTGGCGCCGGAGCTCGTCGAGGCACCGGTTCCGGGCGATGGCGAGCAGCCAGGTCCTCGGCTCGGCCTCCCGGCGGAAGCCAGCCAGCCCCCCGAAGGCGCGGGTGAAGGCGTCCTGGCAGAGGTCCTCGGCCAGGGCCTCGTCGCGCACCATGCCCTGGCACAGCGCCAGCACCGCGGTGGCGTGGTGGCGCACGAGCCACTCGGCGGCCAGCCGGTGGTCGCCTCGGTCCAGGGCATGGTGGAAGGGAGTGGGCATGGTCGGACCGTAGACGAACGACGGGGCGATCTGTCACCCCGGTGGTGCACATTTCTCCAAGAAGTCAGGGATTTCAAGAGGTTGAAGCTTTCTCGATGAGCGGCTGTGACAGCCCCCCCGGCCGTGCTCGTCTCCCCGGTGAACCCCCCACCGAGGAACCCCTCATGAAGCTCCAGCACGACCTCCTGACCGCCGGCGCCGGCCTGAACCTGACCTTCCAGCGGACCCTGCGCATTCCCGACGATCACCGCACCTGGGCCCTGCCGCCGGGCTTCGGGCCCT
>CAYFPX010000071.1:7579-28668 GCA_964344945.1 uncultured Enterobacterales bacterium
AGGCGATGTGGATCAGCTTCAGCAGCCCCAAGCCCCACGCCGTGAAGGTCGCTCTGGGCAAGGTGTGCGCGCTGACCGGCAAGCCGTTCAAGGACGGCAAGCTGCGGCGCAAGAAGCAGGACTACCTGGTCACGCCGCCTCAGCCCTGGCTCGACGGCATCTGCGTGGCCGAGGGCCGCATCCGTCAGTTCGTGGCGATGCCCCTGGGCTCCGGCACCACCGTCGAGGGCCAGGTGACCGGCGAGGAGACCGTGGGCGGCCTGCAGCTGTTGGTGGTGCCGCCCAGGAAGGGCCTCTTCGAGCCGCCGCCGAAGACCCGGGCCCGGCGCTGCGCGCTGCCCCCGATGGCCGCGCCGATGGCCGCCGGCGTCCTCGAGTCCTTCGCCCGCTGCGAGGTGGGCTCGCCCATGGGCCTCGCCGCCGGCGGCTCGATGAAGCAGAAGCTCTACCCGGATCCCCACGGCCCCGACACCTGGGACCTGGACCGGGCCGAGCGGCTCTTCGTGCACATCGTCGACAGCCGCTGCTGGACCGCGCTGACCGGCGAGGCGATGCCCGCCAGCCCGATCCACGCCAGGGCCTACAAGACTGCCGGCTTCCCCTGGTACGACCTGTACGACGAGCACCTGCCCGCCCTGTCGGCCACCCCGAAGTTGAAGAGGGTGAGGTCCCTCGGCCAGCTGCTCGAGGACGTGCGGGACGGCGCCTGGTAGGCCGGGTCAGTAGGCTGGCGCGATGAAGTGGAAGCCCCCCTCGCCGAGGCGCTCGGCGAGGTGGGCCAGCACGGCCTCCGCGTCGTCCCGAGGGCCGGCCACGAAGAACGGCTTGCCCTCTCGTCCCAGGATGATCTCCTCGTCGCAGTCCGCCGGGTCCACGCCGGCCAGGAAGGGCAGGGTCTTGAGGACCTCGGCGGTCGGCGGGAAGCCCAGGCTCTCGGCGTAGGCCACGCCCTGCTCGATCACCTTGACCGCCAGCTCCGGCGCGCACTGGAAGCCCGGCTGGTCCTGGTAGAAGTCCTGGACTGCCCGCTGGTGCTCGGTGGCCCGCATGCCCCGCCGGACCGCGGCCCGCTTGACCCCGAGGCAGTCCAGGTCCACCAGGAAGGCGGCGCTGGCCCACACGCCGTCCTTGGCACGGCAGACCAGCACCTGGACAAGCCCCCGGGTCTCCGAGTCGTAGCCCTCGCTGATCCAGGTCTCGCGCAGGGGCCACCCGGCGAGCTCGCGGACCGTGGCGGAGGCCAGGGCCCGGGCGGCCTTGGTGGCGGCGGCGCGCTTCTCCTTCTTGCGCCTCTGCCTGGCCTGGCGGCGCTTGTCGGCGGACTTCTTCCCCATGGGCCGAAGCTAACCCGCAGTCGTCTCCAGAGTCCTCGGCGCAGAGCCCCGGCGTCTGGGCCGGTCAGTCCCGCGTGTAGCTCAGGCTCTCCCGCACGTGCGCCGGCACGACCTCGTCCAAGTCCCCCATGCCATAGATGTCCAGCGTGAGGCTCTCGCCTGAGACCTCGACCCTCACGAACCCCAGCTCGCTGTCCACCTGGTCGCTGTCGCCGTCGATCGGGGGCCACGCCAGCCGGTCCCGGTAGCGCTCGTGCTCGGAGCCGACCTCGACGATGCTCGTCGACGGGTCGTTGCCGGCCGGCGGGGCGATCAGGTAGCCAACACCCTGGCCCGCCTCGCGGCCGTAGTCGTCGACGATGCTGGCGTTGTAGCGCATCGGGGTGATGCGCTGGGCCAGGTGCTCGTGGCCCGAGAAGACCCAGTCGAGCCGGCCCTCGAAGTGCTGGGTGACGTCGCGGAAGTCGTGCTGCTCCAGGTAGTGGCGGCGACCGACGTTGTAGGGCGGGTTGTGCCAGGCGGCGAAGGCCCAGGGGGCCCCCTCGCCCAAGGCCTCGTCGGCCCAGGTGAACTGGTTGCCGCCGTCGAGCCAGAAGCCCGACGGATCCTCGGAGTTGAAGCCCAGCAGCAGCACGGGCCCCAGCCGCAGGGACCAGCGGGTGTCGGTGTCGGTGCCGGCGCCGTCGGCCCAGGGCAGGTCGAACCAGCCGATGAAGCGGTCCAGCTCGTTCACCGAGCCGGTGCCGGGAGTGTCGTGGTTGCCGGGCACCGGCAGCAGAGGCACCTGGGCGAAGAGCTCGCGACCCCGGTCGAAGAAGGTCCACCAGTGGCCGGGCTTGTCGTTGTAGGCCATGTCCCCGACGAGGAAGACCCCGGCGGCGTCGGCGTGGTTCGTGGCGGCCTCGTCGGCGACCTCCTGCCAGCGCTGGGTGGCGCCGCCGTCCTGCATGTCGCCCATGACCAGCAAGGACAGGCTCTCGCTGTCGGCGGGCAGGGTGCGAAAGCTGTGGGTGTCGCTCACCCGGCCGCGGCTGTCGTAGACCCGGTAGCGGTACTCGGTGTCCGGGCTCAGCCCGGTCAGCGCCACGTGGTGCCGGTTGCCGAGCTCGGCGCCCACCGCGTGCTGGCCGAAGGCGTCGGTCTCGCCGAATTCCACCGTGCCCAGGCAGGGCACGCCGGTGACCCAGTTGATCACCACCCCCGAGGTGGGGTCGGTGGCGCCGTTGTAGCCCAGGTAGGGGCCGATGTAGGGGAAGTCGACCCCCTCGCCGTAGTCGCTGGTGTCGTTGTTGTCCCAGGACTCCGAGGCCGGGTCGTAGACCACCGCGTGCAGGGCCCGGGCCTCGGGAGGCACCGCGACCGTGACCGACCAGGTGCTGTCACCGTTGCTGGCCATGTCCGCCTGGACGAACCAGTCCTCGTCGCCGGTGTCCCAGGCCGCGGTCAGGCCGTCGAGGGTGACCTCGTTCCAGCCGTTCCAGCCGTGGTGCAGGACCAGGTCCTTGCCCGCTTCGGCCAGGGGACCGCGGTAGGTCACCGTGGCGGTCTCGCCCGGCACCAAGGGCACCGGCGTGACCTCGAGGGCCGGGGGCTCGTAGGGGTCCCAGGCGGAGACGTCGAGCCCGCCGATGGACCCGGTGTCGTGGGTGTCCCGGGTGTCGGTCGTGCCGCTGCCTGAGGTGTCGGTGGGCGTGCCGCTGTCCACGGCGGTGGCGGTCCCGCTGTCGGCGGGGGTCGTGGGGCTGTCGGTGGTGACGGTGTCGCCGGTGCAGGCGAGCAGCCAGAGCCAGGTGATCACTCGCTCCCCAGGGTGAAGGACCAGGTGTCCATAATCGGCCCCTCCCGCTTCACGGTCTCCGGCGGCCCGTCGAAGATCCGCCCGGGGGTGTTGCCGGCCCGGTCCTCGACCCGCCCCACCTGCCGCAGCTGGTACGCCCCTGGCGTCCACGGCCGAGAGGGGGTGAAGGCGACGCCGGTGCCGTCTTCGTGGGGAGCCAGGTGCCCCGGCACCGTGCCCAGAGCGTCCTCGACCACGAAGGCCGTCTCCAGGAGCCAGGTGTCCATGGGCTCGTCGAAGAGCAGCTGCAGAGGCAGGCGCGGCCCGGGGGGCGGCACGAGCTGCCAGTCCTCGGGTACCGGCCGGGTGTGGTCCGCGGCCGTGGCGGTGAAGCGCCAGGTGGCGCCCTCGACCAGGGGCTCACCGTCCAGGTCGACCAGGCCGGTGGTCACCTCGACCCGGTAGGACCGCCCGGCCAGGAGCACGGGCCCCGCCGTCTCGTTGAAGCTGACCCCGGTCTTGATGCGCCCCGGGTGGAAGAGCATGGTGAGCCGCTTGCGCTCCGGTCCCCAGAGCTCGGTGCGGTACCAGGCTCGCGGATCCAGGGTCCCGGTCTCCTCGTCGATCAGGTGCACGTGGTCGGTGAGGGTCAGGCCGCCCCGCATTGGCTCGCTGAAGGTGAGGGTGAGCTTGAGCAGGTTCTCGGGCACCTCGTCCACCCCGGGCTCGAGCCGCTCCAGCCGCGGAGGCACCCCGGGGGGAGCGGGCGGCGCCGCCTCGAGCACGAAGGTGCTCCCGTGGCCGTCCGGCGGGTGCCAGGCCACCTCCCAGGACGTCCCGGGTGCGACCTGGAAGCGCGGCGTGAACACCAGGGTGTCGCCGTCGCGGCTGTACCCCCCGGCGACGGCCTGGGTGGTGGACCCGCCCGCCACCTGCACCGTGAGCCAGGCGGCCCCCGAGGCCGCCGGGACCGGGCCGAGGGGCAGGTCGGCGTCGCGCGGAAGCGCCGCCAGGACCCGACCTTCGTCGATCCGGAGCGCGGCCTCGAAGGACTCCGAGGGCCCGCCACAGGCGAGCACCCAGACCCACACCCCCATCACCGGGACGAGAGCTCGTGGGTGAAGAGCCCCGCCTGCTGCAGCGCGACCATGGTGTCGTCGTCGAGCAGGGCCAGGCGGAAGCTCCCGTCCAGGGCCTCGAAGCGCTCGGCGTCGGGGTGGTTGATGGCGTCCTTCACGCCGACCACCTGCATGGCGTTCTCGTCGATCGCCTCGGACTGGGTCATGCGCTCCAGGTTGACCCGCACCACGCCGAACATGTCCCAGCCCTGGAACTCGTTGCCGAACAGGCCCTCGATGGTGGCGTAGACCCCCTCGGAGTTGATCACCATGTCGTGGACCTGCTTGCCGCCGCCGTAGTCGAAGGGGGTCTCGCCGACGGTCTCGGACTCGCCGGCCGCCAGGCTGGTCTGGGTGAAGCGGACCGTGGGGGTGCAGGTGTAGGTGCCGGCGACGTAGTCCACGCCGTCGTGGGTGAACGGGGCCAGGGTCACGATCGGCGCCCAGGTCTCCCACCGGGTGTGGGTGCGGTGGTAGGTGTTGGTGGTGGTGACGGTCGAGTCGTCGCCGTGGTCCAGGGGCATCGCCGCGCTGACCACCTGGTTCGTGGTCCAGGTGGCCTCGGTCACCCCCGCGGTGAGGTAGTCGGCGCCCCAGGAGATGCCCATCACCAGGGACCCGCTGCCCGAGGTCGGGCTGAAGCTCGCCGCGCTGTAGGCCACGTCGCTCAGGTCCACGGCGCTGACGGTGTCGTCGTCTTCGACCCGGAAGAGCGCGGCCTCGCCCGTCGAGATCCGCTCCGCCGCCAGGTAGATGCGCTGGGTGGTCGGGTCGACGGCGAGGTCCCACACGCTCACCGAGGTCGCGCTGCTCTCGCCCATGGCCTCGGCGATGAGCTGGTAGACGTTGTCGATGTCCGGCTCGTGGTCCGTCGTACCGCCGCCCAGCGGTGCGATCGCCACGAGCTGCGAGCCGCGTCCGTCGCCGATGGCCAGGGTGCCGTCCGACGCGAAGGCGATGCCCTGCATGCTCTCGAGGCCCGGGTCGCCTTCGACGAACTCCCCGAGGCTGCCGAATTCCGAGGTGGCGGCGGTGCCCGAGTCGGCGGTGCCGGTGCCCGTGGTGGTCGCGTCGTCCCCACAGGCGATCAGGGCCAGTCCCCACAACATGGTCATGTCCACTCCAACAAGATCGGTGCCGGGGCACAGGATGCCACCTGCACGGCCCGGTCGCGGTGGGGGATCAGTCCCCGTGGTCCTCCGGCGGGGCCAGCAGGAGCTCGCCGGTGACCGGCGCCGCCAGCTGGGGGGCCTGGGGAGGCGCGGGAGCGGGAGCCGTGGGCCCCCCCAGCAACCCCCGCAGTCGCTGGCCCAGGCTCAGGCGCTGCTTGGGCTCCGGCAGGGTCTCCAGCAGGTGCATCCAGCTCTCCAGCAGCTCCCGGGAGAACCGCTCGTGCACCGGGGCCTCCCGGTCGGCGAGCACCAGGGTGACCGAGGTCGCCATGCGGTGGTTCCCCGCGGTCAGGGCGCGGCGGAGCGCCAGCCAGAAGATGCTGGTGAAGGCCGCGGCGCTGTGCTGCGCGTGCTTCTTCTTGAGGCGGTACCGCTCCCGGAGGACCTGCTCGATCCCGGCGTCGAGCTGAGCCGCCAGCGGTCCGAGGGCCGGGTGGCCGCGCATCGCCTCCACCGCGTTGAAGCCGGCGAAGCTGGTCATCACGTCCAGGTCGTCGACGGTGATCGGCACGATCTTCGGAGCCGGCGGCAGGGCGTCCAGGGCCTGGCGCACCAGGGGCTCCGGGTCGACCCGCCACTCGTGGGGCTCGGGGTCCTCGTGGACTCGGAACAGCTCCGCCCGCTGTGCCTCGCTCAGGTCCGGGTCCGCCAGGTCGTGGGCGACGTGGGCCTGGTGGGCCAGGAGCGCCTGGTCCCGCGCGAAGAGCTGGGCCTGGGCCCGCTGGGCCTTCCAGGCCTTGAGCTCACCTTGGCGGGTGTCCGACAGCAGCGAGGGGCAGGGCAGCTCCGCCAGGAAGTCGTCCCACCAGCGCAGCCGCTCCACCGCGGCCCGGTAGAGCTGCTCGTTCTCCAGCAGCGTCGGCGTGGTCGCCAGCCACTCCAGCCCGTCCATGTCCGTGCTGACCGTGCCCAGGTCACAGGTCAGGGCGTGCACGACCTCGCCGTAGGCGTCCGCCGAGGCCTGGAGCATGTCGACCATCGTCTGCCGCAGGACCGGCGGCGGACCGGCCTCGGCCTGGTGGGTGAGGCCCTGATCCGGAGGGCGCGCAACGGCCGTGGTCGGGCCGGCTGGGACGAGGAGCTCGGGAGGCTTGGGGATGGGGGGAGGGTACTGCAGCGAAGGCCCTGACCCACGACTCCCTGGGGTGAGTCAGATGCCACACCCGGACGTGGCTTCCGGGGCCAGCGTGCCCTCCGCATCGCCTTCCGCACCGCCCACCTGGGCGCCATCGCACTCCTGATCGGGGCCGCGACCTTCGGCGCTGCCACCGAACCCTGGCTCAGCCTGACCGTGCTCACGGGCCTGGCCCTGGTCGCCGAGGACGTGTTCAAGGGCGGCTGGGACTACGTGCGCTACCTGCAGTCCTGGGCGATCCTGGCGAAGCTCCTCCTGCTCATCGCGGCCATGGCGTGGCCGGCGTTGCTGGTGCCTGCGCTCTGGTGCGCGCTGATCATCGGCAGCGTGATCTCCCACGCCCCCGGAGCGGTGCGACAGTTCCCCCTGTGGGGGGAGCCCGGGCCTTGTGCTACGCCATCTGACCGATGACCGCAGGCAATGGTGCGGGCGAGACTCCCGGCGTGTCCGAAGACCGCCGGCGCTTCGCCCTGCATGCCCTCGTGCTCGGCTTCCTCGCGCTCCAGCTGGGGGCCCCGATCTCGTACTACCTGCAGGACGACACCTACGACGAGCGCTTCGCCTGGCGCATGTTCTCGCCGACCAGGATGGTGAAGTGCCAGGTGGCGGTGGTCGACCGGACCGGGGGTGCCGAGACGCCGGTGAACCTGCGCCAGGACCTGCCGGACGTCTGGCGGACCTGGCTGACCCGGGGCCACGTGCGGGTCGCCAGGGCCTACGGCACCTGGCGCTGCGACCGGCAGCGGGCTGAGGGGCAGGTTCCGCACCTGACCGCCCACCTCACCTGCACCCGGCCCGACGGCTCGGTGGACGTGCTGCTGGATCACGGAGAAGACCTGTGCGGCGGTGGGTGAGGCGCTGGGAGCGCTTCTGGTTCGACGGCAGCCTGGAGGCCGGGCGGCTGGCGGCGCTCCGGGTCGTGCTCTTCGGGCTCTTCGGCCTGGACCAGCTGGCGCTGATGGTGTCGCACGCCTGGCGCTACGGGGCCACGGACTTCCACGTGCCCCACCTGGACTGGGTGGGCGTGCTCATCCCCGGCACCAGCGCCGAGCTCCAGAGCGCCGCCTACCTGTTCACCGGCTTCCTGGGCCTCTGCGCGGCGGCAGGTGTGGCGGTCCGGGCGTCGATCGCGACGATGCTCGGGCTCTACGGCGTCGCCTACTTCCACAGCCTGCTCGACGGCTACCAGCACCACTACCTGCTGGTCTGGGTGCTGTTCATCAGCCTGTTCGTGCCCTTTCACAAGGCGCCCGGGGTCCAGGCCGGGCTCGACACCCCCGGAAGGCTCCGCGGCGTCGGCGTGCGCCTGCTCTACGCCCAGATCGCCATCGTCTACCTGTTCACCGCGATCACGAAGATCGATCGGGACTGGCTCAACGGCTGGGCCTTGCAGCGGCAGATCAGCACTCCCGAGGTCCGCGAGTTCGTCGTGTTCTTCGGCGAGCTGGTCGGCGTCGACGGCTACGCCCTGACCGCCCACAGCGTCATGATCTGGCAGGCCCTGGTGGCCGCCAGCTTCCTGATCCCGAAGCTCCGGCCCTTCGCCTGCATCACCGGTCCCCTCTTCCACGGCATGGTCGAGGTCATCGGCCTCGAGATCCAGTGGTTCAGCACCTACATGATCGGGCTCTACTACCTGCTGCTCTTCCCCGACCGGTGGTACGCCGCCACGGCCCGCTGGTTCGAGCGGCCCATGGCACCGCTGGCGGTCGTGGCCGACCGGGTGCGCCACGGGGCCGCGGCGGCTCGGGTGCGCTCCCCCTGGGCGGTCCGGGCCGGGGCGGTGGCCGCCGGGGGCCTGGTGTGGGCGGCGCCGCTGCCCGGCAGTGAGCTCGCTGGGGTGGCGGTGGCGGGCTTCGTGCTGCTGGCCGCCCAGGAGGCGCCTCTGTCCCGGGGAGCCCTCGGGGTGCAGATCCTCGCCGCGGCCCTGGTGCTGGCGGTCCCGGTGTTCAGCGGCTCGGCCTACGACTTCTACCGCTACCAGGGCAGCGACCTGCTGCGGCAGGGCAAGGTCGCCGAGGCCACCGACGCCTACCGCCAGGCGGTGCGGCTCAACGACGGCCCGGACAGCCGCCACGCAAAGCTCGGTGAGCTGCTGCTGCGCCAGGACCTGCGGGACGAGGCCAAGGACGTGTTCGCCCGGGGCCTGGTCCACGAGCCTCGGAGCAAGCGGCTGAAGGAGGGACTGTCCAAGGCCCAGGGCGGTCCGTGACGACCGGAGCCCCGCCCCAGGTGCCCCGGTCGATCAGCGCTCCAGCGCCTCGTCCACGAACGCCCGCAGCCGGAACACGTGGGCGGCGCCCAGGCCCTGTCCGATGAACGCGCCGCCAGCGACGAAGGCCGACAGCAGGACCAGCGCGGGCAGCAGGAGCAGGGCCCGGGGCTGCTCCGACACCATCAGCTGGCTCACCCCGAACATCGTCGCGCCCAGACAGAGGAGCGCGATCAGCAGCTGGAGGGCCACGAACAGCATCCACACGTGAGGGTGGGGACCCACCCGGCCCCGCACCCGCGCCCGACCGTCGAGCTCGTCGACCCGGATCTGGAGCTCCGGCGACCACAGGTTCGCTTCGGCTGCGGGGATGTTGATCTGGGCGGAGTCCCGGCCGGCGATGCCCTCGAGGGGCACGGAGGGGTCCTCCAGCGCCCGCGCGATCGAGGCGAGCGCGTCAGCGGCGGACATCTGGGCGGTGAGCTCGAACCGCGGCCGCAGGGCCGGCCCCTCGAAGACCGCCCTCGGCCGGGAGAGCCAGCGGGGCACCGAGCCCCGGAAGCCGTACTCGACGGCCAGTCGGGGAGCCCCCCAGCCCCGCCCCAGCGCCCGGCACCAGCGCGGCTGCAGCAGGGCCTGGTCGACCCGCAGCAGCAGGTGGTGCTCTCCGCCGCCGGTGACCGTGGTCTCCACCAGGCTGCAGAGGAAGACCTGGGCCGCCTCGGTCACCACCGGGCGGCCCTCGTGCTCCGTCCAGGTGAAGCGCGAATGAGCCATCTTGACCGCCGATGGGACCCGGCGGGCCAGGGCCAGGGTGGCATCGAGCACCCCGGGGTCGTCGAGCAGGAAGCAGAGGGAGCACTCGCCGGTGGCCGCGATGTTGACCGCGGTCTTCGACGCGTGCTTGCAGATGAGCAGCAGGGCCTGCTCTCCCCGCTCCGGCTGGGGAAAGCACAGGCTGTAGGGCCCCAGGTTGGGCTCGCCCTCGGCCGAGACCGTGGCCACCATCACCACCGGCATCGGGAAGAAGGCGGCGTCCTGGTAGAAGGGGTGGCACAGGGCCACCGACTCGAAGGCGGGCTCCGCCTCAGAGCCCATGGACTCGCCGCGCATTGCCCCACAGGATCGCCTCCAGGCGGTCCTCGCGGATGTCCAGCGCGTGCATCTCCCGCAGGTAGCGGTGCCAGTCCAGGCCGTTGCTGCCGAACATGACCTTCTGGCTGCCGCCGCGGGAGCCCATGTACCGCAGCAGGGCCGGGTCCATGTACTTGGGCATCCAGGCCGAGATGTTGATGTAGACCTTCGGCCACTTCATCGCCACGGCGAGCATCTCGTTCACCCAGGGCCAGCCGGTGTGGGTGCCGATCAGGGTCAGGTCGGGGAAGTCGCAGGCGATGCGGTCCAGCTGCATGGGCCGCCCGTGCTCGCTGGGCATGGCCTCGAGCACGTGCCCGGTCTGCATGGAGACCGGCACGCCGAGCTCCTGGCAGCGGGCGTAGAGCGGGTACATCCGGCGATCGTCCAGGCCGATGTCGTAGCCGTAGATGTGGATGTACACGCCGACGTAGCCCCGCTCACCCACGTCGGTCTCGAGCCGGCGCAGGGACCCGCCGATGTCCAGCGGGTCGTAGCTGTGCAGGCCGAAGACCCGGCCGGGGTAGCGGCGGGTGAGGTCGGTGATCTGCTCGGTCATGTCCAGGGCGAAGCGGGTCTGGCGGGGGTAGCTCCAGGCCAGCAGGTCCGTGGCCAGGACCGTCTCCACCCCGGCGGCGTCCATCGCCGCGATCAGCGCGTCGCCGTCGGCGTAGCCGTCGCCCCAGGCCTGCTCGACCTGGCACTTGAGCTCGCCGGGGGCGTTGGTGGCCTGGACCCAGCTGTCCTTCCACTCCTCGAGCAGCAGGGGGAAGAGCGCGTCGACCGCGCCGCGAGGGCTCATGGCGTCACCGCGTACTCGAGCACCAGCCGCGGGGTGGGCTCGAAGCCGAAGCGGCCGAAGAAGCCCAGCAGCTCCTGCTCCTGCCAGTCCACCTGGGTCCGGATGCGGTCGATCCGTAGGGCGCCGAGGTTCTGGACCATGGCCTCCATCAAGGCGCGGCCCACGCCCTGGGCCTTGAACTTCGGGTCCACGATGAGGGTGTCGACCTCGGCCACGGGCTCGGGCTGGCCGTAGGCGCCGTAGCGCACGGCCCCCAGGAGCGCCCCGACCAGGAAGCCGTCGTGCTCGGCCCCCAGGGACAGCGCGATGCTGCCGCCCTCGGCCCGGGCCAGGGCCTCTCGGTACCAGCTGTGCCGGTGGCGGCCGGTGGAGGCGTGGTCGATGGCGACCAGTCGAGGCAGGTCCTCGGCGCTCAGGGTGCGGATCGAGAGGTCCATGCGGCCTCCTTGAGTTCCAGGCGTTCGTGGCGGAAGGCACCCCAGATCGCCGCGCCCAGCGCGCCGGCGTGGATGCCCAGGGGGTGGGTGGCCAGCTCGACCTCGGCGAAGCCTCGCTTGCCGCGGCCCTTCTCCAGGGCGTCCCGGATGGCCTGCAGGAGCCCCACGTCGCCGGAGAGCCCACCGCTGATGAAGACCGTGCCCTCGGCGCGGACCGAGCGCAGCAGGCGGGCGAAGCGGCCGGCCATGGACTCGTGGATGCCCCGCAGGATGTCCTGGGTGGTGATGCCGCGGCTGACCATGTTGATCACGTCGGTCTCGGCGAGCACCGCGCAGATGCTGCTGACAGTCTCCGGGGCGTCCGCCGACAGGGACAGGGGACCGACCTCGGCCAGGGACACGCCCAGGTAGCGCGCGATGTTCTCCAGGAACTGGCCGGAGCCCGACGCGCACTGGCTGGTCATCTTGTAGCCGAGGACCTTGCCGCGCTCGTCCATCTTCACCGCCCGGGCGTGCAGCGCCCCGACGTCGAGCACGGCCCGGGCCTCTGGCGCCAGGAAGAGCCCGCCCCGGGCGTGGGTGGTCATGCCGTAGAAGTGGCCGGTGGCGAAGGCGATGTCCTCGCCGTCGCCGGTGGTCGCGACGTAGTCGATGCGCGGCACCTCGGCGGCGTGGGCCGCCCGGCCGAAGACCTCGTCGACCACGGCGAACACGTCCCGCTTGCGGATCCGGGCGAAGTCGTGGGCCAGGATGCGTGGCGCGCCGCCTTCCTGGCCCATGACCACGCACTTCACGGCCCCGGAGCCGACGTCGATGCCTGCGGTGACCCTCACGCCACACCTCCCTGGGCGCCCCGCAGCGCGAACACCGCCGCGCCCAGGGCGCCGGTGTAGATGCTGGAGGGACTGATGTTGATCGTGCGCTCGCCGTAGTTCTCGGCGATCAGCTGGCGCAGCGCGGCGGTGGCGGCTTCGTTCCGGGCCACCCCGCCGGTGAAGGTGAACTCGTCGTCCACCCCGCCGGTGCGGGCCAGCAGGCTCATCGCCCGCAGGATCACCGCCCGGTGCAGGCCCGCCAGGATGTCCTCCCGGGCCTCGCCGAGACTCAGGCGCTCCCGCAACTCGGCGCCGGCGAAGACCGTGCAGGTCGAGTTGATGCGCACGGGCCGGGTGGACTTGCTGGCCATCGGTCCGAGCTCGTGCAGGCCGATGTTCATCTCGTCGGCGATGTAGCCCAGGTACCGCCCGCAGCCGGCCGCGCAGCGGTCGTTCATCTGGAAGCGGGTGACGATGCCCGCCCCATCGACCTGGATGGCCTTGGTGTCCTGCCCGCCGATGTCCAGCACGGTGCGGGTGTCGGGGAACATCATGTGGGCGCCCAGGCCGTGGCAGAGGATCTCGCTGCGGATGTTCTCCTTGGGGAAGGGCAGCCGGACTCGGCCGTAGCCGGTGCCCACGGCGCTGATCACGTCGAGCTGGACCGACGCCGCGGCGTCCACGCCGTGCCGCACGGCGTCGGGCTGGCCGATCCGGGACAGGGCCGCGTCGATGTGCTGGTGGAAGCCCAGCTCCAGGGGCTCGTTCTCGACCAGGATGATGCACTTGTCGTAGAGCGAGAGCAGCAGGTCGAAGCTCGGCCCGCCCTGGGTCGCGAGCTCCTCGGCGTAGCGGAACCAGGCGGAGCCCGCGATGTCGCGGAAGAAGTCGCTCCGGGTGCCGCGGTCGTCGGCCTCGAACCGGGCCTCCTCCTCGGCCCGGATGCCCTGGAAGATGTGCCGGACGGCCTCCCTGGAGGAGGCCTGCAGCTCCGGCCCCACGCCGCTCTCCACCTCGGCGTGGATCAGCTCCTCGAGCCGTCCCAGCTGGAGCAGCAGCTGCTCCAGGCGGAAGGCCTCCAGCAGCAGCTCCAGCAGCTCGGAGCCGGCGGCCTTCTCCACCTCCCGCCGCAGCAGGTTGAAGCGGGCGGTGACGATGGCCTCGGTCCGGGCCACGCTGGCCGCGCGGTCGTAGTCGCTGCGGGAGTTGGTGATGCCGCGGCCCAGCACCTCGCCCCGGTCGTCGAGCATGACGGCCTTGGTGGTGGTGGAGCCCAGGTCGATGCCGATGAAGCAGTCCATCAGGCGGCCCCCTCCCGGGCGGAGAGCATCTGGAAGTAGCTCTCGAGCCGGTTCTTGATGTTGGCCGGGCTGAAGTAGCGGGGGTCCACCAGGTCGGTCTCGATGAAGCCGCCGGGGATGCCCGTGCGCTTCTCGACCTCCTGGAGGATGACCAGCTGGCCCGCGCTGAAGCTGTTGCAGCTCTTGACCGAGTTGATCAGGAAGCCGTCGGCCGCGTACGACGTGACGTAGTCGCAGAGCATCTGCACACGGTCGGGCAGGTTGAGGTTCGTGTAGCAGCCGCCGCAGTAGTCGGCGAGGGTGCCCAGGGGGTCCCCGGGGTCGTGACGGAAGCCCCGCTCGTAGGTGCCGCCGACCTTGGTGTAGGTCGACGCCACCACGCAGGCGCCCTCGTCGCTGAACATCTTCCAGAACTCCCGGAAGTGGGTCCAGTTCGGGGGGCCCTCGACCACCAGCCGGAAGCGCTGGTCGTCCAGCCGGCCGCTGGGGGTCAGCGGGCCGTGGCCTTCGGCCAGGCGGGCCTCCACCTCGGCCCGCAGGGTCCGGTAGTACTCGGCGCCCTCGGGGGTGCCGCGGAAGGCGCTGAAGATCGGGCCCACGTAGTAGACCCCGCCGAAGTAGCTGTCGATGGGCGACGGGGTGTTCCGGGCGGACTCCAGCACGGCCACCAGGTCGTCCTCGGCCTGGGCGGACCAGGCGAGCCGCTCCTTGAGTGCGTCCTCGTCGTAGGCGCGGCCCGAGATCCGCTCGAGCAGCGGGATCAGCTTCTCCTTGAGCTGCTTGATCATGTAGGCGCGGTGCTGGGGCTCCAGCTCGCCGTCGCCCTGGTAGGGCACGTGGAGGAAGACCGTCGGGCAGTCGTACTCCTCCCGCAGCAGCTCGAACCACTTCATGAAGGTGTAGCAGCCGGTGTAGGACAGCAGCAGCAGGTCGGGCTTCGGCAGCCTGGTGCCCGTGGGGCCGATGTTGCCGGACTTGAGCATGCCGACGTCGCACTTGACGTAGGTGCAGACGTCCTCGCTGTGGCCCTGGCGCTCGGCCTCGCGGATGTAGGCCCGGGACTTGCCGCGCATGCCCGACTGGAGCGCGTTGATCTCCGGCAGCACCGGCAGGCAGCCGAAGCTCCGGATGAGCTCCGTCAGGTTGCCGGGCACGAAGGTGTAGACCACCGGCTCCCGGGTCTCCGACGCCTGCTCCAGGCGCTCGAAGTGGCCGGCGATCATCTCCTTCTGCAGGACCATCGAGCGGTCCTTGGTCATCTCGAGCTTGCTCATCCGGCACCCCAGAGCTTGATGGAGTCGCTGAAGGTGCCGGCCTGCTCCCGGAAGGGCTGGAACTGGCCGGTGTTCTCCGCGTACTTGAAGGCGATGCAGGGAATGCCGGCGGCTTCGGCCCCGGACCGCAGCATCGGGCGGTCCAGCAGCGCCGGATCGCAGAAGCTGGGGGCGGCGAAGACGATGCCGTCCGCCCGCGCGGCCTCGACCCGCCGCTTCATGAGGCCCTGCTTGCCGGTCGGGTCGTCTTCGTAGATGACCGACGACTTCATGGCGTGGCGCACGAAGGTCTCGGCCAGGGCCTGGACCGGGTCGCCGCTGGTGGGCACGGGCTGCTTGAGCATGCGGTTGCCGAGCAGCAGGTCGTCGTCGACGATGTAGCAGCCGGCCCGCTCGATGGTCTTGAGCAGGCCCAGGGGCGGCTGCTCGCAGAAGGCGCCGGTGAGCACGACCCGGCAGTTGTCCCGGGGCCGGCCGGGCTCGGCCTCCACCGCGGCGAGGTAGGCGGCGCACAGCTCGAGCCAGTCGTCGGCGGGCAGGCTCTCCTGGGCGCGCATGAGCAGGTAGAGCTCGGCGGTCGGGATGTCCCAGGGGCGCTCCCGGCGCCAGGCGTAGAGCACCCGCAGCCGCTCGCGCACGGCGTTGCCCGCCACGATGGCCCGCCACAGGCCGGTCTCGGGGTCGGCGCAGCCGGCCAGCTCGGCCAGCTCGGCCAGGACGTGCCGCAGCTCCATGGCCCAGAAGGGCACGCCGATGTCCGGGTCCAGGACCTGGGGCAGATCCAGGTAGCGCACGTAGCAGTCGGGCCGCTGGAGCTTCCAGATCCCGCTCAGGTTGCGGATGACGTCGCAGGTGCTGGGGAAGAGCACCGCCGAGAGACAGTCCAGGCGGCCGCCGAGCAGCAGCTCGACCACCGAGCGCGGCAGGTGGCAGATGTAGGACTGGTAGCAGGCGTCGCCCTTGATGATCTCCAGGCGATCCCCGCCGCCGTGCACGCCCACCGGGAGCATGCCGACGGCCGCGATGATCTCGCGGGGGGCGTAGACCGGCAGGTAGCCAGCCGCCTTGCGCCCGGGCTCTGCGTCCAGCCAGGCCTGGACGTGGGTCAGGTCCAGGTCGTCGGCCAGGGCGGCGGCGCGGTCCACGACTTCAGCGCGTCGGCTCATGCGTGCCTCCAGGTGGGGGTGCGGCGCTCGAGGAAGGCCTCCAGGCCCTCGACCGGGTCCTGGCAGGCCATCAGCTCCTCCAGGTAGAGGCGCTCGAGCTCGGGCAGCTCCTCCCGCAGCGCCCGCCGCATCGGGGCGCGGCTGGCCTTCCAGGCGAAGCGCACGGCCGGTGCCGAGCGCGGCTGCAGGTGGACCTCGAACCAGGCCCGCCAGGCGGCCTCCAGGTCGTCCACGCAGGCCTCGGCCAGCCCCAGCTCGACCGCCTCCGCCGCGGGCACGGCCCGGCCCGTGAGCACCAGCTCCGACGCCCGGTTCCCGCCGGTGCGCCACCGCAGGCCCAGGGCCGCGATGGGCGGGAAGACCCCCAGGGTGATCTCCGGCACGCCCAGGCTCGCGGTGGGGCTCACCAGGACCCGCCCGCACCAGGTGGCGAGCTCGAAG
This sequence comes from uncultured Enterobacterales bacterium, assembly GCA_964344945.1. Lineage (GTDB taxonomy): Bacteria > Myxococcota_A > UBA796 > UBA796 > CAJQPC01 > CAYFPX01. Next base: position 23,698 of record CAYFPX010000071.1, read on the forward strand.
CCGCCGCCCAGGCAGGCGCCCCGGACCGCGGCCAGGGTGGGCACGCCCAGGTCCTCCAGGTCCCGGAACAGGGCGTGGAAGCCGGGCAGCATGGTCTCGACCTGGCCCGGCAGGTGCTCCTCGACCGAGGCCCCGAAGCAGAAGTGCCGGCCGGCCCCCTCGAAGACCAGGAGCTTCAGCTGGGGCCGCGCCAGCCCCGCGAGGTGCTCCCGCAGGGCGCCCAGGAGCGCCCCGTCGAGGATGTTGCCCTTGCCGTTCTCCAGCAGCAGGTGCTCGACCTGGCCGTCGTAGTGGGGGGTCGCCTTCAGCATCGGGTCTGCCCCGGCACCAGCACCTGGCGCTTGCTGCAGGCGTGGTCGTGGACCCGGGCGAAGACCCGGTCGATGGTGTCCAGGGGCACCAGCTCGGTGTGGGAGAGCAGGTCGACGCGCCCGTCCACCACCTGCTGGACGATCGCCGGGTAGAGCTCCGGCGGGCAGCCCCAGGTGCCGATGGCGCGAGCGTCGAAGGCCATCAGGTTGGACAGGCGCAGCGCGAGCTTGCCCAGGGTGAAGCCCACGACCATCAGCGTGGCGCCGTGGACCAGCAGCCCGTAGGCGGTCTCCTGGCCCCCTGGGGTGCCGGAGCACTCGAAGATCACCCAGGCGTCGGGGTCGACGCCCTCCTCGCGGGCGGCGCCCTGGACGTGCCGGCGCAGGGCCTTGCCCGGGTGCTCCCGAGGGTCCAGGGTCAGGTGGCAGGCGGGGCTGCCCTCGCGCTTCGTGGGGTCGATGTCCAGACCGACGACGTAGGCGCCCGCGGCCCTGGCGAGCTGGGCGGCGTAGCCCCCGACCCCGCCCAGACCCACGACGATCGCCACCTGTCCGGCCTGCAGGCCGCTCTTCTGGAGGGCGCTGTAGGGGGTGCTGACCGCGTCGGCGATGACCGCCAGGTGGGCCAGGGACAGGCCCTCGGGCAGCTCGTCCGGGACCTCGCAGAGACCCCGGCTCGGCACCACGCAGTGGGTGGCGAAGCCGCCGTCTCGGTCGTTGCCGGGCATGACCTGGGCCTTGCAGGTCATGGAGCGGCCCGCGCGGCACCGGCTGCACTCGCCGCAGGGGATGACCGCCGGCACCACCACGCGCTTGCCGATCCACGCCGGGTCGCCGCCCACCACCACACCGCTGATCTCGTGTCCCAGGATCAGCGGGGCCGGGTGCCGGGTGGGCACGCCGTCGTAGAGGAAGCCCAGGTCGGTGTGGCAGACCCCACAGCCGGCGACCTGGATCAGGGCCTCGGATGGTCCGGCCTCCAGCGTTCGGGTGGTGGGTCGGGGGGGCTGTCCGACCGCGGCGAATTCGTACCCGCGCACCTGCATGGGGACCTCCGGGGGGCTGCGTGTGCAAGGCCCATGCCCGGGGCGGCTTCCGCCGATCGCCTCGGTCAGATGGCGGAGGGAGTGTGCGGCCTCGCACGGGGGAGGGGTGGATCTCACACGGGTGCCAGGGCGGCGCTGAAGTGCCGGAGCACCTCGGGGGCCCGGGCGATGCGCCAGGCGGGCAGCTCCTCCGCCAGGCGGGAGACCCTCTGGCCGACCTCGATGACGTAGTCGATGTGGGCCTGGGTGTAGACCCGGCGAGGGATGGCCAGGCGCACCAGCTGCAGCGCGGCGCCGGGGAACATCAGCTCGCCGACCTCGACCCCGCGCACGCCGCCCTGCAGGTAGAAGGCGTTGAGCACGGCGATGCCGGGTAGCTGCTGGGGGGCCAGGTGCGGGCACAAGGCGCCGGCGTCCACGTAGACCGCGTGCCCTCCCGGGGGCTGGACCACCGGCACGCCCACCTGCTCCAGGCCCTTCGCGAAGTAGGCGATGCTCCGGGCGCGGTAGCGCAGGTAGTCCACGTCCAGGGCCTCCCAGAGACCCACGGCCAGCGCGTCCAGGTCCCGACCGGCCAGGCCGCCGTAGGTGGGAAAGCCCTCGCTGAGGATCGCGCCGCGGCAGAACAGCTCGAACTGGGCCTCGTCGCGGGTGCAGAGCAGGCCCCCGATGTTCACGATGCCGTCCTTCTTGGCGGACATCGTGAAGCCGTCGGCGGCGTCGAACATGCGCCGGGCGATGTCCCGGAGGGGCACGTCGTGGAAGCCGGGCTCGCGGGTGTGGATGAACCAGGCGTTCTCCGCGTAGCGGGCGGCGTCGAGCCACAGGGGCACGCCCCGAGCACGGCAGAGGGCGGCCACGGCCTCCAGGTTCTCGAGGCTCACCGGCTGGCCGCCGGCGGCGTTGTTGGTGAGGGTCATCATGACCAGGGCCACGGTCGAGGCCGGGTCGTCCAGGGCGGCCTCCAGGGCCGCCAGGTCCATGTCGCCCTTGAAGGGGGAGGAGTCCTGGGGGTCGTGGGCGGCCGCCACGGGCAGGTCGATCGCGGCGCAGCCAGCGTGCTCCACGTGGGCCCGGGTGGTGTCGAAGTGCGTGTTGTTGAGCACCCGCTGCCCGGGGGTCAGGGCGACTTCGGCCAGCAGGCGCTCGGCGGCGCGGCCCTGGTGCACTGGCAGCACGTGGGGCAGGCCGGTCAGCTCCCGCACCGTGTCGACCAGCCGGGTGTGGCTGCGGGAGCCGGCGTAGGTCTCGTCGCCGATCATCAGCGCCGCCCACTGCCGGCTGCTCATGGCGCCGGTGCCCGAGTCGGTCAGCAGGTCGATGGTGACCTCGGACGCCTTCAGCTTGAACACGTTGTGCTCGGCCCGGGACAGCGCTGCGCGGCGCTCTTCGGCCGAGAGGAAGGGGATCGGCTCGACCATCTTCATGCGGAAGGGCTCGATCACGGTCTCGAAGGACCAGGGCGACATGGGACCTCCGGGGGTGGGGATCCGTCACCTGTCACGGGGGTCTGCGGTGTCGGTCATTCGGCCCATGTCTGTCGGGAGGCCCGCCGCCTACTGTGAGCGCTGGCCTGGAGTCCCCTTGCTTCCCGAGTCCGTCGACGTCCTCATCATCGGAGCCGGCCCGGCGGGCTGTGCCGCAGCGGCCATCCTGCGCCAGGAGGGTCTGTCCCCGGTGATCGTGGAGAAGGGGACCTTCCCGCGCTTCGTGATCGGCGAGAGCCTGCTGCCCCGCTGCATGGCCTTGCTGAAGGAGACCGGGCTCTACGACGCCGTCGCCGCCCGGGACTACCAGGTCAAGACAGGCGCGGAGTTCCTGCGCGGGGACGAGCGCTGCTCCTTCGACTTCTCGGACCAGTTCAGCGACGGTCCGGGCTGGACCTGGCAGGTCCCGCGGGCCGACTTCGACCAGACCCTCGCCCGGGAGGTGGCGGCCACCGGGGTGCCGGTCTGTTTCGATCACACGGTGACCGCGGTGGACTTCGAGGCGAGCCCCCGGGTGACGGTGCGGCTGCCCGACGGGCGCGAGCGGGTCGTCCGGGCCCGCTACGTGATCGACGCCAGTGGCTACGGCCGGGTCCTGCCGCGGCTGCTCGACCTGGACGTGCCGTCGGCCCTGCCGGTGCGGCACGCCCTGTTCACCTGGGTGCGCGGGGACCTGCGGGAGCCCGACGACCTGGGTGGCCGCACCTGGGTCGCCCTGCACCCCCGGGGCGCCTGGATCTGGGTCATCCCTTTCTCCAACGGCCACACGTCGGTGGGGGTCGTGGCGCAGCCGGACTTCTTCGAGGGCTGGCCCGAGGACCCGACCGAGCGCTTCCTGGCCATCGTGCGCAGCGAGCTCAACCTGTCCCGGCGCCTGGCCGGAGCCTCGCTCACCTTCGAGCCGATCCTCAACCGGGGGTTCTCCATCGGCGTCAAGCAGCTGCACGGCGACGCCTGGTGCCTGGTGGGCAATGCCTCGGAGTTCCTGGACCCGGTCTTCTCCAGCGGCGTGACCCTGGCCCTGGAGTCGGCGGTCACCGCCGCCCGCTGCGTCGCGCGGCAGCTCCGGGGCGAGACCGTGGACTGGGACCAGGACTACGACGCCCACCTGATGCACGGGGTCGAGGTCTTCCGCACCTACGTCGATGCCTGGTACAGCGGCCTCCTGCCGCGGATCTTCTTCGCCCCGGACCCGCCGCCGATGGTCCGTCGCCAGGTGTGCTCGGTGCTCTCCGGCGAGGCCTGGGACCGCGACAACCCCTTCGTCGCGCGGCACGCCGCAAAGGTCGAGCAGCTCGCCCGGCTGCTGTGAAGGCCCCTCCGTCAGCCCGGGCCCGTCGCCTCGGCATGGGCCTGCTCGTGCTGGTCTACTGGGTCCAGACCGGGTGGCTGTGGGCGGATCCCTCGCCCCATGAGCCCCTCACCGGCGCGGCCCTGGACGGGGCGAGCCTCTGGCACACACACAACTGCCAGGCCTGCCACCAGGTCTATGGCTACGGCGGCTTCATCGGTCCCGACCTGACCAACGCGGCCGGGCTGCACGGGCCCGACGGCCTGTCGGAGCGCCTGGCCGCGGTGCTGAGCGAGGGGCCGGGTGCGATGCCCGTGATCCCGGCCACCAGCGAGGAGGTGGCCGCCCTCGCCGCCTTCCTGGTGGCCCTGGACGCCACCGGCCAGGGACAGGCCCGGGCGCCCGCGGGGGAGACCCGCGCGGACCGCTTCGACGCCGCGGTGCGAGAGCGCCTGCCGGCCTCGGGGGCGGTCGCGAGGGGGTATGGGCTCTACGCCGCGCGGCCCTGTGGGGCCTGCCACGCGCCTCTGGCCGAGGGGTCCACCGGGGCGCCGGATCTCTCCGGGGTCGCGGAGCGCCTGTCCCCGGAGGACCTGGCTCGGGTCCTGGCCGAGGGACGCCTGCCCCGCATGCCGCCGACGGGCCTGTCCCCGGACGAGCGGGCGGACCTCGCTGCCTGGCTGGCGTGGCTCGGCGAGCACCGCGAGGGGCTGGTCGCCGACGTGGAGGCGCCGTCGGAGCTCGCCCTGGCCGAGCTGCCCTGGTGGGAGTTCGAGTGAACGCCCCCGCCCGGCACCCGGCCCACCGCCGCGCGACCCGACGCCTGGTCCAGGGGG
>CAYFPX010000071.1:28678-31885 GCA_964344945.1 uncultured Enterobacterales bacterium
CTGATCAGCCTCGCCGTGACCCTGGCGGTGGGGCTGGCCGCCGCGCTCTACCACCACCCGGCCTCGTCGGCGGTGCTGGAGGGCTGGGGGGTGGACCTGCGGCACCTGCGGCCACTCCACACGGTCTTCGGCGCCGCCTGGATCATCCTTGGTGCGCTCGCCGTGCTGGCGCGGGACCTGGAGGACCACGGGGTCGGGGAGGAGCGGGTGATCCGGCGCCGGTGGCGGGCGGTGGTGCTCTGCTTCGGCGTCGCCGGGCTGGGCATCGCCCTCACCGTGCCGGTCGGCGTGACCTCGGGCCGGGAGTACGTGGGCTTCCACCCGGTCTTCGCCCTGCCCATCGCCGTCGGCTGGCTCCTGATCTGCGCCACCTGGTTCCAGGTGCACTGGCGCGGTCTCTGGGACCAGCCCGTGCACCGGATCATGTGGGCCTCCGGCCTGCTGCTCTTCGCCTGGACCTTCGCCGAGCAGCACGCCTGGCTGCTGCCCGGGGTCTTCTCCGACCCCATCGTCGACCGGCGGCTCCAGTGGAAGGCCTGCGGCACCCTGGTCGGGGCCTTCAACTTCCTGGTCTACGGCGGGCTGGTCTGGCTGGGGGATCGGCTCTCCGGGGACGGCCGCTACGGCCGCAGCCGGCTCGCCTGGAGCCTGTGGCTGGTGAGCTGCGCCAACACGCTCTTCAACTACGTGCACCACACCTACCACCTGCCCCAGAGCCACGGCTTGAAGTGGTGGGGCTTCGCGGTCTCGATGACCGAGATCGTGCTGCTGGTGAAGACCGCCTCCGACGTGGCGGCGCTGGCAAGGACCCGCCACACCCTGACCTGTGCGGCCCGGCACCTGCTGGCGTCGGTGAAGGGCTGGACCCTGTTCATGCTGGTGACCTCGGTGGTGATCGCCATCCCGCCGGTCAACGCGCTCATCCACGGGACCTGGCTGGTGGCGGGCCATGCGATGGGGGGCATGGTGGGCATCGACACGATGGCGGTCCTGGCCTTCGTGGCGGTGCTGCTGGCCGAGGACCACCCGGCGGCGGCGGCCTGGCTGGAGCGGCGGCGCACGATCGCCTGGGTCTGGGCGACCAACGGCGCCGTGCTGGCCCTGGTGGTCTGGCTGCACGCGCTGGGGGCGGTTGACGGGGTCCTGCGGTACCAGGCGCCGAGCGGCGGGGGCTTCGCCCACCGGCCGGACTGGCTGGTGGAGGCGCTTCCGCTGGGGCTGGTGGGGTTCGGGGTGCTGTTGGTGGGGTTGTTGCCGCTGGCGTTCGCCCAACCGCCTCAGCCCGAGGTTGCGAGCGCGTCCCGCAGCGCCTCCAGGTAGCCCTCGGTCACGGTGAGCTCGTCGACCACGGCGATGGCCAGGCCGGCGCCTTCCTTGACCGACCCTCGAGCCAAGGTGTCATTGAATTCGATGGCCAGGGCGTACTCGATGTGGGTCAGGCCGGAGAGACCTCGGACGTCTGTCACATCAGAGGTTCCGTAGACGATCACCGACTCGCCAACTCTCAGTGGATCAGCTGCCCGTGCACTCGAAGGTGATCGTCACCGTGTCCGTGCTGATCTCCCCCTCGCAGTCCCGCACCTCCAGGTCCACGTCGATGCTCTCGGTGGTCGTGGTGCCGTAGGTCGCGGGCACCCCGCTGACCGTCAGCGAGGCGACGTCGCTGTCTTCGTTGGACAGGCTGGCGTAGCTGCTGGGAGTGGTCCAGCTGTAGACCAGGTCGTCGCCGTCGGCGTCGATGGTGCCGGTGCCGTCCAGGACGAAGATCACGGTGCTGCAGTCGTTGCAGGTGTAGCCGTAGGCGGTGGAGGTGCAGCTGGCGGTGTCGCTGTAGGACTGGTCGTGGCCCGCGTCGGCCACCGGGGCTGAGTTGTAGCCGCGGGAGATCACGTCCACGTCGACCGTGTCCATGGGGGAGTCGTCGGCGCCGTCGGTCACGATCAGGCCGAAGGTGAAGGTGCCCTCTTCGTCGGGCACGAACATCGGGCTCGGATCGCTCGGGTCCTCGATGTCGTCGGTGCCCAGGATCGAGCCGCTCGGCGCGGCTTCGAGGGTCCAGCTGTAGCCGAGGATGGGGTCGCCGTCGGGGTCGGAGCTGCTGGTGCCGTCGAGCCAGAGGGTGTCGCAGGTGTAGACCGTGCCGCTCGAGGCGTTCTCGGCCACCGCGACCGGCGGGGTGTTCTCGATCGTGCCGTCGCAGTCGTTGTCCACGCCGGGCTCGTTGTACGGGGAGCCCGGGTAGGCGTAGGGGTCGTCGTCGTCGCAGTCGCCGGCGTCGATGGTGACCCCGTCGCCGTCGTGGTCGATGTGGCCGCAGTAGCTGTTGGCCACGCCGGGGGTGCCCAGGTCGCCGCCGCTGCTGATCTCGGTCGTCGACGCGCACCACAGGCTGCTGTCGTCGTTGTCGCCGGCGGTCATGCCGGTCGGGTCGACCTCCATCGCGGCGCCGGTGGTCCAGGGCCAGGAGCCGCTGGACCAGTCCACGCTGTCGATGTCGGTGCTGCCCAGGGTCAGGGTCAGGCTGTCGGCGCTGTCGAAGGACAGGTCGGTGCTGTACTGGTAGTCGCCGGCGTAGCCCCCGTTGGCGCTGCTCGAGCGGCGGGTGCCGAGCACCGCGACGTCGCCGGCCGAGACCCGCAGGGTGCTGGCGACGGTGTGGGTCTCGCTGCCCGAGGACAGGGTCCAGCCCACCAGGTCGATGGTGTCAGCGGTGAGGTTCAGGACCTCGAAGTACTCGCCGTTGGAGTCCGCCACCGCGTCTGGGTCGATCATGACCTCGGTGATCACCAGGTCGCCGGCGGCCACGAAGTCCTCGTCGACCAGGCCGTCGCAGTCCTCGTCTGTGCCGTCGTGGGTCTCGGTGCCGGCGGGGTTCGCGCTGGCGTCGTCGTCGTCGCAGTCGCCGTCGCACAGGGAGTAGCCGTCGCCGTCGGCGTCGTCGCCGATGCCTTCGTCGGCGGTGCCGTCGCCGTCGTTGTCGACCCCGTCGCACTCCTCGGAGTCCACGCAGTCGGCGATCCCGTCGCCGTCGGTGTCGGCGAAGCCCTCGTCGGCGTCGCCGTCGCCGTCGTTGTCCAGGCCGTCGCAGTCCTCGCTGTCCAGGCAGTCGGCCGTGCCGTCGCCGTCGGTGTCCGGGAAGTCCTCGTCCACGGCGCCGTCGCCGTCGTTGTCCTCGCCGTCGCAGTCCTCGACGTCGACGCAGTCCGC
>CAYFPX010000072.1:0-507 GCA_964344945.1 uncultured Enterobacterales bacterium
CGAGGTGGAGCGCCAGGGCCGCGACTGGGACGAGAAGCACCCCGGCGGGTACGACCAGGTCGCCGACGCGGTCGGTCCCGACGACATCGCCACCCTCATCTACACCTCGGGCACCACCGGGCCGCCCAAGGGCGTCATCCTGACCCACGACAACTGGGTCTTCGAAGGCGAGGCCATCGACAAGCTCGCGGTGATGGGCCCGAGCGACCGGCAGTACCTCTTCCTGCCCCTGGCCCACAGCTTCGCCAAGGTGCTGGAGATCGCGTTCATCCGGCTCGGGGTGCCCACGGTCATCGACGGCAGCGTGGACGACCTGGTGGCGAACCTCCAGGAGACCCGGCCCACGGTGGTCGGCGCGGTGCCGCGCATCTTCGAGAAGGTCTACGACAAGGTGGTGGGTGGCGCCCAGCAGGCCGGCGGCGCCAAGCTCCGCCTCTTCCACTGGGCCATCGGCGTCGGCGAGGAGGTCTCGGCGGAGGCGTCGGCGTCGACGCCCTCGCCGTCGAC
>CAYFPX010000072.1:517-17620 GCA_964344945.1 uncultured Enterobacterales bacterium
GAGGTCTCGGCTCTGCGCCAGCAGGCCGAGGAGCCCCGGGGAGCCCTGGCGGCCAAGCACCGGTTGGCGGACCGGCTCGTGTTCTCCAAGCTCAAGGACACCTTCGGCGGCCGGATCAAGTACTTCATCTCCGGCGGGGCCCCGCTGTCCCGGGAGATCGCCGAGTTCTTCCACGCCGCCGACCTCCTGGTGCTCGAGGGCTACGGCCTGACCGAGTCCTCGGCGGCCAGCTGCGTGAACCGGCCCGACGCCTTCCGCTTCGGCACGGTCGGACCACCGGTGCCCGGGGTCGAGGCCCGGCTGGCCCCCGACGGCGAGATCGAGCTCGGCGGTCGCGGCATCATGCAGGGCTACTACAACCGGCCCCAGGCGACGGCCGAGGCCCTGACCGAAGACGGCTGGCTGCGCACCGGCGACATCGGGATCATCGACGATCAGGGCTTCGTCAAGATCACCGACCGGAAGAAGGACATCATCGTCACCGCCGGCGGCAAGAACATCGCGCCACAGAACATCGAGAACACGCTCAAGGCGCGCAGCGCGTACGTCTCCCAGGTGGTGATGCACGGGGACAAGCGGCCGTTCTGCGTGGCGCTGATCAGCATCGCCGAGGAGCCGGTGGCCGCCTGGGCCCGGGAGCGGGGCCTGGCGTTCAGCGACTACGCGTCGTTGGCGGCCTGCCCTGAGGTCCACGACCTGATCTGGCGGCAGATCGAGGTCGTGAATGCGGAGCTCGCCAGCTACGAGACCATCAAGGCCATCGCGCTGCTGGACCACGACCTGAGCCAGGAGCGGGGGGAGCTGACCCCCACGCTCAAGGTCAAGCGGCGCGTCATCGCCGAGCAGCAGGCGGCCACTCTGGACGCCTTCTACAAGGCCAACGAGGGCTGACTCACACGCCCAGGGCGTCGTACAGCGTCGCGGTCGGCGGCTCGCTCGGCGGCACGAAGGGCTTGCCCAGCAGCTTCTCGTGGAGCTGGCCGTAGACCTCGGCCAGGTCCAGCCGGACGTCGTCGGGGATGGCCGGGGGCGGACCGTCGCCCATGTAGCCCTCGCCGATCAGCCACTGGCGGATGTTCTCCTTGTCGAGCATCGCCTGGGACTCGCCCTTGGCGAACCGCTCCTCGAACTCCGACGCGATCCAGTAGCGGCTGCTGTCGGCGGTGTGGATCTCGTCGATGACCACCAGCTCGCCGTCGATCAGGCCCATCTCGTACTTGGTGTCGACCAGGATCAGGCCGTTCTTGGCGGCCAGCTCCTCGCCGCGCCTGAACAGCTTCAGGGCCACGTCGAAGGCCTGGTCCAAGAGCGCCTCGTCCACCAGGCCCTGTTCGAGGATCGCCCGGCGGCTGATGGGCTCGTCGTGCAGGCCCTTCTCGGCCTTGGTCGACGGGGTGATGATCAGCTCGTCGAGGCGCTGGTCCTTCTTCAGGTCCGCCGGCAGGTCGACCTCGTAGACCGTGTGCTTGCCCTCGAGGTAGTCCCGCCACAGGGACCCGGTCACGTGCCGCCGCACGATGCTCTCGCTGGGCAGGGCGTCGGCCTTCTTGACCCGGATGATGTTCGGGTGGGGCGAGTCGATGAGGTGGTTCTTGCAGATGTCCTCGGTCTGCTTGAAGGCGTCCAGCGCGATGGCGTTGAGGATGGCGCCCTTGCAGGGGATCGAGGTGAGCACCACGTCGAAGGCGCTGAGCCGGTCCGAGGTGATCATGACGATCTCGTCGTCGCCGATGAGCAGGTCCCGGACCTTGCCGTTGTAGTGCTGGCCGAGGTGGCCCAGGCGGTCGATGTCGACCTCGGTGAAGTCGCTGGCCAGGTGGGAGGAGAGCTGATCGCGCAGGGACATGGGGGCCTCCAAGCCGGGCGGAGGCTCCTAAGCAGGCCCGCTCGACCGTTCCGTGACACTTGCGAAGCAGCCGCCTGACATCGGCGGGGTAGCATCCCACGATGCTCTCCCTCCTCCTCGTCATCGCCGCTTGCACCGAGACATCGGTGCAGTCACTGGACACGGCCACGCCCGCCTCGACCGCCACCGCGGGCGAGGACACCGGGTCGGCCAACACCGACACCGGCACCACCGGCGGCTCGGACACGGACACCGGCGCCTCCGAGACCGGGACCGCGGACACCGAGCCAGCTCCCCTCGCCTGCTTCGAGGACATCCAGAGCCCGGTCGACTACGCCAGCAGCGGGGCCGTGCCCAACAGCACTTGCACCGGCACCAACCACCAGGACATCAGCGGCATCGAGCGGGTGGTCTTCGTCGGGGACTCGATCACCGCCGGAGCCCCCCTGCCCGACGACTGGACCAGCTGGGACTTCACCGAGCCCGACGAGTGGTACCGCAACCGGCTGGCCGCCGAGCTGGTCTCCCGCTGGGGACTCGAAGCGCCGTCCTGGGAGTGGCAGAACCTGGACCTGCTCAGCGGTGAGTCCCTGGAGAAGCTGTCCGGGGACTTCGCCAACTGCAGCAAGTGGGGCGCTCGCACCGACGACCTGCACAAGGACAATACGCAGCTCGAGGACTGCATCCCCGAGAGCGAGCGGGACAAGCACAACCTGGTCCTGATGACCATCGGCGGCAACGACCTCTACAGCCTGCTGGACGACGTGAAGAACGCCGTGGACCAGGAGGAGATCCGCGCGGACTGGCAGGAGGGCATCGACGACCTGCGCAACGCCATGCTCTGGCTGACCGAGGACCCGGCCCGCTTCCCCGGGGGCCTGAGCATCGTGGTGGCGAACATCTTCGACATCACCGACACGACCGGGGCCGCCGACATCGCCGACTGCGAGGGGGCCCAGCTGCTGGAGCTCGACGGCGCCCTGCTCCAGCCCTTCACCCACGAGCTGGTGCTGCACTGGCAGGAGTCGCTGCTGGACCTGTCCGTGGAGACCGGCATCGACGTGGTCTTCCTGGGCGAGAACTTCTGCGGCCGTGGCTACAACTGGGACGACGAGACCGGGCGCTGCTACCGGGGTGGCGACCCGACGAACTACCTGGACGCCACCTGCGAGCACCCCAGCCCCGACGGCCACGCGGCCATCGAGGCGCTGATGCTCGGGGTCATCGACGAGTAGCGGATAGAGTGTGGTCGTGGACGCGACGCCGCTGGTGACGAAGCTGAAGGAGGCACTGCGGGCCCGGCCCGAGGTCCTGGAGGCCTATCTCTTCGGCTCCCACGGGCGCGGGGAGGCCGGCCCGCTGAGCGACGTCGACGTGGCGGTGACGGTCGATCAGGCCCGCTGCCAGGAGGCCGGCTTCGGCGTCCAGGCCGAGCTGACCGCCGTTCTCATGCAAGCGCTCGGCCGGGACGACGTCGACGTGGTCGTGCTCAACAGGGCCCCTCCCCTGTTGGCCCACAGGGCTGTGACCGAGGGGGTCCGCCTCTTCTCGCGGGATCTGGCGGCGACGACGACACGGGAGGGCCGGATACTGTCTCGCTACTGCGACCTGGTGCCCCACCTGGCCAAGGTGGACCGCCTCTCGAGGTCACGCACCCTGCGCGGAGACTTCGGCTCGTGAGCCCTGGCCGTCCGGATCGCGTCGTCGTTCGCCGCCACCTGCTGGCCCTGGACCGGGCCGTCCAGCATCTGCGGGGTCACCAGGGCCTGACCGCGGCGGACCTGGACGATCTGGACCGCCTCTGGACCGTGGAGCGGGGCCTGCAGCTCTGTGCCCAGAACGCCCTGGACGTGGCGACCCACCTGGTCGCATCAGCCGGTCTCGACGCCCCGGACTATGCCACGGCCATCGACCGACTGGGGGAGCTCGGCGTGCTCCCGGGACGCTTCGCGCGGCGCTTCCGCACCGTCGCCGGCTTCCGCAACGTCGTGGTCCATGCCTACCTGGACGTGGACCGGGGAGTCCTGGTGGGTGCACTCAACGACCGGCTGGAGGACTTCAGCCGCTTCGCCGAGCACGTGGAGGCATGGCTGGGGGGCTGACACGCCGCCTCAGAGCGAGGAGCAAGGCAAGCAGGGCGGGCCCAGCCCCTCCCGGCGTGGCCGCGCAGCCGCAGGGGCCGCCTTCGTCCGGCTCCCCGGTGTCGTTCGGCGGAGCTGGGGAGTCCGAGTCCCCAGGGAGCGTGCCGGTCTCGGTGGGGCCGCTGTCCCCCGTGTCAGCGGTGATCGTCGTGCCCGTGTCCTCCCCCGAGTCACAGGCCAGGTCGCTGTCGTCGCAGTCCTGGTCGAGGCCGTCGCCGCAGACCTCGTCGGCGCCGGCGTGGATGGTGGGGTCGGTGTCGTCGCAGTCGGTGCCGCCGAGGGCGTCGGTGTGGTGACCGTCGCCGTCGGCGTCGGGGTTGAACTCGAAGGCACCGGCGTCGGGCCGGGCCTCGCCGTCGAGGTCGCCGTCCAGCGGGCGGGAGGTGCCGTAGCGGTCCGTCGCGGTGGTGATGTCCGGGGTGCCGAAGTCGATGGCGTCGGACTGGTGGCCGAGGCGGAAGTCCTGGTCTTCGTAGGCGCCACCTTCGGTGTAGGAGAGGAAGTAAGCTTCGCCGTTCTTGTTGTCGTGGTCGCCGATCCGTGCGGACTTGTGGCCCTCGGTCTGGTGCCAGAAGTACTCGATGTCGTCGAGCAGGTTGTACCCGATGTCCAGGCTCTCCCCTCCTTCGTAGCTGGCGAAGACGGCCTTCGATTCAACGTGGAGGTTGTTGGTGTGTGTCAATGAACCGGTGAAGTAGCCGCTCCACCCGCCTCGAGCGACATCGATCTCATGCTCGATGAAGGTGTTCTGCTGGCTGGTGACCCAGAGCTGGGAGACGCTGCCATATAGCGCTACCCAGATCCCGTAACGATTTGCATGGAAGAGGTTGTTTTCTACTGTGACGGTGCCACAGCACCCCAGTCCAAGCGCGAGATTGTTGCCGGTAAACTCCGAGTCGACAATCCGAACGCTGGGGTATCCCGCACCCTTGAGTTCGTGCCCGAGGTGCAACTCGAAGGTCATCGTGATGCCATAGTTGCTGTCCGAGAACCGGCACTCGCGGACCACCACTTCCTGCGTACCGCGAAGATCGAGGTCCAGGCCGGCTATGGGACTCCATTCGTTGCCGGGCTTGCTGAACCGCTCGAACGATAGCCCACTGATTTCGACAGACCCCTTGAATTGCATCGATCCCTTCGCCGGATCCCCGAGGGCGTCGATCACGGTCACATCGGCCCCAGCACCCGTCACGCGGATCCCCTCGGTCTCCACGACCAAGCGAGTCGGTGCCTCGTACACTCCAGGCATCACCAGGATCTCATCGCCGTCCGTGATGAGCTGGAATGCTTCCGCCAGACGGGTGACGTCGCCCGATCCATCCTGAGCGACCACGATGGTCCCGGCGTGAGCCGCCGCCGTGGCGAGCAGGAGCACGCTCAATTCCCGCCCTTTGCGTACACCACCCCCCTGTTCGTGGTCGTAGCCAGCCCGGAGGTGCACGACGCGCCCTCGAATGGGTTCTGGCCTGAGTGAGCAACATAGAAAAACAGTCCGCCCTGCGGTGTCCCGGACGAGGTGACGATTGAGTCGATGTTTGCAACGCAGTCCGTGGTGATTTCGGTGCAGTCCGTGGCAGGACTTCCGCATGGATCAGTGCCGCTGTCGAAGCAGATCCGAATGTCGCGATCGTCCTCCCAGACCTCCGTCCCCGGATCGAAATAGTAGACTCGGGCTTCAGCCTCGGCGATCTTCACGAATGCCATGAACTCACCGTCGGGAAGCGGCGTCACCCCAGGGTCATGTTGGTTGTTGCCATCTCCCATCGGGGTTGGGCAGGGCATGCCGTCCACTACATCCCAAGCGGATGCGCTCGAGTCCCATTCGGCCCGGTACATGTCATCAGGACCAGGAGGGATCCCCAGGTCCGGACAAGTGGTCCCGTCGACCTGTCCCGTGAAGAGAAGCCCCGGAGAGTCGCTGGCGTAGTCGACTGCGCCCTCGGCCACGTAGTCCCACATGATTCGTCCATGGGCCGCGTTGTCGAGCCACTCGTCCGCCGCGTCCGCGTCCGCGTCCACGGCCAGCGTTGCGCTAGAGTAGTCGCACATGTCCTCGTAGGCACAGTCACTGCACCCTCCTGAGTCCGTGCACTCGAGGCCGAAGTCCAGGCCTGTCTCATCCGTGGAGTCGAGCGTATAGATCTCGCTCTGAGCACCAGTTGAGTCGTACGCCTGCACGAACAGTTGGATAGCCTTGGTGGAGCCGCTCTCCGTGGCGACTGCCCATGGATGCGTGACGGTGTTGAAAGGATTGGATGTGCCCGTCTTCGATTCGGCTACGAGCGAATCGTAGACACCGGAGGTCACCTCTTCCCAGTTCGCGTAGGTATTCCATTCCTGCCAGCCTGTGTCCCCCGCGACTCTGGCCTTGATGACGTCCTCGCCTCCGGACTTGTGCGACCAATACAGCAGCATCTTGTCCGCGTCCGTCCAGCCAGACGGATAGAAGAGTGCGCTGGACGCCAGAACCGCGCTTCCGTAGTCGGCCTCGCTCAACACCCGGGCTGTGTCGGTGTCGCCCGTGATGCCCTCGGTGATGAAGCACAGCCGCTCGGTCAGGGCATCGTCATAGTCGTTCGACGCCGTAGCTCCCGTTCCCGCGCTGTCTCCATAGAATTCGGTACAGGAAGCATTCTGGCAGGCGAACAGTCGCAAGCCGAAGTTCATCTCCGAGCGGTGTATCCAGAGGTCCTTCGCCGTCGTAGTCCGCCCCAACACCGTCGCACACTCATTCGCCCCGGCCGGCGTGGTCGGCGCCGTGGTGGTGTCCTTGTCCCAGCACACCTGGTGGCTGTGGAACGTGAAGGAGTCACAGTCCGCCCCCACCCCCGTCCAGCTCGTCGCGACCGCCCGCGCCTCCTTCCCACTCTTGGGCGCCGCAGCGAATCCCGCATTCCACTCAGTGCAGGGAAGCGCGTAGCTCAGGCCCCCCCCAACAAAGATCATGCCAACCAGACCGCCCATGCCTAACACTCCGAACAGGATTTCCCCCACCATCCCACGCGCCCCGACGCCGCACAACCCCCGGGTTAGAGCGCGTCCCCATGCCCCCTTCCTCCCGCATCCCCGGCTTCTACAAGCTCTCTCCGGCGGACCGGCTCGCCGAATTGCAGGCCCGCTTCGGCCTCTCCGAGGAGCTGTGCCGCGACCTGGCCGCGACCAGCCTGCCCCTGGCCAGCGCCGACCAGATGATCGAGAACGTGGTGGGCACCCTGGAGCTGCCCGTCGGCGTGGGCATCAACCTGGTCATCAACGGCCGGGACTGCGTCGTGCCGATGGCGGTCGAGGAGCCGAGCGTGGTGGCGGCCGTCTCCAACATGGCCCGCATCGCCCGGGCGGGCGGAGGCTTCACGGCCAGCGCCGACGAGCCGGTGATGATCGGCCAGATCCAGGTCCTGCCCCACGGCACGGCCACCGAGAGCGCAGCGCAGCTCGAGGCCGCCTTCCCCGAGCTCGAAGAACTGGCCAGCGAGTGGGCCGACAAGGCTCTGGGCGCCTACGGCGGCGGCCTGCGGGGCATGCGGGTGCGCACCGTCACCTACGACGAGCCCGGCGAGACGCCCCAGGAGATGGTGGTCCTGCACTTCCAGGTGCACTGCGCCGACGCCATGGGCGCCAACGTCATCAACACCATCGCGGAGAAGCTCGCCCCCCACGTGGAGCGGGCGGCGGATGCGCGCGTGGGCTTGCGCATCCTGAGCAACCTCGCGGACATGCGCCTGGCGCGGGCCAGCGTACGCATCCCCGTGCACGCGCTGAAGACGAAGTCCGCCAGCGGCGCCGAGGTCGCCGAAGGCATCGCCTGCGCCTACCGCTTCGCCTACGCCGACCCCTACCGGGCCACCACGCACAACAAGGGCATCATGAACGGCATCGATGCCGTCGCCCTGGCCACGGGACAGGACTGGCGGGCCATCGAGGCCGGCGCCCATGCCTGGGCCTGCAGGGACCACCGCTACCGCAGCCTGAGCACCTGGAAGGTCGACGGTGACGAGCTGGTGGGCACCCTGGAGCTGCCGCTGGCCGTGGGCATCGTGGGCGGCTCCATCCGCAGCAACCCGACGGTGCGGGCCAACCTGGCGCTGACCGGTATCTCCACCGCTCGGGAGCTCAGCGAGATGATCGCCGCGGTCGGCCTGGCCCAGAACCTGGGCGCCCTGAGGGCCCTGGCGACCGAGGGCATCCAGCGGGGTCACATGCGCATGCACGCCCGCAACGTGGCGACCGCCGCGGGCGCCAGCACCGACCAGGTGCCCCTGGTGGCCGAGCGGCTCTTCGAGCTCAACGACTACTCCCTGGCCCGGGCCAAGGAGGTCCTGGCCGCGCTGCCGGGATGAGCAGCTACGTCGGCCACGGGGCCGGCAAGGTCATCCTGCTCGGCGAACACAGCGTCGTCTACGGCCACCGGGCCCTCGCGGTGGCGGTGAGCCGCGGCACGAAGGTGACCCTGACGGAGCGCGGCGGGCACACCTCGCTGGGAGACAGCGCCATCCGGGACGACCGCCTGGCCGAAGCCCTGGCCGTCGCCCTGCCGGACTGGGGCTTCCGCGTGGACATCGAGACGGACCTGCCCGTGGGCTGCGGCATGGGCAGCTCCGCCGCGCTGACCATCGCCCTGCTCCGGGCCCGGGCGGCCTCCGAGGGACGGGTGCCGGACTTCCGCTGGCTACACCGGGAGGGCTTCGCCGTGGAGCGGGTCTTCCACGGCACGCCGTCGGGGCTCGACCACGCGGTGTCGGCGCTGGGCGGTGCCGTGCTCTACCGACGGGACGAGGACCCCCAGCCCATCCACATGGCCCCGGTCAGCGCGGTGGTGCTCGACAGCGGCACGGCCGGGGACACGGCGCAGCTGGTGGCCGGCGTGCGGGCCGGCCTGCCGGGCAACGGGCCCCTGCTGGACCGGCTCGGGGACCTGGTGGAGGAGACCGTCGGCGACCTGTCGGACCTCGACGCCCTGGGGGCCGCGATGGACGAAGCCCACAGCGTCCTGGGGCAGCTCGGGGTCTCGACGCCCCTGCTGGACGAGCTCGTGACCCTGGCTCGCCGCCACGGCGCCCGCGGCGCCAAGCTCTCCGGGGCCGGCGGCGGCGGCATCGTGCTGGCGTTGATCGCGGATCCGACCTCGCTGCTGCGGGCGGCGAAGCGCCAGGGGTTACGGGCCCTGCCCATCACGCTGCCCGCCGGAAAGAGTGAGTGACCACCCGCACCGCCGTCGCCCACCCGAACATCGCCCTGGTCAAGTACTGGGGCAAGCGGCAGCTCGCCCTGAACCTGCCGGCCACCGGGTCGCTGTCGCTGACCCTCGCGCCCTTCCGCACCCGGACCACCGTGACCTGGGGCGCCGACGCCGACGAGGCCTGGCTCCAGGGCGAGCGCGTCGACGGCAAGGTCGCGAGCCGCATCTTCCAGCACCTGGACCGCATCGACGAGTGGCGGCCCGGCTGCACCGTGGTCAGCGAGTCCAACTTCCCGGTCGCCGCCGGGCTCGCCTCGTCCGCGAGCGCCTTCGCCGCCCTGACCCTGGCCGCCTGCGCGGCCGCCGGCCAGGACCGGGACCCGGTGGACCTGTCGATCCTGGCCCGCCAGGGCTCCGGCTCGGCCTCCCGCAGCATCTTCGGGGGCTGGGCCGAGTGGAAGCGCGGGGTCGAGCCGGACGGCAGCGACTCCTTCGCCCTGCCCCTGCACGACGAGGAGCACTGGGACGTGCGCATGGTGGTGGCCATCGTGGAGTCCGGCCCCAAGCCCGTGGGCTCCACCGAAGGCATGCAGCGCACCACGGCGACCTCGCCCTACTACCCGGCCTGGGTCGCCACGAGCGACACGGACATCCGGGACGCCCGGGACGCCGTCGCCGCCCGGGACCTGACCCACCTGGGCCAGGTGATGGAGCGCTCCGCCCTCAAGATGCACGCCACGATGATGACCGCCGACCCGCCCATCCGGTACTGGAAGAGCGGCTCGGTCTGGGCGATGGACGTGGTCGAGGCGCTGCGCCGCCAGGGCGTCGGGGCCTGGTGGACCATGGACGCCGGCCCGAACGTGAAGGTGCTCTGCACGGCCGAGGACGCTCCCGTCGTGCGCGAGCGCCTGAGCGAGGTCGCCCGCAAGGTGGTCGTGCTCGGTCCCGGGGGCCCCGCACGCATCATCGAGGACGAGGGGTGAAGCGCGTCCGGCGCCACGTCCTGGTGCGGGCGCCGGGCAAGCTGTTCGTGCTGGGGGAGTACGCGGTGCTCGACGGCGGCACCGCCTGCGTCGCAGCGGTCGATCGCGGCGTGACCTGCCGGGTGCGGGCCGGGGACCGGCTGACCACGCCGAGCGGCGACACGCGCTTCGTGGCGGCCGCGCTGGCAGCGGTCCGGGCCCCCACGCGGCAGTACCTCTTCGAGGACTGGAACCCCGTGGACCTGCCGGACAAGCCGGGCTTCGGGGGCTCAGCGGCCGCGACGGTGGCGGCGGTCGGGGCCGGGCTCGCAGCGAACATGGTGCGGTTCGAGCGGGACTGGTGGGCGACCATCGAGGACGTGGCGGTCCGGGTCCACCTCGCGGTCCAGGGCAGCGGCTCCGGGCTCGACGTGCGGGCCAGCGCCCGAGGGGGCTTCAACCGCTACGCCGGTGAGCGGGTCGACCCGCTGCCCACGCCGGAGCTGGTGGCCTGCTGGTCCGGCGGCTCGGCGAAGACCGGGCCGCGGGTGACCCGGTTCCTGGCCTGGGACGCCCGCGAGCGGGCCCGCTTCCGGGTGGACTCGGACGCGCTGGCCGACACCTGGGAGGCTGATCCCGTCGGCACCCTCACCGCGGCCCGCCAGCTCCTGCAGACCGCCCTGGCCCAGGCGGGGGTGGACTACCGCACCCCGGGGCTCGACCGGATCGCGGCGCTGGCCGCAGAGCACGGCGGCGCCGCGAAGCCCTCGGGGGCCGGCGGCGGGGACGTGGCGGTGGCCGTGATACCGGATCCCGACGCCCGGGCCGCCTTCGCGGCGGCCTGCGACGCCGAGGGCCTCACACCCATCCCGGTGAACGTGGTCCAAGGCGTCACCCTGGACTGAGGCCACCGATGCCCGACGACGGCGCGACCATCTCCAGCCGCAAGGACGACCACCTCGCCCTCTGCGAGACGGACGAGGTCGCGTTCCAGGCCAAGACCAACCTGCTCGACGACGTGGACCTGGTCCACGACGCCCTGCCCGAGCTGTCCGTCGACGACGTGGACCTGACCACGGTCTTCGCCGACAAGACCCTGCGGGCGCCCCTGATCATCGCCGCGATGACCGGCGGCACCCCCCAGGCCCACGCCATCAACCGGGACCTGGCCCGGGTGGCCCAGAT
This sequence comes from uncultured Enterobacterales bacterium, assembly GCA_964344945.1. Lineage (GTDB taxonomy): Bacteria > Myxococcota_A > UBA796 > UBA796 > CAJQPC01 > CAYFPX01. The sequence continues at coordinate 11,831 of CAYFPX010000072.1, forward strand.
CAACGGCATCGGCTTCGGCTTCGGCAGCCAGCGGCCCCTGCTCCAGCACGGGGTCTCCGCCGGCTACCAGGTGCGCGACGTCGCGCCCGACGCCCTGGTGCTGGGGAACATCGGCATCGTGCAGGCCCGTGACGCGTCGACCGGTCGGCTCGCCGAGCTGGTGCGGTCCTGCGGCGCCGATGCCCTGTGCGTGCACCTCAACCCCGCGATGGAGGTGGTGCAGCCCGAGGGCGACCGGGACTTCCGGGGCGGCCTGGACACGATCCGGCGCCTGGTGGCGGAGCTCGAGGTGCCGGTGGTGGTCAAGGAGACCGGCTGCGGCCTGTCCCGCCACATCGGCGAGCGCCTGGTGCAGCTCGGCGTGCGCTGGGTGGACACCTCGGGGGCCGGCGGCACCAGCTGGGTGGGGGTCGAGACCCTCCGTGCCCGCGAGAGCCCCGCCGGCGGCCTCGGCACCCGGGAGCTCGGCCAGGCCTTCTGGGACTGGGGCGTGCCCACCGCCGCCAGCGTCGTCCAGCTCGGGGACCTGGGCCTGGGCAGCTGCGCCACCGGCGGGGTGGCCAATGGCGTGCAGGCCGCACGGGCCATCGCCCTCGGCGCCACCTGTGCGGGCATGGCCCGGCCCCTGCTCCAGGCCCGGGCCCGAGGCGGCTTCGAGGCCCTGGACGCCGCGGTGTCCCAGGTCATCGCCGAGCTGCGGCTGGCCCACCTGCTGGCCGGCGCCAGGACCCCGGCGGAGCTGCGGACCCGGCCGGTCATGGTGGGCCCCCGGCTGGCCCGCTGGGTGCCCCGGGGCAGCTCCCTGCGCGAGCGGATGCTCGGATGAGGGTGGTCGTCGCGCCCGACAGCTGGTCGGGCTTCGCCTCGGCTCCGGCCGTGACCCGGACCCTCGTCCAGGTGCTCTCCGAGCACGGTCACCGGGCCCACGCTGTGCCGATGGCCGACGGCGGCGAGGGCACGACCCTGGTGCTGATGGCCGCCGGAGCGAGGCCCCTCCAGGGCGTGCTGGTGCGGGGCCCGGACAGCGAGCGCGTCCGTGCACCGGTCACGGACCTGGACGGCGTCACCTTCGTCGAGTCGGCCCGCATCCTCGGCCTCGGCGTGGCGGACCTCGGCCGCCCGGCCCTGTCCCGCACGAGCTTCGGTCTGGGGGAGGCGCTGACCCTGGCGAGCGTCGGCCGCGAGGGTCCGCTGGTCGTGGGCCTCGGCGGCTCGGCCACCCTGGACGGCGGGGTGGGCCTGGCCCAGGCCCTGGGACTGCGCCTCGAGGACGCCCAGGGACGAGCCGTGACCGACCTCCACGCAGGTGCCCTGGCCCAGGTGACCCGGATCCACGGCGACCCGCCCCTGGCCTTCCAGGTGGTCCAGGGCTGGGCGGACGTCACCACACCACTGGTCGACGCGACACGGCTCTACGGTCCCCAGAAGGGCGCCACGCGGTCGGACAGGCTCTTCCTCGACGAGGCGCTCGCCCGCTGGGCCGACACCCTCAACCGCTGGCGCCAGGACCTCGGACAGCGTCCCGTCCCCGTGGACCTGCCCGGCGGCGGCGCAGCCGGGGGCCTGGGCCTTGCGCTGGTGGCCCTGCTGGACGCCCGCCTCGTCCCCGGCGCCAGGGCCGTCGCCCGGGCCGTGGGCCTGCCCCGGGCCCTGCAGCGGGCCGACGCCGTGGTGACCGGCGAAGGGCGCTACGACGCGACGTCCCTCGCGGGCAAGGTGGTCGGCGAAGTCACGGCCCTGGCACGGGCGGTCGGGGTCCGCAGCGTGGGGGTCCTCGCGGGCTCCGTCGGCGACCCTCCCCCCTCCCAGGAGGGCGCTCCCGACTGGGTCATGGCCTGTGAGGACGGCCCCGAGGACGGCCGCCAGGAGCGCCTGGAGGCCGCGGCCGCCGAGGTGGCGCGCCGCCTGTCTGCCGGGTAGTGTGCCGGGCTCAACCTGGGAGTGCCCAAGATGGACCTCGGCGGCCTCGTCCACAAGATCCCGACCCCCATCAAGCAGCAGATCAAGGCCCGGGTGTACCCGGAGCTGCTCCGGGAAGGCGAGACGGTCCCCGAGTGGATCCTCCAGGCCCACGACGGCAGCTGGTACCGGCACGACAACCGGCGCTGGACCATCATGGTCTTCTACCCGGGCGACGACACCCCGGGCTGCACCGCCCAGCTCAAGGACTTCCAGGCCCACCACGCCCGCTTCAAGGAGCTCGGCGCCGAGGTCTACGCCATCAATCCCGCCGAGTCGCCGTCCCACGCGGCCTTCGCGGAGAAGTACGGCTTCGAATTCCCGGTGCTGACCGACCGCGGCGCGTCGGTGTCCCGGCAGTTCCGCGCGGCCATCCAGCTGCCGCTCAAGAACATCATCCTGCGCACGGTCTACCTGGTGAACCCCCAGCGCAAGATCCGGCTGGCCAACCGGGGCGCCCCGCCGGCCGAGGCGCTGGTGCGCTCGATCGAGGCCCTGCAGCAGGCGACCCGCAAGGGCATGTAGGCAGGGGACGAGCGCGCTACCTCCCCGTCAGGAAGCCGTACAGGTCCTTGCGGCCACTCCACAGGTGGCGGGCGGCGACGGGGTCCATCTGGCGCTTCCGGCTGACGCCGTCGTCGCCGGTGACGACCACGGAGAAGGTGCGGATCTGGAAGCCGTAGTGCTGGAGGTACTTGCCCACCACCAGCCCGACCACGGCGAGCTGCCGCTCGATGCTGTCGTTGTCGGGGAGGCGGACCTCGACATCGGCCACCTCGACGACGTCGTTCTGGGCGCCGGTCCAGCTGAGCACCGGGGCGTCGACCTTGACCGGGCCGAGCTTCATGTTGCTGAGCTCGATGAGCAGCGCGCTCTCGAGGTCGTCCGGGCCTCCGCTGAGGGTGATCGGGGAGGCCGGGATGCGCTCCTTGAGGTCGGCCCGCAGGGCTTCGAGCTCCGAGACCAGGTCGGCTTCGTCGACCTCGACCGGCTCCGGGGTCGGCTCGGGCTCGGCGGGCTCCGGCACCTCGGCCACGGCGACCGTCGGCGCCGGGTTGCTCACCGTGCCGCTGGTCCACCGGGCATCGCGCTGGATGCTATAGATGACCAGGGTGAACCCGGCGAGAAACATCACCATCGCCATGCCCACCAGCCAGGGGTAGAGCGGCTTCGGCGACTCGGGCGGCGGCGCGCCGTGGAGCCGCACGCTGTCCGAGTCGTTGGGGACCAGGTCCTGGACCGGCAGCGGCTGCAGCAGGGCCGCCGGCAGCTCGGAGCCCGAGGGGGGCGGACGGGCGGGCCGAGAGCTGGGGAATGCGATGACCTTGCCGCGCTCCTCGGGGGTGGCTTCGGCGGCGAGGGCGGGGGGCGGCGCGGGCGGCACCGGACCGGCGGACTCCTTCTTCGGGGGCCTCTCCTCGGCCGCGGGCTTGAAGCTGACGCTGAGGGTGGGCGAAGGCGCGGGCGGGGCCTCCTCGGTGTCCTCCAGGCGCTCCCGCTTGGTGACGTCGGTGTCCTCGATCTCGTCTTGCTCGGCCGCCACCGGCACGGCGGCGGCGCTCCAGGCCTCCTCCGGGTCGGTGCCGTCGAGCTCCTCCCAGGCGTCCCAGGGGTCGCCCTCGAACGCTTCGGCGAGCCAGCCGAGGGTCCTGGCCTCGACGAAGTCGGCCTCCCGGGACTCCCGCACGCCGTCGGCCGGGCCCAGCTGCCCGATGCGAGCCATGCGGACCACCGTCTCGCGGTCCTCCAGGAGCCAGGTGCGCCCGTCGCGCGTGACCTCGATGCCGATCATGACAAGGGCCTCATACCGGGATCCTTGCAGCACCGCCCGGCCTCGTCAACGCGAGCGGGGACGGATAGATCGGCCGAATGCCCCGCATCGCTGTCATCCCTGGCGACGGCATCGGGCGCGAGGTCCTGGACGAAGGCATCAAGGTCCTGGACGCACTCGACGCTGTCGCCGGCCTTGATCTCCACTACGCGCACCTCGACTACGGGGCCCAGCGCTACCTGGACACGGGCGTCACCATCACCGACGAGGAGATGGCGTCCCTGGGCAGCGACCACGACGCGATCTACCTCGGCGCTCTGGGCGACCCCCGCGTGCCGAGCAACGTGCACGCGAAGGACATCCTCCTGGGCATGCGGTTCCGGCTGGACCTGTACATCAACCTCCGGCCGGTGAAGCTGCTCGACGAGCGGTACACCCCGCTCAAGGACAAGGGCCCCAACGACCTGCGCTTCACGGTGTTCCGCGAGAACACCGAGGGGCTGTACACCGGTGTCGGCGGCCAGTTCAAGCGCGACACCCCAGACGAGATCGCCATCGAAGCCGAGCTCAACACCCGCAAGGGCGTGGAGCGCATCGTGCGAGCGGCCTTCGGCTTCGCCAAGACCCGCGGCCTCACCCGGGTCTGCATGTCGGACAAGTCCAACGCCATGCGCCACGGCCACGACCTCTGGCAGCGGGTCTTCAGGCAGGTCTCCACCGAGCACCCGGGCATCGAGGCGAGCCACCTCTACGTCGACGCCCTCTGCATGGAGATGGTCCGAGCCCCGGAGCAATTCCAGGTCATCGTCACCAACAACCTCTTCGGCGACATCGTGACCGACCTGGGGGCCCAGCTCCAGGGCGGCATCGGCCTCGCCGCCAGCGGCAACCTGCACCCCGGCCGGGTGGGCATGTTCGAGCCGGTGCACGGCTCGGCGCCGAACATCGTGGGCCAGGGCATCGCCAACCCCCTTGCGGCCATCCTCAGCGCGGGCATGATGTTGGGGTACCTCGGACACCCCGACCTCGAGGACCGCATCGAGCAGGCCGTCCGGGCCTGCCTCGTCGCCAGCCGGGTCACCCCCGAGCTGGGCGGCGACCTCACCACCTCCCAGGTGGGCGACGCCGTCGTCACCCACCTGCTCACTCAGTAGCCAAGGACGCCTCCCATGGGTCTCAGCACCGACATCGTCTTCCTCTCCGGCAAGCGCACCGCCTTCGGCACCTTCAACGGCGCCCTGGCCTCCAAGTCCGCCACCGAGCTCGGCACCATCGCGTCCAAGGCCGCCATCCTCCAGGCCGGCGTGAACCCCGGTGACATCGACCACGTCATCTTCGGCAACGTCATGCAGACCAGCGCCGACGCCATCTACTGCGCCCGGCACATCGGCCTGCAGTGCGAGATCCCGGTCGAGGTCCCGGCGGTCACCGTGAACCGCCTCTGCGGCTCCGGCTTCGAGTCCCTCATCCAGGCCGCTCAGCAGCTGTCCCTCGGCGACGCCACGGTCGTGCTCGCCGGCGGCACCGAGAACATGAGCCAGGCCCCCCACACCATCCGCGGCGCACGCACCGGCTTCAAGCTCGGCGGCACCAAGATGAACGACTACCTCCAGGAGGTCCTCTACGACCCCCAGGCCGGCTGCTCGATGGCCATCACCGCCGAGAACCTGGCGGAGAAGTACGGCATCTCCCGACAAGACGCCGACGAGTACGGCTACCGCTCCCAGACCGCCTGGAAGACCGCCCACGACGACGGCCGCTACGCCAGCGAGATCACCCCGGTGACCATCACCACCCGCCGCGGCGAGCACACGGTCGAGATCGACGAGCACCCCCAGCTCTCCCCCCTGGCCCCCGAGAAGTTCCGCTCCCGGTTCGGCAAGGAGTCGATGGCGCGGCTCCGCCCGGTCTTCAAGAAAGACGGCACCGTCACCGCCGCCAACGCCTCGGGCATCAACGACGGCGCCGGCGCCATGGTCATGACCACCGCCGAGTGGGCCCAGGCCAACGGCAAGACCCCCCTCGGCCGGCTGGTCGGCTACGGCGTCGCTGGCGTCGAG
>CAYFPX010000072.1:17630-17890 GCA_964344945.1 uncultured Enterobacterales bacterium
GCATGAACCTGGGCCAGATGGACCTGGTCGAGATCAACGAGGCCTTCTCCAGTCAGTACCTGGCCTGCGAGAAGGAGCTCGAGCTCGACCGCGACATCACCAACGTGAACAGCGGTGGCGTCGCCATCGGCCACCCCCTGGCCGCCAGCGGCACCCGCATCACCACCCACCTGCTCTACGAGCTGAAGCGCCGGGGCAAGAAGTACGGCGTGGGCTCCGCCTGCATCGGTGGTGGCCAGGGCATCGCGGTCGTGGTCGAG
>CAYFPX010000072.1:17998-21492 GCA_964344945.1 uncultured Enterobacterales bacterium
CCCGCCGATGCGGTCGATCGAGTACTTCGACGAGACCCTGCGGGACGGCATCCAGTGCCCATCGGTCCACGACCCGCCCATCGAGGCGAAGATGGAGATGATCCGGCTGATGAGCCAGCTCGGCGTGCACCACGTCGACGTGGGTCTCCCGGGGGCCGGCCGGCGGGCGGTCGAGGACTGCACGGTCCTGGCCGAGATGATCCGCGACGAGGGCCTGGCCATCCAGCCGACCTGCGCGGCGCGGACCCACCCGAACGACATCAACCCGATCATCGCGATCAGCCAGAGGGTGGGCATCGGCATCGAGGTCATGGCCTTCCTGGGCACCAGTCCGCTGCGGCTGTACGCCGAGGGCTGGGACGAGGCCCTGCTCGAGGACCGGACCCGCGCCGCGGTCAGGCTCGCCAAGGGTGCCGACCTGCAGTGCACCTTCGTCACCGAGGACACGGTCCGCAGCCACCCCAAGCTGCTTGCGCGGCTGTGGAACGCCGCGATCGAAGAGCAGGTCGACGGCCTGTGCCTGTGCGACACCGTCGGTCACGCCACCCCCGACGGCGTGTTCAACCTCGTCCACTACGCCAAGGCCATCATCCGGGCAGCCGGCACCGACACCCGCATCGACTGGCACGGCCACAACGACCGCGGCCACGCCCTGCCCAACGCCCTGATGGCGGTCGAGGCGGGCGCCGACCGGGTCCACGGCACGGTGCTCGGCATGGGCGAGCGGGTCGGCAACACGGCCCTGGACCTGCTCATGGTCAACATGAAGCTCCTGGGCTTCGAGGACGGCGACCTGAGCAAGCTGGTCGACCTGGTCGAGCTCGCCTCGGAGGCCTGCCACGTGCCGATCCCGCCGAGCTACCCGGTGTTCGGCCACGACGCCTTCCGCACCGGCACCGGCGTGCACGCCGCCGCGGTCATCAAGGCCCAGCGCAAGGGCCACGACTGGCTGGCGGACCGGATCTACTCGGGTGTGCCCGCCAGCTGGTTCGGCCGGCAGCAGGTCATCGAGGTCGGCCACTACTCCGGCGCGTCGAACGTGGTCGCCTGGCTCCAGGCCCACGACATCGAGGCCACTGAGCCCCTGGTCGAGGCCGTGATGACCAAGGCCAAGTCCGGCAACCGCCTGCTCGACGAGGCCGAGATCCTCGCCGTGGTCGCCGAGCACCGCGCCTGACATGTCCCTCAGCGAGGCCCTGAGCCTCTCGGACCTCGCTGCGGCCCCGACCTGGGAGCCCGAGCGGACCTGTACCCTCGCGGGCCAGGTGCGCGGGAGCCTGCTCAAGGACTGGGGGGTGCACGTCGAGCGCCGCTGGGGCCGCGAAGCCCCGAGCGCCCTGGTGGCGGCCCTCGGCTACGACCTGGCCATCCGCCCGGAGCTCGGGGCCTGGTTCCCGGGCTGGGTCCAGCTCCGGCTGACCGAGCTCATCGTGGAGCGCCACCTCGGCGGCAACACCGCCGCCCTGATCGAGATGATCTGGGACGACGCCACCCGCAGCGCGGGCCCCATCGCCACCGCCGCCCTCCGCCTGGCCGGCCCGGTGCGAATCCTGCGCCGGGCCCCGGGCAGCTTCTCCGGGCTCTACGACCTGGTCCAGGCCGAGACCGAGATCGAGGACACCCGCATCGCCGTGCGCTTCAGCGGCGCCGGCTGCGTGGAGCACCCGACCTGGCGCCTGCTCCAGGCCATCTCCCTGACCGGCCTCGCCGAGATGGCCGGCCGCACGGACTGGACCCTCACCGCCGGCGTGCCAGCCGCCCGCACCTTCGACCTGGAGCTGTGCCTGTGACCTTGATCTGGACTGCGAGTGCGACTGCATCTACACCGACGACGGCTGCTACCGGAGCATCGGGTCGGGCGGCGGCGGGAAGGACGACACGGGGTGGGCGCGCTGAGCGCTCACCGCGGTCAGTAGTGCCGATTCAAGATGTACCAGCCGAAGGCCCGCAGCATCACCTTGCTCAGGCTGTCGTCCACCAGCTGATCCAGCGCCTTCCAGGCGTCCTCGACCATGCCTTCGGCCATCTCCACGCAGTCGTCGATGGCGCCGACCTCTTCCAGCCGCTCGATGACCTCGTCGACCACCGCCTGATCCTGTGGACAGGACAGGATCGTGTCGGCGAGCCACTTGCGGTCGTCCGGTGACAGCACCCGCAGGCCCTTCACGACCGGCAAGGTCAGCTTGCCCTGGCGGATGTCCTCGCCGTGCTCCTTGAGCTTGCCCTTGAAGCCACGCAGGTTGAGCACGTCGTCGATGATCTGGAAGGCCAGACCCAGGGACTCGAAGTAGCGTCCGACGCCCTCGATCTGGGCCTCGGTGCCCTTGCCGGCGATGGCGCCCATGCGGGCCAGCGCTGCGGCCGGAGCCGCGGTCTTGAGGCGGTGGATGGCCAGGACCCGCTGCTCGATGAAGTCGATGCGGCCGGTCTCGACGGCGCCCGGCAGGGCGTCCAGGGGACCCAGCAGGTCCAGGGCCTGGCCGGCGTGGCCGGCGCGGAGGGCCTCGAAGTAGAGCTCGTAGACCCGCACGGTCTCGGCGCTGGTGAGCCGGTGGTTCTGCAGCAGCTGCTGGCCGATGAAGTAGCCGGCGGTGCCGGAGTTGATGGCCAGGGCCTCGTCGTAGATGAGGTGGCAGGCCGGGCCACCCCGTCGCCACTCGCTCTTGTCCTGCACGTCGTCGACGATGAGCGAGCCCACGTGCATGAGCTCGGGCATCGCCAGCCACTTCACGTAGTCCCGGCTGTCGCCGCCCACGATGTCGCAGCAGGCCAGGGCCGCGTAGCTGCGCCAGGCCTTGCCGCCGCGGTCGGTGATCTCGCGCAAGGGCTTGAGGTAGCCGTCGACCAGCTGGTCGTGGTCGACCCCGTCCATGAAGTGATCCCGGTGCTCACCGGCCACGATGTCCCGCAGGGCGTCGTAGGACGGGCGCTCGATGGGCAGGACCTGGCGGATCGAGCGCCGGACCTCCCGGGACACGGACTTGAAGAACTTGTCCAGGGTGTCGGTGGAGAAGTACCCGGAGCGCTCGACGTAGGCGACGCCGCGCAGGCGACGCTCGCCCAGGCTGCCGTGCACCGAGCAGCGGCCCTCCCAGAACGCGGGCTTGGAGATGAGCGTCACGAACTCCTGGTCCGCGAAGTCCGCCTCGATGCGCAGGTCCAGGTCCGCCTCGGGCACCCTGAGGGACCACCCCAGGGGGTAGCGGTTGAAGGTCCGGGCGCTGGTCCAGCTGTTGCGGTCCGGGGTGAGCTCGATCTCCGCGTAGCGCGTGACCGTGCCGTCCGCCGCGATCCGGATGGCGCAGCTGTCGTCCGGGGACTTGCCGGCCAGGTCTTCCATCTTGTAGGCGGTGAGCTGGGAGCCGTCGTCGAGCTGCACGGCGATCCAGTTCCAGGCCATGTCGTCGTTGGCGACGGCGGGCGGCGGCTCACCCTCTGCAGGGGCCTGGGGCCGCCGGCCCGACAGAACGCGCTCGGGGGCCGGCAGGACTTCC
>CAYFPX010000072.1:21502-31880 GCA_964344945.1 uncultured Enterobacterales bacterium
GCCCATCTGGTCGGCGTCGAGGATGGAGTGGCCACCGAACTCGTGGTCGACCCAGGCCTTGCCGCTGCGGACACGCACCCGGCGCCCGTCGAGCCACACATGGCCGGCGACGTCGCAGCGGGGCAGGAAGTAGTAGAACATGTCCTCGCCGGCCCGGCCCTTCACCACGCCGTCGTCGCCGTGTCGCACCGCCTCGCAGTGCAGGGTGAGGGTCAGGTCGACCGCCGAGCCGTCGGGTCCGTCCTTGAGCTCCAGCCGGTAGCGGCCGTCGTCCATCCGCCAGAAGCGGTTGCCGCCGAAGTCGAGGTCCAGCCGCCCCTTGGAGACCAGGACCGGCGCCGCGAAGAAGCGGTCCGGGCTGGGGACCTTGCCTGCTTGGAGGACTTCCTTCATCGCCCGCTGGATGCGGGGGTCGCGGGAGCCCTGGCCGCGCTTGATCTTCTCCAGGCCGTGCTTGGGGGCACTCTCGTCGACCCGGCTGTCGAACAGGTAGCGCTCCCGACTCGGGTCGCTCAGGGCCCAGGTCAGGCTGTGGGCGTGGATCGGCGCCTTGGTCTCGGGGTGCTCCCCGGTCAGGATGCGGAAGAACGACGCGAACAGACCCACGGAGCGGCCATCGGCCAGCTCCAGGTGCATGTTCTGGTACCACCACTCCGTCGATGACGAAGCGTGGGGCAGGTCCTGGACCGCCAGGTCGATCGGCCCGGGTCCGGGCCAGTCGACAGGAGCGTCCACCGGACGGGCCCGTCCTGGCCCGAAGGCGTTCTCTCCCACAGATGCTCCTGGGGTGCCGCTCGGACTTGTACCACCCGGATCCGCATGGATCGGCCCCGCGACCCGAACTTGACGGCTTGGTGACCCTGGCTTGACGCAGAGCACACAGGGCGGAACCGCCTCTGAGGCCGCCAAGCGCCAGGGCCTGCGTGATCTCGATCGACGACGCGAGCTGGATCGAGGACCCGGACCAGGCCTCTGCGGTGGTCGAGACGCGCTAGTCGTTGGAGAGCCGCTCGAGCACCTCGGCCCGCCGGGCCTCCCGCTCGTCGTCGTCGGGTCCGGCGCCGACCCCGCGCCACGCCACCAGGTAGCGGCGGTTGTTCTGCACGGTGTGCAGGATGAGCAGCCCCGCGAGCAGCAGGTTGACGATGCGGAGCGGCCCCTGGAACCCGGGAATGCCGAAGGTCACCAGGGCACAGGCGACCAGGAAGTTGCTGAGCTGGATGCCCCAGAAGACCGCCTTGCGCTCGTACCACCGCTCGCCGATGTGGACCGCCCGGTTGGCGACCATCAGCGCCACCGTGCCCATCAGCAGCCAGGTGTCCAGATCCATCAGGGGACCAGGGCCAGGTTGTCGATCAGGCGGGTGCGCCCGTAGGAGGCCGCGATCAGCGCCCGTGCCGGGCGCTCGACGGTGTCGATGGCCCCCAGGTGCTCGGCGTCACGGACCTCCAGGTAGTCCAGGCGGTCACAGTCGACGAGGCGCTCGCCCAGCGCCAGCAAGGCCGCCACGTCGGTGGTGCCTCCGCGCACGGCCTCGGCCATGGCGCCCAGGGCCAGGTGCAGGCTCAGTCCCCGCGATCGGGCCTCGGGGCTGAGGTACGCGTTGCGGGAGGACAGCGCCAGGCCGTCGTGGTCCCGGATGAGCGGCCCGCCGACCACGTCGATGTCCATCGCCAGGTCGCGCACCATGCGGCGGACGACCGCGAGCTGCTGGTAGTCCTTCTCGCCGAAGACGGCGACGTGGGGCTTCACCAGGCCGAAGAGCCGGGCGACCACGGTGGTGACCCCGTCGAAGTGACCGGGGCGCCGGGCGCCGCAGAGTCCCTCGCTGACCCCCGCCACACTCACCCGAGAGGTGAAGTCGGCGGGGTACAGCTCGGTCGGCAGGAACAGCAGGTCGACGCCGTGCTCCCGACACTTCGCCGCGTCGCCCACGGGGTCGCGGGGGTAGACGTCCAGGTCCTCGGCGGGGCCGAACTGGAGCGGGTTCACGAAGATGGACACCACGAGCCGGTCGCAGCGGCCTCGGGCCAGATCCATCAGGCTGGTGTGGCCGCTGTGCAGGTAGCCCATGGTCGGCACGAAGCCGATGCGCAGGCCCTGCTCCCGCCACGCGCGGGTCTGCGCCTGCAGGGCCTGGGGAGCGGCGACGGTCAGCATGGTCAGTAGAGCTTGGCCAGCTGCGCTTCGGGCGCGGCCTTGCGCTTCCAGAACCCGTGCTCCCGAGCCGGGAAGCTGCCGGCCTTCACCTCGGCGACATACCGGGTCACGGCGTCGACCATCGGCTGCTCGAGCTCGGCGAAGCGCTTCACGAAGCGCGGCTTGAAGCGGGTGTCGAGGCCGAGCAGGTCATTGCAGACCAGCACCTGGCCGTCGCAGTGGGGACCGGCGCCGATGCCGATGCTCGGGATGTGCAGGAGCTCGGTGAGCTCGGCGGCGAGCTCGCCCGGGACCATCTCGAACACCACGCTGAAGGCGCCGGCGTCCTGGACCGCCAGGCAGTCCCGGCGCAGCTGCTCCGCCCCCGCGTCACCGCGCCCCTGGACGCGCCAGCCACCGAGGGCGTGCACGCTCTGGGGGGTGAGCCCCACGTGTGCCACCACCGGGATGCCGGCTTCCACGATGCGGCGGATGGCGGGTGCCGAGCGCTCGCCGCCCTCGAGCTTCACGCTCTGGGCCGAGCCCTTCTGCACCAGGTAGCCGGCGCTGGTCAGCGCCTGCTCCGGCGACACCTGGTAGGACATGAACGGCAGGTCCACCGTGAGGTGCGCCTGCTGCAGCCCACGGGCGACGCAGCGGCCGTGGTAGGCCATGTCGTCGAGGGACACGCTCAGGGTGTCGGGCAGGCCCTGGATCACCATGCCCAGGGAGTCTCCGACCAGGACCATGTCCACGCCGGCCTGGTCCACCAGCCGGGCCATGGTGTAGTCGTAGGCCGTGACCATGGCGATCTTCTCGGGTCCTTCGGACCCCTTCCTTCCGGGGTTGTCGGCCTTCATCCGCTGAAGGTCCAACGCGGTCTTGCGGGGCATCGAGCCCTCCTACTTGCCCTCCGTGCTGAACAGTGTCGGCTGGGTCTCCCGCTCGAACAGAGTCGATGCAGGGACCCCGGGGGCGCCCTTGCCCGCCAGCCAGTCCCGGATCATTCCGAGGACCTCTGCACGGGCGCTGAGATCGTTGACGTAGTCGAGGTCCGTGGTCTCCAGGTAGTGAACCGGCGCGTCGTCGTAGCTCTTCCAGAGCTCGAAGTATCGATCGCGCAGGTCGTCCAGGTACCCGGGCTGGATGACCGCCTCGGCGGAGATGCCACGGCACTCGATGCGGGACAGGATCACCTCGGTGGGTGCGTCCAGGAACAGGACCAGATCGGGCCGGACGAGCTGGGTTCCCAACAGGCCGGCGAAGCGATCGTACAGCGCCAGCTCGTCGCCTTCGAGGGTCTTCTCGGCGAAGAGGCGGTCCTTCTCGAACAGGTAGTCACTGACGATCAGGTCGGTGAAGAGCTCGCCCTGGCGCAGGTTCTGCTGCTGGGCGTAGCGGGTCGCCAGGTAGAACATCTGCGCGGGGAAGGCGAACCGATCGGAGTCGGCGTAGAACTCCTTGAGGAACGGGTTGTCGTCGGCCGGCTCGAGCACCAGGTGGGCCCGCAGCTCATCGCGCAGCGCACGGCACAGCGTGGTCTTGCCGACCCCGATCAGGCCCTCGATGACCAGGAACTTCGACACCGAAGGCCTCGAGGGAGGGGTCGGGGGAGCTGGCCGAGCCGGCCAGGGTGCGTGCGCTGTGGCGGACCTAATACACTGCGCAGCCGAGCGCCCCTCCGTCCGGGGATCCGAAGCGGTGGGGTGTCGCCCACGAAGGGCCCGGATGTCGGAGACTCGACACCCCCCCTCCCGCCCAGGCCGATCCGCGCCGGGCACGGGCCTTGCTGTCCGGTGCCGCGCTTCGACACGGAGGTGAAGCGATGAAGAGCATGAACGAAGTCTTCCTCCTGGGCCGTCTGGGCCAGGACCCCGAACAGAGCCGGACGGCGGGCGGCAAGGAGCGCACGACCTTCAGCCTGGCGACCAGCTACAGCATCCGCCGGGACGACGGCTGGGACGAGCGCACGGACTGGCACCGGGTGGTCGCCTTCGACTGGCTGGCCACCAAGGCCTTCGACCGGCTCCGCAAGGGCGACCCGGTGGTGGTCAGAGGTCGCATGAGCTCCAACAAGTGGACCGACGAGTCCGGCAAGAACCGGGTCTCGTGGAGCGTGGTCGCCCGCGACCTGTCGTTCGTGGCGCCTCGCCGAGACGACGACAACCGCGCCCTGGGCATGGGCCCGTCCATGTCCGTGGCTCTGCCACGGCCTCAGGAGCCGGCCCCTCCCCAGCGCGACGAGGACATCCCGTTCTAGGAGCGTGCGGTGAGACCCGGACCGAGCCCCGGTCGCGGATCTCGCACGTGGTTGGTCAGGTCGGCCGACGCGTCAGCGTCTGTCGACCGGTCGGGCCGATGGGAGCGTGCTGCCGCCACGTGACCGGAGGCACGGGACCGACCACGTGTGAGAGGCGCAGCGGGGCGACGGGAGGGTCTCACCGCTCGCTCCTGGGAGCGTGCGGTGAGACCCGGACCGACCCGGTCCCCCGCCCCCCTCGGGTCCGCCACCACCACAGCCCCACGCTGAGCGGGCCCAGCCAGGGGGCCCACAGCACCGTCGCCTCGGTGCTGACCAGGCGGAACTCGAAGTCCCAGGTGGTGAAGGGGTAGAGCAGCATGTAGCCCACGCCCATGTGGTCCTGGAGCAGGTCCACCGCCAGGTGCAGGAACAGCCCCCCGGCCAGGTTGCGCCAGGCCTCTCGGCGGTCGGGCTCGTGGAACAGCAGCGCGAGCAGCGTGGCCAGGGCCAGCATGCCGAGGGGCATGTGGGCGACCGCAGGGGCGTGTACCAGGGGCTCGGGGATCGGGGCTCCGGCCTCGCGGACCCGGGCCAGGACCAGCGCCGGCGCCCTGGCGATGAGGTCCGGCAGCACCGTGCCCAGCACCAGCGTGGCGGTGTGACCGCGACGGGTGGCCGCCTTGACCAACAAGCCGGTGGCCATGTGGGTGACGAGGTCAGCCAAGGGCCACCACCCCCCGGTCCCGCCACCGGAAGCCCAGCAAGACCAGCAGCCCGGTGAGCACGAGACCGATGAGGCCCAGGACGACCTTGGCGGTGCGCAGGTGGTGGACCTGGCGCTCGACCTCGACCAGCTCCAGCGCCTCGGCGTCGAAGGTGGTGACCAGGGAGACGGTCTGGCCGACGGCCAGGTCGCCGGGCTCGGCCCGGACCGGAAGGGGCCCCACGATCTTCGTCAGCTCATAGCCGTCGGCGTGCACCGCGCTCACCCGCCACAGGGGCAGCAGGATTGTGCGGTCTCGGCACTCCTCCACGTGGTCCAGGCAGTAGCGGTAGCCCACGGGCTTGGTGACGCTGTAGTGCCCGTAGAGCCCGGCCATCACCCCGAGCCAGGCGACGCAGGCCAGGGCCGTCCAGGGCCGGGCCCGGTTCGAGAGCAGGCGGCCGAGCAACCTACGCGGTCGCTTCGGCGGTCTCACCCATCAGGTGCCGCACCGGCGCCGGCGGCAAGGGCCGCGTGCCCGCCAGCTGCCGGAAGAACTGCGCCCACCCCCTGGTGAGGAAGTAGGGGTGCAGGTCCGTCGGCATCAGGTCGAAGCAGCGCTTGTGGTACGCGGGCAGCAGGTACCAAGGCACCTTGAAGTTGGCGTGGTGCTCGAAGTGGTAGTTGATGTTGAACGGTGAGGTCAGGTACCGGGTGCCGTAGAAGTAGGTGCGGGAGCGGAAGAAGGGATCCGGCTCCGTGGCCAGCCCGCTGGCGTGCTCCTGGGCGATCTTGGTGAAGTTGAGCATCGCCGTGAACTGGAAGCTCAGCAGCATGGCCAGGGCCACCACGCCGCCGAACAGGCCAGCACCCACCAACGCCACGACCCCCCAGAACGCCACGCCGATGACCAGCCGCTTCAGGCTGAAGCCGTACTGGGCGGACGGGTTGGTCTTCAGGGGCCCGATGACCGGGACGCACAGGAAGAGGTAGCGCTTCACCAGCCGCATCCCGTCCAGTGGATCCGGGTTCTGCGGGTCGTCGGACTCGGTGGGCCGCAGGTGGTGGATGACGTGGCCTACCTTCCAGTGCTTGTCGTAGTCGGTGAACAGGATGTTGCCGAAGACCCGCCCGATGTGGTGGTTCAGGGCCTCGCTCTTCTCGTTGTCCTCGAGGAGCACGTACATCACGTGGCTGCACTCGTGGATGACCAGGATGTAGAGGCTGTAGGCCAGCGACCCCATCAACACGACGGCCAGGGGCAGGTAGACCGCCGGCGGCAACACCGCGCCCAGGGCCATCACGCCGAAGTACGCGCTGGCGACGAAGGCGAGGCAGCCCAGGTTGATCAGGTTGTGCCGGGTCTTCGGCTGCTTCTTGTAGTGGAAGTCCCCACCTGCTGCGATGGCCTTCTTCAGCCAGTCCGGACGCGCCACGACCTCACCTCGATGCTGCAGAAGGCCCCTTCTAACCGGACGGCATGGAGTACGGTGTGCGCCCCATCACGGGGGAGCGCAGGCCCGGATGTCGCTGTTCGCCGACCGCTACCGCATGGAGCACCTGCTCGGCGAGGGCAGCTTCGCTTCGGTGCACGCGGCCTGGGACCAGCACACCGAGTCCCGGGTGGCCATCAAGGTCCTCAAGGACACCGCCAGGCAGCGCCCGCGCATGGTGGAGCGCTTCCGCCGCGAGGGCCGCACCCTCGCCGCGCTGGCCCATCCCCACCTGGTCCAGGTGCTCGACGTGGGCTCTTCCCAGGGGCGGGACTTCCTGGTGCTGGGGTTCGTGGACGGGCAGACCCTGGGCGAGCGGCTCGAGGGCCGGACCGGGCTGCCCCCCGAGGAAGCGGTGGCCTTGGCGCTGCAGCTCCTGGCCGGGCTCGCGGTCGTCCATGCCCACGGGGTCGTGCACCGGGACGTGAAGCCCCCCAACGTGCTGCTCAGCGGCGGTCAGGCCGTGCTGGGAGACTTTGGCATCGCGGCCCCGGTGGGCGAGAGCGACGGCCGCATCACCCGGACCGGCGCCACCCTCGGGACCTTCGGCTACATGGCCCCGGAGCAGCTGGTGGACGCCAAGAACGTGGGGGTCCAGGCCGATCTCTATGGGGTGGGCGCCACGCTCTACCACGCCCTGACCGGCTACCCGCCGGCCAACCTGCACGCGGTCGCCCTGAGCTCACCCCGGTGGCTGCGGGTGCCCGAGGCCCTGGTGCCGGTGCTGGCCCGTGCCGTGCGCCTGGACCCGGCCGAGCGCTGGCCGAGCGCCCAGGCCATGGGCGAGGCGCTGCTCGCCGCCACCGGTCAGGCCGTGGCCGAGCCGGACCTGGATCCCCAGAGCTGGCCCGAGCCCCACGCCGAGCTGCAGGGACCGGTCGCACCAGCCCCAGACCTGTCGACCACCGCGATCCAGCGCAGCCGCGACACCCTGTGGGACCTGCCGACCACCAACGAGGAGGAAGGCGCCGGCTGGTTCCCCTGGACCTGGGTGGCGTTCGGGACGGTGGTCGCGCTCGGGGCGAGCTTCCTGCTCTACTGATCGGCCACGGCCTTCACGCCATAGAGCTGCAGCAGGTCGTTGACGTCGGTCGTGCGCAGGTCCACCCCGCCGCCGGACGGCAGGAAGACGATGGACTTGCCCTCCAGGGAGTCCGCGACCTCGAGCTTCACCTTGTTGCGCCCGCCGGACCCGGCCAGGGCCTTGGCCCGCTCGGTCAGTCCCTGGGCCAGAGCCTGCTTCTCCGCGAGGGAGGCCTCGGCCTGCTTCTCGCGCTCGAAGATGATCGCGTCGGCCTGAAGTCGACGCTGGTCGGCCTTGCCCTGGGCGGTGGCGACCGAGCGGGTGACCTCGCCCTTGGCGACCTCGAGCTCCCGGTTCATCTGGGCCACCGCGGCCTCGGTCTCGGACTTCAGCCGGCTGGCGTCCTGCTCCGCGACCTTCTTGTCCTGGATGACCTTCATGTAGCGGGGGTTGAAGTGGTGCTCGCCGAGCAGCACCTGCTCGATGATGATGCCCTCTCCGCCCAGGTAGTGGTCCAGGTGCTCCTTGCACTCGGCGGCCTTCCGGAAGCGCACTTCGGCGTTGTAGTACTGCTCGCTGCCGAGCTCGTTGAGCACGTCGCGGATGATGGTGCGGCTCACCGGGCGCACCAGGCGCTCCTCGACCTCCTGGGTCGACCGGCCGACGAATTGGAGCATGTACGGGACCCGGTTCGGGTCGATGCGCCAGGACACCGTGACGTTGACGGAGATGTCGTTGCCGTCGATGGTCTTGAAGTTCAGGGCGTCGTCGCCGGCCCGGGAGCCAGAGTCGCTCTCCCGGGTCATCTCCAGGTTCTGAAGCGCGGTGTCGAAGACCTGCCAGTCGGTGATGACAGGCGGGAAGAAGCTCGTGGAGCCCGGGGCGTAGACCGTGTCCTGGACCCCCTTGTCCATGATGGTGCCGATCTTGTTGGTCCGGACGCCCACCTCGGTGGACCCGGTGGTGTGCGGGGTGCACGCGACGAGGGCGGCGGCGGCGAGGGCGATGGCGATGCGGGTCATGGCTACCACCCCTGCACGAGGTCATCGAGGTGGAGCGGGTTGACCCCGCTGGGGCCGTCTGTGGGCACGACGATGACCTGGGTGCCCTCCATGACTTCGGCCATGCGCAGGCCGACCAGGTTGGCGGCGCCGGCGGCCCTGAGCGCCTCGTTCTCCAGCCGGATGCCTTCGGCCTCGGCCAGGGCGACCAGCAGATCCCCTTCGGCGACCTTCTTCCGGTAGTACAGGTTGGCGTCGGCCTCGATCTTGCGGACCTCGCTGCGGCCGCGCTCCCGCTCGACCTCGACCCGGGCCTGGCCTTCGGCGAGGACCCGGTTCTTCTTGGCCTCCTGCTCGGCGGCCACGGCCTCGGCCTGGTTCTTGAACACCAGCTGATCCTGGATCTTGCGCTGCTCGATCGCCTCCTGGTAGCGGTCGTCGTAGGTGTAGTGGCGGACCATCACGGACCAGACCTCGATGCCCTTGGGGGCCAGGTCGGTGGAGAGGTTCTCCCGGGCAGCGATGCCGGCGGCCCGGCGAGCGGCGCCGTCGTAGAATTGCTCAGCGTTGAGCTTGCCGAGGGTCTGGCGCAGGAAGGTGTCGGAGCGTGGGGCGACCAGGGCGGTCTCGTAGAGCCGGCCCGGGCCCACGCTGGTGATCACCTTGTACGGGTCCTTGATGCGGTAGGCGACGGTGACGTCGACCGTCACCTGGTAGCCCTCGCTGGTCTGGATCCGGATGGCCGGCGCGTAGAAGGCGTCCTCCGAGGTCGACGTGTGGTCGTCGTTCAGCTCCATGAGCTGGATGTCCCGGGGGAAGACGTGGAGCTGCTCGTAGCCGGGCACCACCAGGTGCAGGCCGGGGCCGAGGACCTCTTCCTGGATGCCCTTGTTGGGGCCGAGGAAGACCTGCTTCACGGCGAAGGCGTCGGGATGGACGTTCGTGGTGAAGGTGGCGTAGAGCAGGATCCCGGCGATGAACAGCGCTGGGAAGACGAGCAGCAGGCGCCGCCTGGCGCCGCTGACGGAGGCGAGCTTGAGCTCAGCCATGGATGGACCTCACGGGGAATCCGGCTGCTTCGGGCGAGCCTGAGGGGTGCGGGTGTCGGTGTCGGACGCTTCGAAGCCGAGGGCGGGCTGGTAGGCGTCGAGCTGCTGCTGGATACGGTCGAGGTCGTCGACGATTGCCTGGAGCTCGCCCTGGTAGCGGCGGGAGTCCTGCCAGGTCCGGACTTCCGGCAAGAAGGGCAGGATGAACGGGGGCAGGAAGAACAGCGCCGCCAGGGGGCTGTGCAGGGCGCGGGTGGCGGCGAAGGCGATGAACAGGGGCACGAGGAAGGCCACGATGCGGAAGCCCAGGCCACCGCTCTCCCAGCTTCCGAGTCGCTCGCTCTCCAGCCCGTTCTGCAGCTTGGCGAGCTTGAGCCAGCGCGGGAGGAAGGTCTCGCGCATCTCGCGCGTCAGGCGCTCGGCGTGGGTGGGGTCGTCGTAGATGTCGCCCATCTCGGAGAGCACTTCGGCCAAGGCCTCGTCGACGATGCGAGCCGCTGCCACATCGAGGGCCTCGGGCCGATCCAGGTAGCTGCGCCGGGCGCCCTCGAGGCGCTCGATCAGGTGCACCGCGACGGTGTCCAGGCGGTAGCTCTTCGCGACCAATGAGGGGCCTTGACCGGGTGGGTCGGCAGGTTATCAGGCCGTCCGCTGGGCGATTAACTCAGTGGGAGAGTGCTACCTTCACACGGTAGAAGTCACTGGTTCAAATCCAGTATCGCCCACC
>CAYFPX010000073.1:0-494 GCA_964344945.1 uncultured Enterobacterales bacterium
ACCAGCAGGATCAAGAAGGTGGCGAAGATCATGCCGAAGCCCAGGCTGATGGCCATCGGGATCAGGAACCGGGCCTGCATCGAGGTCTCCAGGATCATCGGCGCCAGCCCGAAGAACGTGGTCAGCGACGTGAGCATGATCGGTCGGAAGCGCCGAGCCCCCGCTTCCACGATGGCCTCCAGGGTGCCCTGGCCCGCCTGGAGGTTCTTGTTCGCCCGATCGATGAGCACCAGGGAGTCGTTCACCACCACGCCGCTGAGCGCCACGAACCCGAACATCGAGATCAGGCTCATCTCGTAGCCCATGACCAGGTGGCCCAGGACCGCACCGACCAGGCCGAAGGGGATGGCCGACATGATGATCAGGGGCTGGCTGTAGCTCCGGAACGGCACGGCCAGCAGCCCGAAGATGGCGAACAGGGCCAACAGGTAGTTCTGGCCGAGGGCGGCGAAGCTCTCGGCCTGCTCCCGCTGCTCGCCGGCCTTCTCCACCGT
>CAYFPX010000073.1:504-10674 GCA_964344945.1 uncultured Enterobacterales bacterium
GCGCACCGCCATCGCGGGCAGCACCACGCCCTCCAGGTCCGCCAGCACGTCCTGGGGGGACTTCACGCCGAAGGCCAGGTCCGCGGAGACGTTCACCGTGCGGCGGCCGTCCTCCCGCTTGATGGTCGTCGGGGCCCGGTCCCGGTCGTAGGTCGCCACGCTGGCCAGGGGCGCGAAGCCACCCCCGGGGGTGCGGATCTGCAGCTGGCCCAGGTCGTGCTCCGACGCCCGCTGGTCCTCGGGCAGGCGCACCATCACCTTCAGCTCGTTGCGGCCCCGCTGCTCCCGCAAGGCCTCGGCGCCGTAGAAGCTGCTGCGCACCTGGCGGGCCACCTCCTGCCCGGTGAGGGAGAGGGTCTGGGCCTGCTGGAGCAGGTGGAAGTCGAGCCTTGGCTTGCCCAGGGTGAAGGTGCTCTGGATGTTGGTCAGGTCGCTGTAGCCGCGCAGGGACTCCTGGAGCTCCTCGCTGGCCTGGGCCAGCACGTCGACGTCGTCGTGGGCCAGCTGGAGCTGGACCGCCGCACCGGCCCCGGGGCCCGAGGTGGCCGAGATCACCAGGGACTCCACCCCGGCCAGGGGCGGCAGCGCCGCCCGCCAGGCCCGTCCCAGGTCCGCCGAGCGGGTGTCCCGCTCCCCCGCGGGGACCATGAACAGCTCCACGGTGACCAGGTGGCCGCCGGTCTCGGGCGGCGGCCCGAAGCCACCCGCAGGCCCTTCGCCCACCCGGGCGAAGACCCCCCGCAGGATGTCGTCCTCGCCCACGGCCGCGAGGGCCTCGGGCACCGCGTCCTCCAGCTGCTGCAGCACGGCCACGGCCTGGTGCTTCGGGGCGCCGTAGGGCAGCCGCACGGCGGCCGTGACCAGGTCGCCCTCGATCTTGGGGAAGAAGGAGAACGGCACGGTCCCGCTGCCGATCAGGCCGATGGTGGTCATGAAGAGCGCCACCGCCACCGCCACCGCCGCGTAGCGCCAGTGCAGGACCCGCCGCAACAGCGGGGATCACCTGCATCCACCGCCGCTCCTTGAGGTGGCTCAGGTGCGCCGGCAGCACGAAGAAGCTCTCGATCAGGCTGAAGATCAACACCGAGATGACCACCGCCGGAAACAGCCGGAAGATCTTGCCCATCACCCCCGGCACGAAGAACATCGGGCTGAAGGCGGCGATGGTCGTGAGGATGGCGAAGGTCACCGGGACGGCCATCTCCTTGGCGCCCAGGATCGACGCCTCCAGCCTGCCCATGCCCCGCTGCATGTGGCCGAAGGCGTTCTCCCCCACCACGATGGCGTCGTCGACCACCATGCCCAGCGTGATGATCAGGGCGAAGAGCGTGATCATGTTGATCGACAGGTCCAGCCCCGGCATCAGCAGGAAGGCGCCCATGAAGGAGATGGGGATGCCCAGGGACACCCAGAACGACAGCCGCGGCTCCAGGAACAGGGCCAGGATGATGATGACCAGCACGCCGCCGAGCTTGGCGTTGCGCACCAGCAGGTCGATGCGCCCGGCCAGCACCTCGGACTGATCGTTCCAGATGGCCAGCTGCACGGTGTCGGGCAGCTCGGCGGCGAGGGAGGCCATGACCTGGTGGGTGGCGTCCGAGACCCGCTGCGGGGTCTCGTCCCCGGTCCTGGCCACGTCGACCCGCACGGCAGGCAGACCGGCATAGAAGGCCGCCTGGTCCGTGTCGGCGTAGGTGTCGCGGACCTTGGCGACCTCGCCCAGACGCACGGTGGCGCCGGCGGCGGTGCCCCGCAGCAGGATGTCCTCGAACTGCCGACCGGTCACGGCCCGATCGGCGACCCGGAGCAGGATCTCGCCCCGCTCGGTCTTGATGGCGCCGCCGCCGAGCTCCAGGGAGCTGGCGCGGATCTGCCGGGCCACGTCGTCCAGGGTCAGGCCCAGGGCCTCCAGGCTCTCCCGGGGCACCTCGACAGCGACCTCCAGGGGGGGCACGCCGCTCAGGGACACCTGGGTGACGTCCTCGTGCTGGATGAGCCGCGTGCGAGCCCGCTCGGCGATGTTGTGCAGGGAGCGCAGGTCCTGGTCGCCGTACACGATCAGGGAGACCACGCCCCGCCGCCCGGTCGCGGGCAGCACGACCTGGGGCCGCTCTGCGTCCTCTGGGAAGGTCTGGATGCGGTCGACCTCGGCCTTCACGTCGGAGAGCACCCGGTCCGGCTCGGCCTCGAGTGTGAGGTCGAGGGTGACCGTCGCCACGCCCTCCCCGGCCTGGGAATTCACCCGCTTCACCCCGTCGATGCCGCGCACGGCCTCCTCGACGCTCAGCACGATGCCCTGCTCGACCTCCTCGGGGCTCGCGCCCGGGTAGACCACGGAGACGATGATCTGGTCGATGTCGAAGGCCGGGAAGACCTCCTGCTTCGTGCTCGCCAGGCCGAAGGCTCCCCCGATCAGGATCAGGAACATCAGCAGGTTGGCGGCGACGGCGTTCCGCGCCATCCAGGCGATGGGGCCTCGGGTCAGATCCACCTCAGCCCTCCGAGCGCACGTTCACGGGCTGACCGACCAGGGGCGCTGCCAGCGGGCTCACGACCACCCGGTCGCCCGCGGCGAGGCCGTCGCTGACCGCGACGCTGTCGCTGTCGCCGAAGGCCACGATCACGGTGCGGCGGGCGAGCTTCTCCTCGACGTCCACGACCCAGACGGTGGCGCCGTCGTAGACCGCGACCCGGGGGATCTGCAGGGTCTCGCCGGGGCTCTCGCCGTCCACCTCGACCGAGACATAGGCGCCGGGCAGCAGGGGGAGCGGCCCCGCGAGTGGGTCTGCGACCGCCACGAGCACCTTGGCGGTGCGGGTCATCGGGTCCAGCTCGCCGGCGAGTCCGACCACCCGGCCCTCTCGGGTGTGGACCTGGCCGCCGCCCAGGTCCTGCAGCACCCGGGCCAGGGAGCCCTCGCCGCCGCTCAGGGACGGCACCTGGATGCGGCCGAGGCGGTCGACGCCGACGCTGACGCTCACCCAGAAGGTGTCGGTGCCGATGAGGGTCGCCACCGCCTGGCCCGGGCTCACGACCTGGCCGACCTCGAGGGACTCGCTCACCACCATGGCGTTGAAGGGCGCCCGGAGCGCGGTGCGCTCCAGGTCCAGGGCGGAGCGGTCCCGGGCGGCCTGGGCAGCCTCGAGGTTCGTGGCCGCGACCTGGGCGTGAGGCTCCCGCAGGGCCAGGGACGCCTGCTCCCGGGGGCGGTCGTCGCCGAGCAGCGCCCACTCCCGCTCGGCCACCGCCTTCCGGCCCGCCTCCAGCTGGACTTCGAGCTCCGCCTGGCGGACCTGGCTCTCGGCCTGGCGCAGGTTGATCTCGTAGTCGCGGCTGTCGATGCGCGCGAGGGTGCTGCCGCTGCGGAAGCGCCCGCCCGGCACCAGCGCGTCCGCCTGGTGCACGATCCCACCCCCGACCTGGGGGACGAGGTCCACCCGCCGGGAGGCCTCGACCACGCCGGTGGCCGTGACCGTCGCAGTCCGCGCCGCGGCCGAGACCGCGATCACGTCGACCACCTGGGGGGTGGGGGTCGGCGGGGACTTCTCGACCGTGTCCGCCAGGGCGAAGAGGGTGCCGGCGCTGGCGACGCCGAGGCCGAGGATGACAGGTGGCGCGAGGCCGCGGATGAGCTTGGACTGGATCATGGCGTGCTCTTCGAAGACGCGGTGAGCTTGGAGGTCCACGTGCCACCGAGGGCGTCGTGGAGCTGGATGCGGGCGCTCAACAGGTCGCGCCGGGCCTGCAGCTCGTCGAGCTGGGCCTGCTGGCGGCTGTCCAGGGCGTTGAGCACGGTGAGGTAGTCGGCGAGGCCCTCGAGGTAGCGGGCGCGAGACTCCTGGTAGAGCAGCTCGGCGGCCTCGAGGCGCTTGCGGGTGGCCTCCAGGGTGACGAGGCGCTCGGACTCCAGGGTCCGGGCCGTCGCGACCTCCTGCTCGGCGGTGAGCAGCAGGCCCTGCCAGGCCAGGTCGGCCCCGAGCTCCTGGGCCTTGTCCTCCTGGTAGCTGTTCCAGGCGCCGAGGCCGCCGAACAGCGTCCAGGACAGGGACGCCCCGACCTGCCAGGTGGCCAGGGTGTCGGCCTCGTCCAGACGGAACAGCTGCCACCCTGCGGCGCCACTGACCGCCACGCTGGGCAGGGCGCCGCGGGTGGTGCTCTTGCGCAGGGCAGTCGCCGCCTGGTGGGTCGCCGCGGCGGCCCGCAGGTCAGGGCGGGTCTCCGGGAGGGTGGCGTCGTAGGGGCCGGCGGGCAGGGCCGGCAGGTCCGCCGTCCGCGGCGGCAGGTCGGGCTGGGCGTAGGTGTAGGGGTTCTCGCCGACCAGCACCGCCAGGCGCTGGCGGGCGGTGGCCACGCCGATGCGGGCGGCGGGCACCAGGGTCTCCCGGGCCGCCAGCTGCTGGCGCTGCTGGAGCACCTCCAGCGCGTTGCCGTCGCCGGACTCGTAGCGGAGCTCGACCAGCTCCAGGAGCTCCCGGCTGACCGCGAGCTGCTCTTCGACGATGGCCAGCCGGAGCTCCGCGGCGACCAGGTCATACCAGGTCTCGCCCGCGAGGGTGGTGAGGGCCAGAGCCTGGGCCTGGGCGTTGCCCTGCTGGGCCAGGGCGTCGTAGCGGCCGGCCTTCCAGCTCAGGGTCTGCTGGCCGAAGACGTCCACCGGGAGCGCGGCGGTGAACATCGCCGAGCCAGTCTGGTAGGTGTCGGCGTCGGTCTGGACGGGGAGGCCTCCGCCGAAGCCGAGGGCGTCGGTGGGCAGGACCGCGCCCTGGGCGTCGAAGGACACCTGGGGCAGCAGGCCGGCGCGGACCTGGTTGGCGCGGCGCTCGGCCTGGACCACGCGGGTCCAGGAGGCCTGCAGGTCCAGGTTGCCGTCGAGGGTCTGGTCCATGACGGTGTGCAGGCCGGGGTCGTCGAAGCCGAGCCACCAGGGGTCGTCGGCCAGGGCGGGCACGGCGAGGAGCCAGGCGGCGATCACGGCGCCACCCCGAGGAAGAGCATGTCGAGCATCGCGAGCAGGTAGGCCGCGTCGTCGCCGGGCAGGTCCCGGTCTTCGAGCAGGTGGCGCCGCATGGCCCGGGCCTGGGTGATGGCGATCAGCGCCACCGCGAGGTGCTCCGGCGCAGCACCCTCGCTCAGCTCACCCCGAGCCTGGGCGATCTCGAGCCACCGCTGGAGCTCGAGGCGAGCCAGGATCGGGGGCGAGGTCGCCCCCTCGAACTTCGGCGGAAAGGCCCCGCTGCTGCGCAGGACGGCCAGGCACGGAGCCATCTTGTCGAAGAACGCCGCCATCTCGCTGAGGAGCTCGGTCAGCTGGTCCCGCATCGGCCGCTCGTCGTCCGGGCCGGCCACCAGGCGCTGGAGCACGGTCCAGCCTTCGCTGGGCTGCAGGGCCCGGATCAGCAGGGCGTCCTTGCTGCCGAAGCGCTTGAAGAGCGTGGCCTGGGACACCCCCACCCGCTCGGCGATCACCGTGGTGGAGGTGTGGGGTCCGAGCTCCAGGAAGGTCTCGCGAGCGACCTCGAGGATCTCCTCGTCGGTGAAGCGACGGGGTCTCACTGCGGGCCTCCGGGGGGTGAGTGAGTGCTCACTTACCGTAAGTGAGTGATTACTTACCTACCCGAGACCGGGACTGGCGTCAAGGCCGAACGGGGGCCTTCCCCGCCCCCGGACCGGCTAAACTCCCCTGGCCTCGGCGCCCGGACCTCTGCCCATGCCCATCGCCACCTCGCTCGTGCTCTGGCTGACGGTAGCGGCCTGCCGCCCCGCGGTCGACGACACGGCGGACGGCGAGACCGGGCCGGTCGGCGAGACCACCATCGGCGCCCTGACCTTCGGCGGCCCGCTGCCGAAGAACGTGCTCGTCATCACCCTGGACACCGTGCGCAAGGACTACCTGGGACGCTACGGCGACCACCAGGACACGCCCTGCGTCGACGACATCCTCGCTCGGAGCGTGGTGCTCGACGACCACCGCTCCTGCTCCAACTGGACCGTGCCGGCCGTGATCTGTCTCTACGCCGGCCAGTCGCCGGTCGACATGGGCTTCGAGCCCATCTCCCGCGACCCGGACGTCCCCAACTACGTCGAAGACATCCCCTGGGCCCCGGCGATCCTGCGGGATCGGGGCTGGAGCACCTGGTACGTCTCGGCCAACGGCGCCCTGCCGATCTGGCTCGACGCCCAGGCTCGGACCGAAGGCGTCTTCGACCACGGCTTCACCGGGTGGTGGCAGGAGACCGACGCTCCCGCGGACCAGGTGGTGGACGCCACGCTGGACATGCTCGACGCCGAGTCCGGCGATCGCCCCTTCTGGGGCCACGTCCAGCTGTTCGATCCGCACACGCCCTTCACCGCGCCAGCGGAGTACCTGGCCGAGCTCGAGGGCCTCGACCCCATCGAGTTCGACGTCACCGAACAAGACGAGCACTACCGCCTCAAGAACGCCTGGGACGCCCTCGACGCCGAGACCCAGGCCCTGGTGCTGCAACACCTGGAGATCCAGTACACCGCCGAGATCCGCTACCTGGACGACCAGCTGGACCGGCTGTGGCGGGCCCTGGACCAGCGGGGCGTGCTCGACGACACCCTGGTGCTGCTCTGGACCGACCACGGCGAGCAGTTCTGGGAGCACAGCGACTACATGCACGACGTGTCGATGTTCCGGGAAGAGGTCGATCTGGCCTTCGGCCTCTGGGCCCGGCACCTCGCGCCTGTGGCGTGGACCGGCCCCACCACCATGGTGGACCTCCTGCCGACGGTCTTCGAGGTGCTCGGCGAGGCCCTGCCCCCGGGTCAGACGGGCCACGTCATCGGCACCGCTTCCGAGCCCCGCGCCCGCTTCGGCTTCCGCTACAAGGCCGACGACATCGCCCGCCAGTTCGTGGACTACGACGGCCGGCGGCTGATCTACGACTGGACCGGCGAGCGCTCCTACTACCGGTCGGCGACCGACCCGGAGGAGTTGGAGGACCTCTACGACCCGGAGCTCGCCGAGGTCCAGGAGCTGGAGGCGATCCTGGCCGGGGAGACAGCGCGGATCCAGGCGTTCCTGCCACACCTGACGCCGGAGTAGGCGGCTGGGCGAGCGAGCCCCGCCCTCAGCGGTAGCCCTCTGCCTGCAGCGTGAACAGCCGCGCATAGGTCCCGTCGTTCACCATCAGCTCCTCGTGGGTCCCCTGCTCGGTCACGGCGCCGGTCTCCATGACCACGATCTCGTCGGCCATGCGCACGGTCGAGAACCGGTGGGAGATGAGCACGGCCATCTGCCGCTCGGTCAGGTCCGCCAGGCGGTCGTAGATCTCGGCCTCGGCTTCGGCGTCCATCGAGGCCGTGGGCTCGTCGAGCACGAGCACGTGGGCGTCCTCACGCATGAAGGCGCGGGACAGGGCGACCTTCTGCCACTGGCCGATGCTGAGCTCCCGGCCGTTCTTGAACCAGCGCCCGAGCTGGGTGTGGAAGCCCCGCTCCATCTCCTCGATGAAGGGCCTGGCCATGCCCTTCTCGGCAGCGTCGGCCCAGCGGGCCTCGTCGTCGATGTGGGTGACGTCCCCCACCCCGATGTTCTCGCCGACCTTGAACTGGTAGCGCACGAAGTCCTGAAAGATCACGCCGATGCGGCGGTGCAGCTCAGCCAGGTCCCACTCCCGCAGGTCCCGGCCGTGCAGCAGGATGCGGCCTTCGGTGGGCTCGTAGAGCCGGCTCAGCAGCTTGACCAGGGTGGTCTTGCCCGAGCCATTGGGCCCCACGAGCGCCAGCTTGCGGCCCGTCGGAACGTGGAAGCTCACGCCGGTCAGGGCGTCGGCCTCGGCGCCCGGGTAGCGGAAGCGCACGCCCTCGAAGCGCACGCCGTCCTCGGGGTCGGGGCCGCTGGTATGCTCGCCACTCGGCCGGGCGTCGGGCTGGTCCAGGTACTCGTAGAGGTTCGACAGGTACAGGTTGTCTTCGTACATGCCGCCGATGGCGCTCAGGATGGCCGTGAACGCCGCCTGGCCCTGCTTGAAGACCAGCAGGTACATGGTCATCGCGCCCAGGGTGATGGTGCCGGCGACGGTGGTGACGACGATCCAGCCGTAGGCGCCGTACAGCGTGGCCATCGAGACCAGGCTCAGCAGGTAGCCCCACAGGCCGCGGCGCAGGGTGAGGCCCCGGTCGTCGGCGTACATCTTGTGGAAGATGGCGTCGTAGCGCCTCACCAGCCGGGGCCCGAGCTTCAGCAGCTGGACCTCCTTGGCGTAGTCCTCCCGGGCGACCACGATCTCCAGGTAGGCCTGCTCGCGCTTCTCCTGGGACTGCCAGCGGAACAGCCGGAAGGCCGCGCCGGCGAACCTGGTCTCGGCGATGAACGCGGGCACCGCCGCGACGACCAACGCCAGCACCGCCCAGCCGGAGAACCCGATGAGCAGGGCGCCGTAGCTGGTCAGGGCGATGGTGTTCTGGGCCAGGCCGAAGGAGCGTCGGACCAGGCTCAGGGGACGACTCGAGGCCTCCCGCCGGGCGCGGGTCATCTTGTCGTAGAAGTCGGCGTCCTCGAACTGGGACAGGGAGAGCTTGAGCGCCTTCTCCAGGATGATGACGTTGACGTGGTTTCCGAGCTGGGCCCGCAGCAGGTTGTTGCAGACCTCCAGCCCCCGCTGGAGACCGGCCATCGACGCCACCAGCACCGCCTCGACCCCGACCCAGATCAGCGCCTGGGTGCGGTCCTCGGCCAGGCCGGTCTCGGCGGCGAGCAGCACCCCGTCGATGAGCTGCTTGCCGACCCAGGCGATGCCCGCCGGGATCAGCCCGGCCACCACCGTGGCGACCGCCATGACCACGAGCAGCGCCGGGCTCGTCCGCCAGACGAGCTCCACGGCCTTGGGGGTGAAGCGGTAGACCGCGAGCCAGCGCTTGAGCGTCTCCATCGCGGGGCATCTTCGACACTGGGTCCGGGGCGGTCAACCTGCTCGATGGAGGGGGGAGCTGTCAGCGCTTCCGCCGCGTCAGCACCCGCCCCACCTCGGCGAAGCTCGTCTCGCCCGCCAGGGCCCGCGCGATGCCGGCGTCCCAGAGCCACGTGGTCCCCAGCTCCTCGGCGTGCTTCAGCAGCTCGGTCTCGTCGGCCCCCTTGCGCAGCGCCGTGCGCATGTCCTCGTCCGGAGCGATGACCTCGTAGACCGCGACCCGGCCGTGGTAGCCGGTGTTCAGGCACATGTCGCACCCGACGGGGCGCCGACAGCGGGCCTGGCTGAGCTGGTCGGGGGTCAGGGCGTGCTCCTCGACGAGCTCGGGCGGGAGCAGCATCGGCTGGGCGCAGGCCGCGCACAGCCGCCGCAGGAGCCGCTGGGCGAGCACCAGGTTCAGGGAGCTGGCCAGCAGCCACGTCTCCACGCCCATGTCGATGAGCCGGGTGAAGCTCTCGATGGTGCCGTTGGTGTGCAGGGTCGACAGCACCAGGTGGCCGGTCAGGGCCGCGCGGATGGCGATGCGGCTGACCTCGGCGTCGCGCATCTCGCCCACAAAGACCACGTCCGGGTCCTGGCGCAGGATGCTGCGCAGCCCGCTGGCGAAGGTCACCCCTCCCCGGTCCTGGATCTGCACGTGGTTCACGCCGGGGATGGAGGTCTCGACCGGGTCCTCGACGGTCACGATGTTGATGTCCGGATCGTTGATGTCGTTGATCAGCGCGTGCAGGGTGGTGGTCTTGCCGCTGCCAGTGGGCCCGGTCACCAGGATGAGCCCCTGGGTCTGCCGCGCGGTCTGCCGCACCAGCTCCAGCTGGTGAGGGTGGAACCCGAGCCGGGCGATGTCCGCCAGGTGGGCCTCCTTCTTGAGCAGCCGGATCACGCACTTCTCGCCGTGCACGGTCGGCAGGGTCGAGACGCGGAAGTTCAGGCTCTCCCGGTTCCAGCGCATGACCAGGTGACCGTCCTGGGGCTTGCGGGGCTCGGCGATTTCCATGCCGGAGAGGATCTTGACCCGGCTGACCATCGGCCGCTGCATCGACTTGGGCGGGGTGACGATGGTGTAGAGCCGCCCGTCGACCCGGAAGCGCACGCGGAAGAAGCTCTCGTAGGGCTCCACGTGGATGTCGCTGGCCCGGAGCTTGACCGCCCGGACCAGGAGCTGGTTCACCAGCCGGACCACGGGGCTGTGGCCGGCGTCCTCGGTGGACTCGTGCTCGAAGCTCACGCCCTC
>CAYFPX010000073.1:10684-13310 GCA_964344945.1 uncultured Enterobacterales bacterium
GTGTCCACGTCGAGGCCGAAGTCGACCTCCTCGACCTCCTGGGCGTCGGCCTGGACCGCGGTCATCGCGTCGGCAGCGTACCGGGTGCTCATGAAGCGGGAGAAGGTGCTCACGGTGATCAGCTGGACCTGCACCCGCTCGCAGCCGAGCAGGAAGCGCACGTCGTCCAGGGCCGCGGTGTCCTCGGGGTCGACCATGCCCACGAGCAGATCGTCGCCGGAGAAGTCGATGGGGATCATCCGGTACTTGCGGACCAGGTCCTCGGGGATGAGTCGCAGCGCCTCGGGCGGCGGGTTCAGGCTCTCGACGTCACAGGTCTCCAGGCCGAGCTGGCGGGCCAGCGAGCCGTGGAGCTGCTCCTCGGTCAGGTGCCCCAGGGTGACGAGCACCGCGCCCAGCCGACCGCCGTAGACCCGCTGGTAGTCCCGGGCCTCGTCCACGTGGGCCTGGCGGATGAGGCCCGTGCGCACGAGCGACGCCGCCAGTCGGGTCTCGCGGTGCTGGTCGCCGAGCTTGCGGGTGGGACCCGCGCCGGCGCGGCTGCCGTGGGGCAGCAGGGTGAGGTTCTCCGCGGGCAGCTCCGCGACCACCTCCTCGGCCGCGGCTTCGGGGATGACCACCTGGGCGATGGGGGAATTGCTGGACATGCGGCGACTCCGCGGATCACCCCTCCCATCGGCGCCGCCACGCTCCGACTGGAGGGCGATCGCGGAGCCACTCAGCGGATCAGGGCCTCGATCGGCGCCTCGCCCTGGAGCACCCACTCCCCGGGGTCGACGTCACCCAGGGCGAGCAGGGTCGCGCCCAGGTGGCCGGGAAGCAGCGCCGTGCCGTCGTCGTGGACCTCGCCGGTCGCCAGGTCGATGGGCCGCCCGATGCCCTCGTCATCCAGGTCTCCTATGGCCTGTCCGCCTTGGATCATGGGCCCGATGAGCATCGCCGAGGTGAAGGTCCAGTGGTCCTTGCCGGCCCAGGTGTTGAGCTTCGGCGCCCGGCCCATCTCGCTCACCACGCAGACCACCACTTCGTCGACCAGGGGCGAGCCGGTGACTCCGGGCCGGAACTCCAGGTCCGCCAGCGCCAGGTTCAGGCCTTCGAACAGGGTCTGCCAGTGCAGGGACTGGTCGCTGTTGACCTGGTGGGTGTCCCAGGACTGGTCGCACCAGCCGTTGAACTCGACCACCGCGCACCGGGCGAGGCCCTGGGAGAACAGGTCGAAGGCCGCGGCGCAGTCGCTGGCCAGATCGCGCATGCACCCCTGGGGCTGCGGAGTCAGCTGGAGGCCGCCGCGCTCCCCGAGCGCCTGCAGATCGGAGAGAGCCTGGCCGTAGCGCTCGGTCAGGCCCTGGCTGCTGCTGTCGGTCGCCAGGGCCGCGGCCGCGTCGACCCGCTCGCGCACGTAGGCATCGACCAGGGCCTCGTGGCCCGGGTCCATGGGCGCGACCGGGATGTCCGAGGCCCAGAAGGCCGAGCCGTCGAGGAGCTCGACGAGCTGGGACTGGCTGCCGACCCGGACCACCCGGTCCGTGTACAGGCTGCTGAAGCTGGGCCCGGACAACACCACGTGAGGCAGCAGCGGGTTGGTGGCGGCCTGGCCGGCGAGGATCGAGCCCCAGTCGTCGATGGTCCCCCCGGACGCCCCGGCGAAGAGCAGCTGCCGGCAGCGCTCGTGGGTGATGCTGCGGACCTCGAAGCCGTGAAGCACGGCGGTCCGGTCGGCCCAGGTCTCGTAGAATTCCCGCACCGCCGGTCGCTCCGGGTGGTCGGTGAAGGGGATGCCGCCCAGGGTCTCGGTGCTGGCTTCGGCCTCGGTCGAGTAGCCGCTGTTGCCCTGCTTGGGCAGCAGCACGCCGGTCGTGTCCCAGCCCCCCCGACAGTAGACGAAGAGGAAGCGGCGCTCCGAGGTCGCGGCCAGGGCCGGCCGGCTCGGCAGCAGCAGCGACGCGCCAGCGGCGCCCAGGAGTCCGCGGCGGGTCCAGGCCATCAGTAGGCCACCAGGGCCGGGTCCCGCAGGAGCCCGGCGATCAGCGCCTGCCAGGCGAAGCCGGAGCCGGCCTGGTCGTTGACCGCCCGCCACAGCCCTTCGTCGGCCGCGAGGCGCTCCTCGCTCGGCACGGTGCCGAAGAGCCGCCAGTGCAGGCTCAGCAGCTCCTCACCGAAGGCCTCGCTCTCCGGCCCGGTGCCCAGGTCCGCGCAGCACAACAGCCTGCGCTCGCCCTGGATCAGCTCCTGGTCCACGACGTAGCCGCCGGCGGCCTCGGCCACGCGCTTGACCACCAGGGCCCAGGTGAGCCCCGGATCCTGCTGGGGCTGGTACACGGAGTAGCCGTCGACGCCGCCCACGAGCACCCGGTGGCCCAGGGCGTCGTTGCGCAGCATCTCGTAGCCCTCCCAGGTCCAGGTGAAGCCGGTCACCTCGGCGATCACCGAGTGCAGCAGATCACTGGTGAGCAGCCTGCGGGTGTGCTCGTCGGGCGCCTCGGGGTGGGCCTCGCCGGCCCGGTAGACCGCATCGTCGGTCACCGCGACCAGCAGGTCCCGGTAGCTGGCCCGCTCCAGGAGCACCCGGCGGAAGCCGTCGACCCGCTCGAAGTCCGCCAGGTCCACGGGCCGTCGCCACAGAGCC
>CAYFPX010000073.1:13326-17265 GCA_964344945.1 uncultured Enterobacterales bacterium
GGGCGGCCCGCTCGGCGGTGCAGGCGTAGAAGCGCGGATCCGCCGCCACCGCCTGTCCGAGCTCCGCCAGGCCGGCCACCGGGGTGCCGAACCACTCCGGCGCCACGCCCAGGATCTCCTCGGCCATCGGCTCGCGCTCGGCGTGGTAGGTGGTCATCTCGATCGCGCTGTACTGGGCCAGCCACCAGAACCCGAAGAGGCTCGCCGCGATGGGCTCCAGGGCGGCGTGGCAGGCCTGGCAGGCCGGCACCTCACGGATGGCGTTGGCCGCGCCGTCCTCGTCGGACAGGGCGATGCCGCCCTCGAACTCCACCGGCCGCGCCAGGAAGTCCTCGCAGATCATCAGCCGTGTGATGGCGGCGGCCCGCGCCCGGTTCTGGTTCGAGGTGTCCGTGATGTAGCGCCACCACAGGCCGTTGGTCGCCAGCACGCCCGCGGCCGGCCGGCCGTCGGTGTAGGTGGCGGGCCGCCAGCCCTCCCCCGCCTCCACACTCAGGGGCCACACGCTGGCCAGCACGTCCTCGGCCATGGTCCAGTCGGCGGTCACCACCTCGGACCAGGGGCGGTCCTCGGCGACCACCCGCGCCATGAGGCGTAGGGGCTCCTCGCCAACGGCCCGCTCGAAGGTGTACTCCAGCTCATCGTCCAGGTCGTAGTCGAAGGCCTCGACGGGGAATTCGTCGAGCAGGGTGTGGAACTGGTCGGCCCACAGGATGACCAGCCGATCGACCAGCCGCGGGTCGTCGAGCATCGCGTCCCGGAGCACGGCCAGCTGCTGCGGGTCCGCTGCCACGGCGTCCTGTTCCTCGGCGCTCGGCAGCACCCCGCGCAGGTCCAGGCTCAGGCGCCGCAGGAGCTGCACGTCGGAGAGCGGGGCCGGGTCGGCGCGGGGCCCGGTCGCCGAGTCGAGGGGCGCCTCGGGCACGCCGCCGGAGTCCCCCACCCCACCGCTGCAGGCCAGCCAGAGCGCGAGGATCACCGGTCCGCCACCAGCTTCGCGGCCAGGGCCTCGCCAGCGGACCGGAGCTCGACGCAGGCCCGGCCCAGCGCCTCGCCCGTCCCCCAGACCACCTCGCCGCAGCCGTCATCGCCGCCCAGGGACAGCGTGTACCAGAACCCTGCCGGCTCCCGGATGGAGATGTCTCCCACCGGATGCCCCTGGCCTTCCCAGGTCCAGGTCATGACCTCGAAGTACAGGTCCCCGTCGCCCCGGCCCCAGCCCCCGTGGACGCCCAACACCCCCTCGGTGTCCACGCTCGCCCCCAGGGCCAGGCTGTTCTCCGGGTCGAGGAAGGTGCCGGAGGGCGTGAACACCCAGGAGCCGTGGAACTCCATCTCCGCCCAGCGCCCGGCCGGGGTGTCCCCGGCGATGTGGGCCGCGTGGCCTCCGACTTCGAGCAGCACCCCGTCGGCGTCGCGGATCAGGAAGTCGCCGGCCACGTACTCCGCGGTCTCGCCGGAGCTGACCTCCAGCACGTACTCGCTGACGCCTTCGTAGTAGACCCCGGCGGAGGTCTCGCAGCCGTACAGCACCGAGTCCGTGAGCTGGGTCTCGTCGCCAGGGCAGTCCCCCTCCCCCTGGGCCATCAGCCCCAGGTAGGTGTCCAGGGGCAGGCGCGGCTCGGGCAGGCCGACAGCCACCGCCTCCTCGATGCGGGACGCGGCCTCCTCGGCGGTCCAGGCGGGGGTGGGGTCGTCCTGGGTGAGCCAGGGCAAGGTGCCCGCCGAGTCGGAGTCGGTGGTCGAGGCCGTCGGGGCCCCGGAGTCCTCGGGCCCCGGGCAGCCGAGCAGAGCCAGGAGCAGCCCGCTCGTCACTCCGCCCAGTCGCTGTCGGGTCCGCCATAGACCCCCATGTCATTGGGCGAGCCATCCGCGTCGTTGGACCCGCTGTCCGGGTCCCCCGCGTCGATGCACGGCGAGCCGCTGCCCAGGGACCAGTCGTCGTTGTCCGGGTTGGCGTCGTCGGTGACGTCGGTGAACTGCGGGTCCTCGTCGATGTTGCCGTCGGCGCCGCTCGGGTCGCTCACGCCGTCGTAGCGGGTGTCGAAGCCGTAGACGTCGGTGTAGGAAGCGGTCAGGGTCCCGCCGCTGTCCACGTAGATCCCCGTGCCGCTGCCTCGGCCGTAGAAGATGCCGTTGGCCAGGGTCACGCTGGAGGTGCCGTAGACGAACAGGCCCTCGGCGGTGCTCGCGGTGTTGAGGCCGATGGTGCTGTTGGTGATCGCCGCGGTGCCGTCGCTGACCATCACACCGCCGCCGTAGCCAGAGGCCAGGTTGACCCCGACGAGGAGGTTGGTGGCGGTCAGGGTCCCGCCGTCGACCTGCAGGCCGCCGCCGTCGGTGGCTTCGTTGCCGTGGAAGCTGGAGCGGTTCCAGGTCACGCTGCTCGACTCGTCGATCCAGGCGCCGCCGCCCTGGTCGGCGTAGTTGTCCACGACGGTCAGATCGGTCAGCGTGAGCGTGGCGTTCATCACGCACACGCCGCCGCCGAAGCTGTAGGTCATGTAGGTCTCGCCACCGGGCCCGTGGGAGTCGATCTCCATCTCGGCGAGCTGGGCCAGCTGGTTGTCCTCGATCACCAGCTCCCGCAGGGTCGGCGAGGCCCCGTTGACGTAGATCCCGCCGCCACACCAGGTCTGGTAGATGTCGCTGCAGATGTCGCCGTTGTTCGCGTTGTCGGACTGACAGGTCCAGTCGAGGATGGTCTCGTCGACGTGGCCCTCGCCGCCGGTGAGGGTGAAGCCTGCCAGGCCGGCGTCGGAGGACTCGCCGGACTGGAAGCTCGCGACCGCGTCTCGCAGACCGCTGGCGTCGATGGTGGTCAGTGACGCGCCGTAGACGCTGCGGACGTCGACGTGGTGGCCGTTGAAGTCCAGGGCCTCCCCGTAGGTCCCGGGGAACACGGCCACGCACTTGCCGGCGCTGTCGATGCCGTCCTGGATGGTCAGCCAGGGGTCGTCTGCGGAGCCGCTCGGGCTGGTGGTCGCGCTGCCACCGTCGACCACGTGGGGCTCGGTCGGGTCGCTGTCGTCGCAGTCGAGGTCGTTGTCGGCGCCGTCGCAGCCCCAGTACCAGCCGTCCTGCTCGCCGAAGCCGTCGCCGTCGGCGTCCAGGGTGTACTCGTCGCCGTCGACCGGGTCCTCGTCCGTCGCCGAGTCGCAGTCGTCGTCGCGGCTGTTGCAGGTCTCGTCGGCGCCTGGGTGGACCTCGGCCTCGCCGTCGTCGCAGTCGGTGTTGTCCGTGGCCAGGCCGCTGGCGCCGTAGCAGCTGGTCTCGATGACCGCGCTGGTGGGATCGGCGTAGCCGTCGCCGTCGGCGTCGGTGTACCAGTCCACGGCGTCGGCGCTGGAGTCCGGGTCGTCGGTGCCGTCGCAGTCGTTGTCGAGGCCGTCGCAGTACTCGATGGCCGCGGGGTTGATGTCCCCGTCGTCGTCGTCGCAGTCCGGCACCGCCACGTACCCGCTGGGCTCGTAGCACTCCTCGGTGGTGGTGTCGGTCTCGCCGAAGCCGTCGGCGTCGGCGTCCAGGTACCAGGTGGTGACGTCCCAGGCGTCGGCTTCGTCGACCGTGCCGTCGCAGTCGTCGTCGCCGCCGTCGCAGTACTCCGTGGCCGACGGGCTGGTGGTCGAGTCGGTGTCGTCGCAGTCGCTGGAGTCGCCGGTAGCGTTGCTCGGCTGGTTGCAGGCGAGGGTCGTGTTGTCCGGGTCGCCGTGGCCGTCGCCGTCCAGGTCCAGGTACCAGGTCAGGGCGTCTTCCGCGGTGTCTTCGTCGGCGGTGCCGTCGCAGTTGTTGTCGACCGTGTCGCAGACCTCGGTGGCGTCCGGGTTGACCTCGGCGTCCGAGTCGTCGCAGTCCTCGGCGGTGAGGGTCCAGCCGCTGGGCTCCTCGCAGGCGTTGGTCGCGGTCGCAGGGGCGCCGTAGCCGTCTTCGTCGGCGTCC
>CAYFPX010000073.1:17275-31534 GCA_964344945.1 uncultured Enterobacterales bacterium
GATGCCGTCGCAGACCTCGGTCGCCGCCGGGTTCACCGCCGGGTCGGCGTCGTCGCAGTCGCCGTCGGCGTAGGCGTAGAAGGCCTCCTCGTCGCAGCCCTGCTTGGTGCCGCCGTCGCCGCCGTAGCCGTCGGCGTCGACGTCGAGGTAGAGCGTGACGGCGTCGGTGGCCTCGGCGCCGTCGAGGATGCCGTTGCAGTCGTTGTCGATGCCGTCGCAGACCTCGGTGGCGTCGGGGTTGATGCCCGGATCGGTGTCGTCGCAGTCCGCGTCGTTGTCGACGTACCCGGTGGTCGCGGAGCAGGCGCGCAGGGGGTAGAGCGGGCTGCCGTAGCCGTCCTCGTCGTTGTCGCCGAAGTAGATCAGGCCGTCGTCTGGCGGGTTCTCGTCGACCCGGCCGTCGCAGTCGTCGTCCCGGTCGTTGCAGACCTCGTCCACGCCCGGGTGGATGTCGGCGTCGTTGTCGTCGCAGTCCTTGCCACCCAGCTCGATGGCGTCGTAGCCGTCGGCGTCGGCGTCGTAGCCGACCACCTCGAACCACAGGGACGCCGAGGCGGTGGAGCCGGCGGCGTCGCTCACCTCGACGCTCAGGGTGTGGCTGCCCAGGTCCAGGTTCTCCAGCTCGAAGGCGATGCGGCCGTCCTTGCCGGGGCTGGTCGCCGCGCCGGGGTGGCCTTCGGCCACGCCGCCCCAGGACACGATCAGGTCCGTGACCGACTCCTCGTCGGTGTCGTAGAAGCTGGCTTCGACCGGGACCCGATCGCCCTCGCCGTAGGTGCCCTCGTCCTCGGGCAACAGCAGGGAGACGGTCGGCGCCTCCTGGCCGAGCACGCTGAACAACACGCTGGCCTCGGTCTCCAGGCCCTCTTCGTCGGCCACGACCAGGCGCAGCACGTGGTCGCCGCCAGGGATCTCCGTGGCCACGGCCAGGGCCAGCTCGCTGCCGTTGGCGGTGGCGGTGCCCTCGACCGGGCCGAGGTCGTCGATGGTCCAGGAGACCGCGAGGTCCTGGGGCCGGGTCGTGTCGTCGCTGGCGGTCGCCCGGAAGGTCACGGACTCGCCCTGGGCCCAGCTGTCGCCGTCGGCCGGGGAGGTGATCGAGACCTCGGGGGCGGTGTTGGCCGTCCCGCTGTCGACGGTGTCGTCGGTGCAGGCCGCGAGGAGGAGGACAGAGAGCACAGTGCCGGTCCGCATCAGTCGTTCCAGTCGCTGCTGGACCCGCCGAACGCGCCCATGTCATTGGTCGTGCCGTCGGCGTCGTCCATCGCGGAGGAGGGGTTGCCGGCGTCGATCGCCGGAGAGGACGACGACAGGGTCCAGTCGTCGTCGGTCCAGTCGCTGTTGTCCGAGGTCGCCCGGAAGAGCGGGTCGTCGTCGAGGTTGCCGTTGGTGCCGGTGACGTCGGTGGTGCCGCTGTAGAGGGTGCTGAACCCGTGCACGATGCTGTAGACCTGGTGCCAGGAGGCGCTGGAGTCGACCAGGATGCCCGTCCCGTCGCCGGTGCCGTAGGCGATGGCGCTGTCCATGTCGCCCATGGAGGACCCGTACAGGTAGACGCCCTCCCCGCTGCTGGCGTCGTTGTAGCCGACGGTCACGTTCTCCAGGTCGATGGTGCCGTCGACCACGAAGAAGCCGCCGCCGTTGTCGGTGCCCTCGTTGCCGGTGATGGCCAGGTTCACCGCCGTGAGGGCGCCGCCGTCGACCATCACGCCGGCGCCGTCGGCCGCGGTGTTGCCCGCCACCCAGGACCGGGACCAGGTGATGGCGCTGCTCTCGTCGATGTAGATCCCACCGCCCTGGTCGGCGTAGTTGTCCAGGACCTGCACGGCGTCGAGCACCGAGTCGCTGCCCAGCAGGCAGATCCCACCACCGTAGCTGTAGGTGTAGAAGGTCTCGCCGCCCGAGCGGTTGTCGCCCATGTGGTAGGTCTGGTAGGTCGTGCCCGCTGCCGAGAGCGCGTTGTCCTGGACGATCAGGTTCGACAGGGTGGGGCTCGCGGCGCTGACGTAGACCCCACCGCCGCAGTAGGTCAGGAAGTAGTCGCTGCAGATGTCGCCGGTGGCGTTGTTGCTCGAGCAGTCCCAGGTGACGTAGGACTCGTCGAGGTTGCCCTCGCCGCCCCTCAGGGTGAAGCCGTCGAGGGACGCGGCCGCGGACTCGCCGTTGGCGAAGGTGACGACCGAGTCGCCCAGGCCGGTGGCGTCGACGACCGTGGCCTCAGGCCCCTCGACCGACATCACGGCCACGTCGAGGCCGTTGAAGTCCAGGACCTCGAAGTAGGTCCCGGGGTGCACGGCCACGCAGCCCACGGCGTTGTCGATGCCCTGCTGGATGGTGATCCAGGGGTTCTCGCTGGTGCCGTCGGCGCTCGATGAGCTGCCGGTCACGTCGACGACCGTGGGCTCCAGGGGGTCTCCGTCGTCGCAGTCGGCCGTGTTCTCGGGTCCCTCGCAGGCCCAGGTGGTCGCGACCTGGGAGCCGTAGCCGTCTTCGTCGAGGTCTTCGGGGTACCAGTCGCCGTCGGTGGCGTCCTCGTCGACGGTGCCGTCGCAGTCGCCGTCGGCGCCGTCGCAGAGCTCGTCGGCGCCCGGGTAGACGAGCGCGTTGCCGTCGTCGCAGTCCGTGCCGTCGGTCACCAGGCCGCTGGCGCCGTCGCAGCTGGTGGAGACCACCCCACTGGCGCTGTCGCCGAAGCCGTCGGTGTCGGCGTCGAGGTACCAGTCCAGGGCATCGGTGGCGGTGTCCTCGTCGATGCGGCCGTCGCAGTTGTCGTCGAGGTCGTTGCAGAGCTCGCTGGCCCCCGGGTTCACCGCGCCGTCGGCGTCGTCGCAGTCGGTGGCGTCGAGGGTGTAGCCGCTGGGCTCGCTGCACTGGGCGACGCTCACCGCGGCGTCGCCGTAGCCGTCGGCGTCGCTGTCCAGGTACCAGCTGGCGGCGTCGGCGGCGGCGTCTTCGTCGATCTCGCCGTTGCAGTCGTTGTCCAGGCCGTCGCAGAGCTCGGTGCCGTCGGGGTTGACGGTGGCCTCGCCGTCGTCGCAGTCCTGGTCGTCGGTGGTGTAGCCGCTGGGCTGCTCGCAGGCGGTGGTGGTGCTGTCCGGATCGCCGTAGCTGTCGCCGTCGGCGTCGGCGTAGAAGGTCTCGCCGTCCGCGGCGCTGGCTTCGTCGGTCTCGCCGTTGCAGTCGTCGTCGACGCCGTTGCAGAGCTCGGTGGCGTCGGGGTTCACGCCGCTGTCGCCGTCGTCGCAGTCGGTGTCGGTGAGCACGTGGACCGCGGGCTGGCTGCAGGCCACCTGGCTGCTGTCGGGGTCGCCGTGCTCGTCGCCGTCGAGGTCCCGGTACCAGGTGTCGGCGTCGGCGGTGGCGCTGTCGTCGGTCAGCGAGTCGCAGTCGTTGTCGAGGCCGTCGCACACCTCGGTGGCCGCGGGGTTGACGGCGCCGTTGGTGTCGTCGCAGTCGGTGTTGCTGGCCACCGTGCCGCTGGGGGCGGAGCAGTCCACCACGGGGCTGTCCAGGTCGCCGTAGCCGTCGGAGTCGGCGTCGGTGTACCAGGTCACGGCGCCCTCGGCGTCCTCGCCGTCGACGGTGCCGTCGCAGTCGTTGTCCGCGCCGTCGCAGACCTCGACCCCCTCGGGGTGGATGTCGGCGTTGTTGTCGTTGCAGTCGTCGGAGTTGTCCACGAAGCCCGCTGGGGCCTCGCACGCCGTGACGACCTGGTCGGGATCGCCGTAGCCGTCTTCGTCGTCGTCTTCGAAGAAGTCCATGGAGTCGCCGGCGTCTTCGTCGATGCTGCCGTCGCAGTCGTTGTCGACGCCGTCGCAGGCCTCGTCGGCACCGGGGTGGTCGCTGGCGCTCTTGTCGTCGCAGTCGCTGCCGCCGAAGTCCGCGCTGTCGTAGCCGTCGCCGTCGGCGTCGGTGGCGACCACCTCGAACCAGGTGCTGACGGAGGTGTCGCCACCCAGGCTGTCGGCGACCGTGGCGGACACCACGTAGCTGCCGATCTCCAGGTCCACGAGGAAGGCCTCGGCGACGCCGTGGCTGTCGGGCTGGGCCGGGGCCTCGGGGTTGTCCGCGAGCTCGCCACCCCAGCTGATGAGGAGGTTGCGCAGGTCGGTCTCGTCGTCGTCGGCCACGACCAGCCGCACGGTCACGACCCGGCCCTCGCCGTGGAGCTCGGCTTCGAGGGGGGTCTCGAAGGTGGCGGAGGGCAGGGTGTTCTCGATCACCGAGAACGCGACGCTGTCGGCGCCGGTCTCACCGCCGGAGTCGGTGGCCTCGAGGGTGAGCACGTGGTCCCCCAGCGGCAGCGCCGTGGCCACGGCCAGGGTCACCGAGCCGTCGCCCTTGGTCTGCTCGCCGTCGAGGGGCCCCAGGCCCTCGATGGACCAGGAGAGGGCCAGGTCTCCCAGGGGGTCTTCGTCGTCGACCACGATGGCGCTGAACTCGGGCGCGCTGAGGCCTTCGGCGAACACCTGGCCCTCGGTCGGCGAGGTCAGCGTGACGTTGGGTGCGAAGGTGTGCCGTGTCAGGCCCTGGTCGTTGCAGGCGGACAGGATCAAGGCGGCTGCGGCCACGCCGGAGAGAGACGGAAGGCGCATGGGTCAGCCCGTGCAGGAAGAGGCGCAGGGTACCGCTACCCAGGCGGTGCTACAACCGGTTCGTCCCCAGGTTCCTCGGGCGGATCGGGCCGGGGACCGAGCAGCGGCGTCACCTCCTCTCGATCGGGGATGTCCGGCGCCTTGTCGCCGACCTGCATGACCTTGATGCCGGCTCCCTGCTGGCGGTCGGGATCCGGGGCGATGCCCTCGCAGGGCAGGGCCAGGTCCCAGGGGCTGTAGATGGCGACCCGGGCGTCCTCATAGACCGGCTCGCTGACCAGCTTCGCGAGATCGAAGCGCATGCGGCGGAGCCGCGTGCGGCGCGCGTTGTCGACCAGGCCAGCGCTGGCGATGCCCTCGATCACGTAGGCGTCCTTCTGCAGCACGATGAAGCCGTAGCCCAGGTCTCGCAGGGCCTGCTGGTCCGCGAGGGTCCAGCCCTCGACCTCGGCCTCCTCTCGGGCGAGGGTCATCAGCGCCGCGACGAAGGTGTTGTCGTTGCGGATCGCGCTGGTCTCGGGCGGGCTGAAGACCTCGCTGCTCTCGAGCATGCCGCCGAAGATCGGCCGGCCGTGGTGGGCCTGGTAGTAGAGGTGGGCCTGGGTCCAGGCCCAGGGCAGCTCGAGCAGGGCCTCTTCGCCGCCCAGGGCGAGGCACTGGTAGCCGGCGGGGATCCGTGACTCCCAGGTGCCCAGCGGCAGCAGCCCGCCCACGGAGAGGTGGCCTGTCCAGAGGGCCAGGGCGCCGCCGACGCTCCAGCGCCGGGCGCGCGGACCCCGCTGCCCCAGGCGCTCCAGGGCGAAGACCAGGGCCAGGGCCACCAGCACCGACAACCACCCGAACGCCCGAGAGGGCCACCAGAGCCGTCTCAGGAAGGCGAGCCCGTGCAGCAGCGCGCCCCAGAGGGGATCGACCAGGTAGCGGTCGCCGATCACCCACACCGGCCCGGTGGCGCACAGGGCCAGGGGCAGGGCCAGCGCGAGCCAGGGTCCGCGCCCCAGGCGCCCGGCCGGCCGCCACAGGAAGAACGCGATGGCGGCCGCGCCCACCCAGGGCAGCACCTGGTGGAAGGGGCTGAAGGTGATGATCCCGGACTCGTCGAGGGAGAAGGCCCCGGTGGCGCCCCGCAGCGGCTGCCAGGTGAAGACGCCGACCACGGCGCCCTGCTCGGTGCGGGGCACGAACTCCGTGAGGCTCCAGGCGTCGAGATCCAGCAGGCCGGGGACCGTGGCGTCCTGGGCCGAGGTCTCGAGCACCAGGGGCAGCGCCACCGGGGCACAGGCTGCGATCGCGACCAGGCCGAAGAGCGCGAACCGGGCGAAGACCGCCGGTCGGGGGCCGGCCCCCGGCCCGGGCCTGGCGGTGGCGTAGACCCCCAGGCCCAGCAGGCCCAGGCCGCCGAAGAGCGCGTAGAACCAGTACTGGTAGCCGCTGACGGCGAGCAGCAGCCCGCCGAGCACCGGGGCTCGCCAGCCGGGTCCGCCGGCGGTCTTGTGGGCCTGGAGCAGGATCAGCGGCAGCAGCACCAACAGGCCCTGGGTGGGCCGGCCCTCTCGCAGCTCGTAGAGCAGGTACGGCGACAGCCCGAAGCAGAACGCGCCGACCGAGGCGGCGATCGGATCGTCGGTGAGGGCCCGGGCCAGCCGGAAGAAGGCCCAGCCGGTCAGGACCGCGAACACCAGGCAGAAGAGGTTGTAGCCGAGCTCGCGGCCCAGGAGCATGCGGAAGGGCACCGCCACGATGGCGTCGAGCACGTTGGCGCCCGTGTGGCGGTAGATGTCCTTGCCGTAGGGGTAGAAGAACAGGTCCGTGTGGGCGAAGGACCGGCCTTCGAGCATCGCCCGCTCGGTGAACCAGTAGAACCACTGGGTGCCGTACTGATCCACATGGGCCGCGCCCAGGAAGCCCGTGGTCCAGTCCCCCAGGTCCGGGCCGACGGCCAGCAGGACCGCGACGACCCCAAGGACGGCGACGAAGCGGCGTGGCCGGTCCAGC
The DNA here is from genome assembly GCA_964344945.1 of uncultured Enterobacterales bacterium. Taxonomy (GTDB): domain Bacteria; phylum Myxococcota_A; class UBA796; order UBA796; family CAJQPC01; genus CAYFPX01. The sequence goes on from CAYFPX010000073.1 coordinate 23,866, forward strand.
CACGCGTCCACCGCCTCGGCCAGCCAACGGCGCAGTCCCGAGGGGCTCACTTGCACCGGGGATCAGAAGTCCTACAATCCCGCCAACCCGCGTCCGAAGAGAGCCAGCAGCCGAGGCAGGAGCTGAGTTGAAGCACGTGTTGTCGTCCATCGCCGTCCTGGCGGCGATCTGGCTGTTGTGGTCGGGACACTACACCGGGCTCATCCTCTCCTTCGGCGCTGTCAGCATCCTGCTCGTGGTCTGGCTGAGCCAGAAGCTGGGCGCCATCGACGACGAAGGCGCCCCGGTCCACATCACCCTCCGGCTGCTGGCCTACCTCCCGTGGCTCGTCAAGGAGATCGTCCTGGCGAACCTGGACGTCGCCAGGCGCATCGTGTCGCCAGGCCTGCCGATCCAGCCCCAGTGGGTGGTGACCCACGGGGAACAGCAGAGCGGCGTGGGCCTCACCCTGTACGCCAACAGCATCACCCTCACCCCGGGGACCGTGAGCGTGGACATCCAGGGCCACGCCCTGCTGGTCCACGCCATCTGCGACGCCGCGGCCGAGGGGGTCGAGTCCGACGTGATGAACCTCAAGTGCCGCGACGTCGAGGGCGCCAGCTGATGTACGTGGTCGCGACCCTCGGTGTGCTGGCCACGATGGCCCTGGCCCTGATGCGCGCCGCCCGGGGCCCCACGGTCTGGGACCGGGTCCTGGCCGTCAACACGATGGGCACGATGACCGTGCTGCTCATCGCCGTGCTCGGGTTCCTGACCGGTCGCCCGGAGTGGCTGGATCTGGCCCTGCTCTACGCGCTGATGAACTTCATCGGCACCCTCGCGGTGCTCAAGTTCGCCAAGTACGGCGATCTGGCCCAGGGCCAGGAGGGCGACTGATGGCCCTCGTCCTGGACATCCTGAGCTGGGTCTTCCTGAGCGCCGGCGCGGTCTTCTGCATCATCGCGGGCATCGGCCTGAACCGGATGCCCGACTTCTACGCCCGCATCCACGCCGGCGGGGTGGCAGACACCCTGGGCGCGGCGCTGATCCTGGTGGGGCTGATGTTCCAGTGCGACTGGGCGGGGCTCTTCTCGCTGCACCCGGACCTGGTCGGCGTGAAGCTGGTGATGGTCCTGGTCTTCCTCTGGATCAGCAGCCCGACCAGCACCCACGCCCTGGCCCAGTCGGCCTACGCCCACGGCCTGGAGCCGGTGCTCGCCAGGTCCGCCCCTGTCGACCCCGAGGTCGCCCGCATCCCCGATGGGCCGGTCCAGACCGACGCCGCCGAGCAGTACGCCGAGGAAGGCGACACGGACCCGGGGGTGGACCGGTGATGACCCCCCTGGTCACCCTGCTGCTGCTGCTCGGCATGCTGTCGACGGCCCTGGTGATCGCCCGGCTGCGGGGGCTGTTCGGCGTGGTCATGCTCACCGGCTTCTTCAGCTTCCTGAGCGCGAGCCTGTTCGTGGTGATGGACGCGGTGGACGTGGCCTTCACGGAGGCCGCGGTCGGTGCCGGCGCCAGCACGGTCCTGATGCTCGGGGCCCTGAGCCTGACCAGCCGGGAGGAGAAGGACGACGCCCATCGCCCGCTGCTCCCGCTGCTCGTGGCGGTGCTCACCGGGGGCTTCCTCATCTACGGCACCCTGGACATGCCGTCGTTCGGTGATCCCGATGCGCGCGTCCACACCCACATGGCCCACGAGTTCATCGAGGGCAGCGAGGAAGACATCGGGGTCCCGAACATCGTGACCTCGGTGCTGGCCACCTACCGGGGGTACGACACCCTCGGCGAGACCACGGTGATCTTCACCGCCGGTGTGGCGGTGATGGCGCTGATCGGGCTCCGACGGCGGCGAGAGGAGCGGCCGTGACCGGCAACGGGATCGTCCGGGTCGTCGCCAAGGTGCTGCTGCCCTATATCTTCCTCTTCGCGCTCTACGTCCAGTTCCACGGGGACTACGGCCCGGGCGGGGGGTTCCAGGCCGGGGTCATCTTCGGCGCCGGCTTCATCCTGCACGCCTTGATCTTCGGCCTGGTGGAGACCCGCAAGGTCATGCCCCAGCGGGTGTTGGAGATCGGCTTCTCCTTCGGGGTGCTGCTCTACGCCGGGGTCGGCATCGCCGGCATGCTGCTCGGCGGCAACCTGCTCGACTACAACGTGCTCGACCACCACGACCCGATGCACGGCCAGCACCTGGGCATCCTGCTGGTGGAGCTCGGGGTCGGCGTCACCGTCACGATGGTGATCATCTCGATCTTCTTCGACTTCGCCGGGTACGGCGGCGGGGAGGACGGGTGATCAGCATCGGGATCATCAACTACTGGCTGATCATCGTGCTGATGATGATCGGGCTCTACGTGGTCATCGAGAGCCACAACCTGATCAAGAAGATCGTCGGCCTGAACATCTTCCAGGTCTCGGTCTTCATGCTCTACATCACGATGGGCAAGGTGGCCGGTGGGACCGCGCCGATCCTGGGTGAGGGCTTCGATGTCTTCAGCAACCCGCTGAACCACTGCCTGATCCTCACGGCCATCGTGGTCGGCGTGGCGACCACCGCGGTCGGGCTCGCCCTGGCCGTGCGGATCTACGAGGTCTACGGCTCGCTGGAGGAAGACGAGATCCTGGCCCAGGAGGAGCGTTGACACTCGACGCCCACCTGCCGGCCCTGCTGATCATCCTGCCACTGATCGCAGCCCCCATCGCGGTGATCCTGCGGCACAAGACCGCCGCCTGGGCCTACGCCACGGCGACCAGCTGGGCGGTCGTGGCCGTGGCGTGGCGGCTGCTCCAGAGAGTGCTCGACGAGGGCGTGGTCAGCTACCACCTGGGCAGCTGGGCGCCGCCGGTGGGCATCGAGTACCGGGTCGACGCGGCCAACGCCTACGTGCTGCTGTTGCTCTGCACCATCGCTGCGGTGGTCTTCCCCTACGCGCGGCAGTCGGTGGACGACGAGGTCCCCGAAGAGCGCCAGCACCTGTTCTACGCCCTGCTGCTGCTCTGCCAGACCGGTCTGCTCGGCATGACCGTCACCGGCGACGCCTTCAACGTGTTCGTCTTCCTGGAGATCAGCTCGCTGTCGATGTACGGCCTGATCGCGATGGGCCGCTCGCCGCGGGCCCTGACCAGCAGCTTCCGCTACCTGGTGCTCGGCACGATCGGCGGGACCTTCGTGCTCATCGGCATCGGCCTGGCCTACATGGCCACCGGCACCCTGAACATGCTGGACATGGCCCACCAGCTCCAGGAAGTGGGCGCCAACCGGACCGTGCAGAGCGCCTTCGCCTTCATGACCGTGGGGCTCAGCATCAAGCTGGCGGTGTTCCCGCTGCACATCTGGCTGCCCAACGCCTACACCTTCGCCCCGAGCGTGGTCACCGCGTTCCTGGCGGCGACGGCGACGAAGGTGAGCTTCTACGTGCTGCTGCGGACCGTGTTCACCGTGTACGGCGTGGAGCTCGCCTTCGAGGAGCTGGACCTGGCCCAGGTGCTCCTGCCGCTGGCGCTGATCGGCATCTACGTCGGCTCGCTGGTGGCCTGCTTCGAGAAGGACATCAAGCGCCTGTTGGCCTACAGCTCGGTGGCCCAGATCGGGTACATGATCGCCGGGCTGGCCCTGCACAACGAAGCCGCGCTCACCGGCGGCATCGCCCACCTGTTCAACCACGCGCTCATGAAGGGCGGGCTCTTCCTGGCGGTGGGTTGCGTGGTCTACCGGATCGGCTCGTCGAACCTCGACGACTGGGCCGGGCTGTCCAAGCGCATGCCCGTGACCTTCGCCGCCTTCGTGGTCGGCGGGCTGAGCCTGATCGGCGTGCCGCTCACGGTCGGCTTCATCTCCAAGTGGTACTTCATCGTCGGGGCGCTCGAGGCCGACAAGCCCTGGGTCGCCGTGGCGCTGCTCGGCTCGTCGCTGCTCGCCGTGATCTACGTCTGGCGCGTGATCGAGACCATGTTCTTCCGGCCCATGCCCGAGGGCGCGGAGCCCGAGGAGGCGCCCTTCTGGATGGTGCTGTGCACCTGGATCCTCATCGGGGGCACGGTCGCTTGTGGCGTGGCCACCGACGTGACCGCCGGGGTCGCCCGCGAGGCCGCCCGGGTCCTGATGGCGGGGGTGCTGTGAACGCGCTCCTGCTGTGCCTTCTCATCCCCCTGGGCGGTGCGCTGCTGGTGCAGCTGCTGGGGCGGTGGGAGAACGTGCGCGACGTGGCCATCGTCGCCGTGGCGTCGGTGCTCTTCGCGGTGGTGCTCTCGATCCTGCCCCACGTGGAGGCGGGCGGGCGGCCCACCTACGGGCTGGTCGAGGTGCTGCCGGGCCTGGTCCTGGGGCTCCAGGTCGAGCCCCTGGGCATGCTGTTCTCGCTGGTGGCCAGCGGGCTCTGGATCCTGACCAGCCTGTACGGCTTCGGGTACATGCGGGGCCACCACGAAGAGAACCAGACCCGGTTCTTCACCTGCTTCGCCCTGGCGATCTTCGCGGCGATCGGCGTGGCCTTCGCCCAGAACCTGTTCACCCTGTTCATCTTCTACGAGGTGCTGACCTTCAGCACCTTCCCCCTGGTGGCCCACCACCAGAGCGAGGAGTCCAAGAAGGCCGGGCGCATCTACCTGGGCATCCTGGTGTCCACTTCGGTCTGTTTCCTGCTGCTGGCGGTGATCTGGACCTGGGTGCTGACCGGCACGACCGAGTTCACTCCCGGCGGGATCCTGGCGGGCGAGGTCGACGGCTTCATGGTGCCGCTGCTGCTGGCCCTGTTCGTGTTCGGCACGGGCAAGGCCGCGGTGATGCCCTTCCACCGGTGGCTGCCGGCGGCGATGGTCGCGCCGACCCCGGTGAGCGCCCTGCTGCACGCCGTCGCGGTCGTGAAGGCCGGGGTCTTCACCGTGCTCAAGGTGGTGGTCTACATCTTCGGGCTGGAGTTCCTGGCGCTGACCCACGCGAGCTCGTGGCTGTTGTGGGCGGCGACCATCACCATCCTGGTGGCGAGCGTGGTGGCGCTGACCAAGGACAACCTGAAGGCGAGGCTCGCCTACTCCACCATCAGCCAGCTCTCCTACATCGTGCTGGGCGCGGCCTTCGCGAGCACGGCGGGGGCGATCGGTGCGGGCATGCACATCGCGATGCACGCGGTGGGCAAGATCACGCTGTTCTTCTGCGCCGGTGCCGTGATGGTCTGTGCGCACGAGAAGGACATCAGCCGGATGCACGGACTCGGGCGGCGCATGCCGTGGACCTTCGGGGCGTTCGCCATCGGGTCGATGAGCATCATCGGGCTGCCCTTCACCGGGGGCATGTGGTCCAAGTGGTTCCTGGGGGTCGGGGCCTTCGAGGGCGCCCACGGGGTGTTCGCCGGCGTGCTGATGATCAGCTCGCTGTTGAGCATCGGGTACCTGGTGCCGGTGTTCGGGCGAGCCTTCCTGGGCACGCCGCCGGAGCCCGGACACGACGACCACGGCCACGGCGACCACCCCGACGACGGGGTCAGCAACCTCGAGAGCGCCCACCCGCTCGTCGTCATCCCACCGGTGCTCACCGCCCTGGGCTGCATCGTCCTCTTCTTCCACTCCGAGCGGCTCTACCAGCTGCTGGCGGGCATGTGATGGCACACGGCTCCGACGATCGCTGGCTGGACCGCAAGTCCACCCACGAGCTGCTCTGGCGGATCCTGGTCGGGGCCTGCGTGGCGCTGGTGGTCTTCGAGCTCATCGGTGAGCTCGGGTGGCACACCGGCCACCCGCACTTCGGCTTCGACGGCATCCCGAGCTTCTACGGGCTCTTCGGCTTCAGCGCCTTCGTGTCCGTGGTGTTCCTCGGCACCCAGCTTCGCAAGCTCATCAAGCGGCCCGAGGACTACTACGACCCCCAGGAGGACTCGCCATGATGGCGGCGCTGCCTCCCGGTGCGATCCTGATGATCGGCGGGCTGCTGCTCGCGCTCTTGCCCCGGGCCTCGAAGGCCCAGGCCATCGGCGCCCTGACCCTGCCGGTCCTGAGCTTCGTCCAGTTCTGGCTGCTGCCGGAGGGACACCTCTCCAACTTCACGATGTTCGGCGTCGACTTCGTGCCGGTCCGGGTCGATGCCCTCAGCCGGGTCTTCGGCACCATCTTCCACATCGCCGCCTTCACCGCCGCGCTCTACGCCCTGCACGTGCGCGACGGCATGCAGCACGTCTCCGCGATGGTGTACGCCGGCAGCGCCATCGCTGCGGTCTTCGCCGGGGACCTGGTCACGCTGTTCGTGTGGTGGGAGGTCACGGCCATCTCGAGCGTGTTCCTGATCTGGGCGAGCCGGACCGAGGAGAGCTGGCGCTGCGGTGTCCGCTACCTGGTCATCCAGGTGGGCTCCGGCGTGCTGCTGCTCGCAGGCATGATGGCGCGGTACCACGCCACGGGCTCCGTGGAATTCGGCCACATCGGGCTCGGCGTCACCGGCGGCGGGCTGATTCTCTTGGCCTTCGGCATCAAGGCCTGCTTCCCCCTGCTGCACAACTGGCTCCAGGACGCCTACCCCAAGGCCACCGTCACCGGCACGGTCTTCCTCTCGGCGTTCACCACCAAGCTGGCGATCTACGCCCTGGCCCGTGGCTATGCAGGCACGAGCCTGCTGATCACGGTCGGCGTGATCATGACGCTCTTCCCCATCGTCTTCGCGGTCATCGAGAACGACCTCCGCCGTGTGCTGGCCTACTCCCTGAACAACCAGCTGGGCTTCATGGTGGTCGGGGTCGGCATCGGCACCGAGATGGCCCTGAACGGCACGGTGGCCCACGCCTTCTGCCACATCCTCTACAAGGCGCTGCTGTTCATGGGGGTCGGCGCGGTGCTCTACCGCACCGGCACCGCCAAGGCCTCGGAGCTGGGCGGGCTCTACAAGTCGATGCCCAAGACCGCGGTGTTCACGATCATCGGCGCCATGAGCATCTCGGCGTTCCCGTTCTTCTCGGGCTTCGTGAGCAAGAGCCTGATCCAGACCGCGGCGGCGGACCTGCACCTCACCTGGGTCTGGGTGGGGCTCTTGATCGCGAGCGCCGGCGTGATGGAGCACTCGGGCATCAAGATCCCCTTCTTCGCCTTCTTCGCCCACGACGGGGGCCACCGGGTGAAGGAAGCGCCGCTGCACATGCTGCTGGCCATGGGCATCGCGGCCTTCTTCTGCCTGGCCATCGGCTTCTACCCGGATCCGCTCTACGCCTTCCTGCCCTACGCCGTGGACTATGTGCCGTACACCGCGGACCACGTGATCACCCAGCTCCAGCTGCTGCTGTTCGCGGCGCTGGCCTTCGGCTGGCTGATCCGGTCCGGTCGCTATCCGGCGGAGATCAAGGCCCTGAACCTGGACACGGACTGGGTCTACCGCCGCTGGCTGCCGGGCCTGGTCGACGACCTGCGCCAGGTGGGCGGTCCGGCCTGGGCCTTGTTCACGGGCAAGACCCTGGGTCTGATCAAGATCGCCCTGCAGGTCATCATCGTGGCGCCCCACGGCCCCCGAGGCCCGCTGAGTCGGACGTGGCCGGCGGGGTCGACTGCGATGTGGGCGGCGTTCATCCTGGGTGCGTACCTGTTGCTGTACCTGTTCTGAGCGGCGGGCTCCGGCCTCTGCGGCTCCCCATCATCGGTGAGAGCTGGGGGTCAGACCCCACCGCTTGATACTTCTGAAGGGGTGAGAGCTGGGGGTCAGACCCCACCG
>CAYFPX010000074.1:0-27495 GCA_964344945.1 uncultured Enterobacterales bacterium
GCCGCCCGGGACCAGGACGGCACCATCGCCGCCGCCCACGATCGCACCAACCCGGCCAAGGCCCTGGATCGTCGGCAGCTCAACGAGCAGATCTTCGACGCCCTGGACAAGCTGAGCCCCGACCACCGACAGGTGATCCTCCTGCGGGAGATCGAGGGTCTCTCCTACAAGGAGATCAGCGAGACCATGGACATCCCGGAGGGCACGGTGATGAGCCGGCTCTTCTACGCGCGGCGCAAGCTGCGGGACGTCCTGAAGGATCACCTGCCCGCGTCCGAGGCTTCTTGAATGAACCTCCGGGCCGCCCGTCTGACCCTCGACACCCCGGAGGGTCCGTGACCGACCAGCAGGACATCACGCGGCTGGATCAGCTGCTGATGCGCGTCCTCGACGGTGAAGCCACCGCCGAGGAGCGGCGCGAGCTGCTGAACCTGCCCGACTCGGAGCTCCAGCTCGCGGAGCTGCGGGGCCTGTCCGGCGTGCTCCACGACGCGGTGGTGGCCGCGGCGGGATCCGAGCCCGAGCTGGCCGGCCCCGTGCTGCAGGCTCTGGGCCGCGACGACGGCTGGACCGCCATCGGCGACGCGCTGCGAAGCTCGGTCGCCGAGCCGGTCGACGTGGCCGACGGCGTGATGGCGGCCCTGGGCCTCGACGACGCCGTGAGCTCGGCTTTCTCAGAGCTCCGCGGCCTCGCCGAGCAGCCGGTCGACGTGGCCGACGGCGTGATGGCCGCGATCCTCGGGGAAGCGCCTGCGGAGGCGCCCATTGCGGCCGCGGCGCAGGAGGAGGCCAGCCCCGAGGCCTGGATCTCGGCTCTGCACGACGGCGAGCTGCCGGTCGAGGAGCGCCTGCGCATCGCCGAGGATCTCGCGGGAGACCGCGCGGCGCTGAGCGAGCTGTCGGCCTACGCCGAGCTGGGCCGCCTGCTGAAGACCGCGGTCTCCGAGCGCAGCCGCCGGGTGGAGCTGGCGCCGGTCTGGGGCGCGGTGGCCGAGGGCATCGGGCTGGAGGGTGCCGAGCACGTGCCGGGCTGGGAGCCCGTCTCGTCGGCTCTGCGCCAGGCGATCACCGACCGCGCGGCGCTCACCCCCGGCGAGCAGGTCGAGCTCGCCGACGCGGTGATGTCCGCGCTGCCCCAGCCCAAGCCCGAGCCGGCGGAGATCAACCTCGCGCCGGAGGCCCCGGAGCCCGAGCGCCAGGCCGCGCCGTGGTGGCAGCTGTGGGCGCTGCCCGCAGCGGTCATGGCGTCCGCGCTGCTGCTGCTGTTCACGCTCTTCAGCGGGACAGGCCCCGGCGTGGTCGAGGGACCGGGCGCGGTCGCGAACAACGACCGCGAGATCGAGGAGGCCTTCGAGCTGGCCAGCGTCAACGACGCCGAGCTCGAGGACTTCGAGACGGCGGAGGGCGTGATGCTGCACGTGCTCCAGGCTGAGTCGGGCGGGCCCATGATCCTGATGCTCGAGGAGCTCTCCGATCAGGACGACGAAGACGCCGGCTGGGACGACATCGAGTGGGAGGAGATCTGATGCGCCCGCTGATCCGTGCTGTCGCCGTGGCCCTCTTGCTGGCGCTCGGCACACCGACTCCCGCCGCCTGGGCCGACGACCCGCCGCGCAAGCCGCCGGCTGGGGCCCAGAAGCAGAAGCGACCGGTGCCGGCGGGCAAGGTCGAGGTCCGGATCCTGGCGGTCGCCGCCAGCGAGGGCGCCGAGTACACCGACCCGCAGCTCAAGCACCTCAAGAAGCACCTCGCCTACCTGCGCCACGACCGGTACGAGCTGGTCTCCAAGAAGCGCGGCTTCGTGGGCAGCGGCCCCGACGACCTGGAGTTCAAGGTCGAAGGCGGCCCCCGGGTCGTGGTGACCCTGCGCGAGGTCAGCGGCGACCGCGCCAAGGTGCGCGTGCGCATGTTCCGGGGCCAGAACAAGGTGGTGGACACGACCGTGGCGATCCAGAACCACGGGACGTTCATCCTGGCGGGGCCCAAGTACAAGGACGGGATCCTCATTCTGCCCATCCGCGTGGACTACTGATTAGTCCCGAGGGCATGCCGACCCTGTTCGAGAAGATCATCGCCGGGGACATCCCCGGGGACATCGTCTACGAAGACGACCACTGCGTCGCCTTCCGCGACCTCCACCCCCAGGCGCCGACCCACGTGCTCGTCGTGCCCCGCAAGCCCGTGATCAACGTCGCCGAGGCGACCGATGACGACGCGGCGCTGCTCGGCCGGGTCCTGATCGCGGCCCGGAACACGGCCCGGAAGCTCGGTGTGGCCGAGGGCGGCTATCGGCTGGTCGTCAACAACGGCGCTGGCGCCGGCCAGACCGTCTTCCACCTGCACGTCCACCTGTTGGCCGGTCGCAGCCTGACCTGGCCCCCGGGGTAGCCGCCAGGCCCCACCGTGCTACGTTGCCCGGGTTCTCGGAGACCCGCAGAGCCACGAGGAGACTAGCGCAGATGGCGACCTACGATGCCTGCATCCACGTCGAGGCCTTCGAGGCGATGGAGCAGGGCCAGAAGACCGTGTACGCCCTCCTCGCCACCGACGACTACAGCATGATCTGTGCCGGTGATCGCCTCGAATTCGGGACCCTCGGTTCCATCACCGTCGGCACGGTCCGCCGGTACAAGAACCTCGAGGACCTGGTCGAGACCGAGGGCTGGAACAACCTGGTCCCCGGGGCCGACGATCGCGCCGGCGCCATCGAAGACGTGCGCGCCATCGCCGAGTGGGACGACGACGTGGAGAAGGAGCGGGGTGTGCTGTGTCTGCGGGTGCGCGAGGCGCGGCGGAAGATCTGAGGGATCAGAGGATCTCTTCGATGACGAAGCGGTAGGGGTGTCCTGCTCTCAGCGGATCCCGACCCTCGGGGAAGGTCAGCTTGGCCTGTGAGAACGGCCCGATAGCGCGAAGCCTGGCCCCTTCGATCCGCATGAAGTGACGCTATCACGACCGGTTCGGGGTGCTGGTCCTTGCCAACTCCCGCAGCACCCCCTCCGCCAGCCGCGCCAGCGCCGAGTCCACGAACTCCCCCAGCGCCAGCCCCTGGTCCGCTTCGTAGCGGGCCGCCTGCAGCGCCATGTCGAGCTTGTCGCAGGCCTTCACGAAGCGCCCCTCGGCCGAGCTGCCGTGCTCGTACTCGCCCCACAGGGCCTGGAGCTCGTCGCCCGAGGGCAGGCCAGCCACCAGCTCAGCGAGGGCGCTGGCCTCTCGAGTTGACTTGTCCGCGGCGGCCACCCCGTCGTGAGGGGTCAGGTCCCCGACCCGGACCTCGGGCAGATCGTGCAGCACGGCGATGGCCAGGGCACGGCCCCGATCGAGCTCCGGCGGGCACAGCACCAGCACGAGCCAGGCCACGCCCCAGCTGTGGGCGGCCACGCTCTCGGGGTCGCGCACCCCGGCCCGGACCCAGCCGGCCCGGGGCAGGTCCTTGAGCCCCAGGGCCTCGACCAGGCGAGACCGCAGCTCGCTCACGCCACCCACGCCCGCTGCTCCGGCCGGGCCATCGAGGCGACCAGGGGGCGGTCCGAGGCCTGGGCCTCCAGGAAGTCGTCCCGGTCCCGCAGGCCGCGCCAGCCCATGGCGATGAGCGCCTGGGCCACGGGGGCCCCCAGGGTGTCGCCGGGGCCCGGCAGCACGACCAGCTCGGGGGCGTAGAGGCCCACGGCGGTCTGGACCGCCAGGGTCAGGTCGTAGGGCGCGACCACCTGGTGGCCCAGGGTGTAGTCGAGGACCTCGTAGGGATCGGCCCAGGCCCGGAAGGACCGGCCGTCGCCAGACACCAGCGGGTGCTCGGGGGCGGCCAGCGGCAGGTCGGCGAGCTCCCGGATCGCCCGGGCGGAGGTGCCGGCCATCAAGGGCGTGTGGAAGGCGGAGTGCAGGGGCAGCTGGAGCGGGAACTCCCGGGAGCCCCGGCGCTGCTTGGGCAGCTCGTCGAGCAGCCACCGCACCCCCTCGCGGCTGCCTGCGAGCACCGTGGTACCTCCCAGCCGAATGGACAGGTGGACCTCGGGATGCGCCAGGGCGGCCGCGACGCGGGCCTCCAGGACCGGGTCAGCCCGCCAGTCCTCGCCAGCGGTCGGGAGCAGGACCTGGCCGCCGATGACCCCGTGCTCGGCCTTGGACTGCCAGAGCCCCATGGCCTCGATCAGTCGCGCTGCGGCCGCCAGGTCCAGGGCCCCGGCCGCGTACAGGGCGGTGTACCAGCCCATCGAGTTGCCGGTGACGGCCACCACCTGGGCCTTCCTGGGATCCAGGGCCGCCAGGTCCACGGCGGTCGCGCCGAAGGTCAGCAGGCTCGCGTGCTCCCCGGCCATGTGCCGGGAGCTGACGAAGCGCTCGGCGCCGTCGAGCTCGCTCAGGGTCGGTCGCCCCAGATCCCGCCGGAAGCCGTCGAGCCAGGCGATGAGTGGATCACCGGTGGGCAGGCTGCCCAGCTGGGCCCGGCCGTAGGAGCCCCGACCGGGGCAGACGATCAGGCAGCGGCGGGCCATCAGGTGCACAGCGCCAGGGCAGCAGCTTCGATGGCGTCCTCGGTCACCAGCACCTCATAGGCCGCGGCACCCAGGGGCACGAAGCTGTCTTCGGCGGTGACCCGGGCCAGCTCGCCCCGGTAGCCCCCGTCGATCAGGGCGGCGTAGACCCCCTCGCTGACCCCACCGGTGCGGCGGGTCTCGTCGACCACCAGGACCTTGCCGGTGGCGCCGGCCTCCCGCAGCAGATCGGCGACGGGCAGGGGGTTGAGCCAGCGCAGATCCAGGACCCGGCAGCGGATCCCGTGCTGGTCCGCGAGGCGCTTCGCGACCCGCAGGCTCATCCACAGGCCGTTGGCCCAGCTCACGATCGTCAGGTCGTCGCCGTCGCCCCAGGTGCGCCCCGAGCCCACGGCCAGGTGCTCCCCGGCGGGCTCGTAGGACGTGGTCCACAGCCCGTCGCCCTCTTCGTGCAGGTCCCGGGTCATGTAGAGGGCGATGGGCTCCAGGAAGGCGCAGACCGCGCCGTCGACGTGGGCCGCGGCCGCGCAGGTCCGGAGCATCGCCACCGCGTCGTCGCCGCGGGCTGGGCTGGCGATGATCAGGCCGGGGATGTCCCGGAGCACGGCGACGGAGTTGTCGTTGTGGAAGTGCCCGCCGAAGCCCTTCTGGTAGGCGTAGCTGGCGATGCGCACGACCATCGGGTTGCGGAACTGGCCGTTGCTGAAGAACTGCAGGCTGGCCGCCTCGCCCCGGAGCTGGTCCTCGGCGTTGTGCAGGTACGCCAGGTACTGGATCTCGGGGAAGGGCAGGCAGCCGAGCTGGCCGGCGCCCAGGGCCATGCCCAGGATGGCCTGCTCGTCGAGCAGGGTGTTGAACACCCGCCCGATGCCCGCCCGCGCCGACAGCTTGTCGGTCACGTGGTAGACGCCGCCCTTCCTGGCCACGTCCTCGCCGAAGATCAGGGCCTCGGGGTGCTTGACCAGCAGGTCGCCCAGGGCCCGGTTGAGCTGGACGGCGAGGTGCCGCGGGCGCCTGTCGGACTCCGGCAGGCGGCCCTCCCAGAAGGCGCTGCGGGCCTCGGTCTCCGGGGTCCGGGCCACCTCGGCGGCGACCGCGTCCGGCGAGTGGGGCGCCATCGGGGCCATGACCTCGGCGGCGCTGGTCAGGTGCGGGCGGCACTCGACCTCGGCGGCCAGGGCGAGGGTGCGGGCCCGGTGCTCCTCGTAGAGCGCGAGGCAGGCGTCGGGGGTCAGCCAGCCGCCTTCGACCAGGAGCCGGGCGGTCGCCAGCACCGGGTCCCTGGCCTCCTGGGCCTCGATGCGCGAGAGCGGGTGGTAGGTCTGCTCCACGTCGCTGCCGGCGTGGCCGAGCATGCGCACGACGCGCAGGTGCAACAACGCCGGCTTGCGGGTCCGGCGCACGTACTCGGCGGCGTCGTGGGCGGCTCGCCAGGCGTCGGGCAGGTCCAGGCCGTCGCCGGGGAAGTACGCGATGCCGGCGCGGGAGCCGTGGGCGGATGCGACCCAGTCCTCGGGGGTGTGGACCGAGATTCCGACGCCGTTGTCTTCGCACACGAAGAGCAGGGGCACGGGCAGGTTCTGGTGGGCGGCCCACCCGGCCGTGTTCATGGCCCCGACCGCGGTGCTGTGGTTGCTGCTGGCGTCGCCGAAGGTGCAGACCACGATGCTGTCCTCGGGCACCGGCGGGGTGAGCCCCAGGCGGGGCATGCGGTCCAGGGTCAGGGCGGCGCCGACGGCCTTCGGAAGGTGCGAGGCGATGGTCGAGGTCTGGGGCGGCACCTGCAGCGCCAGGGATCCCCAGACCTTGTGCCGGCCTCCGGCGATGGGGTCCTGGCTGCTGGCCGCCATGCCGAGCAGCACGTCGAGGATCGGGGTCTGGCCGGGCACCTGGCTGGCCCGGTGGAGGAAGAACGCCCCGGAGCGGTAGTGCAGGAAGGCCGGGTCGGTCGGGCGCAGGGCCGCTGCGACCGCCGCGTTGCCCTCGTGTCCGGAGCTGCCGATGGTGTAGAAGCCGGTGCCGCGTGCCTTCATCCACCGCGCCGCCAGGTCCAGGTGGCGGCTGGCCAGCTGGGTCTCGAACAGGGCCAGAGCATCCCGGGCGGTGAGGCCATCGCCCTGCCGGACCGGGCTGTCCAGATCCGTCCGGGGAGTCCCCGGGGTGAGAGACGCCACCGTCGTGGTGAAGTTCTGATCGACGACCGGCGCGCGATCGACCGCCATGAGGGCTCCCTGTGGGGGCGCGCGGTCTATTGCGGCGGTCGTGGCCGGACCAGCCAGGAGCATCACGAGGGCCGACGACGGGGGCAAGGCGCTGGCGGGGCGGCGCCACGGGAGGGGACCTGGGTCCGCTCGACAGGGTCAGTCCGCCGCCCTGATCCCCCGCACCAACACCACCCCCAGCGGCCCCTGCAGCCCACGGCTGTGCACGTAGCGCAGCCCCCTGGCCGCCTGCTTGAGCACCACCCGCGGGTAGGTCGACGGCATCAGCGTGCCCTCGAGCATGTCGGCCCACCGCGGCAGCCCCGGCAGGATGCGCGGCCAGAGGTCCTCGACCACCACGTCGTCGAAGCCGTAGTGGGCGAGGTTGTGGTGCCACTCCTCGGCGGTGCCCAGGCCGCCGGAGCCAAGGGCCTTCTCGGCCCCGCGCAGCACGGCGCGGTCGTAGAGCCGCCGGCTCTCCGGCCGATTCACCCAGTCCGTCAGCACCAGGGGGGCGCCGGGCTTGAGCACCTTGGCCACCTGGTGGGTGAACTGTCCCCGGTCGCGGAAGTGGAAGGCCGACTCGATGCTGAGGGCGCCGTCGTAGCTGCCCGTGCGGAAGGGCAGCTCGTCGGCGTCGGCCCAGAGGAAGTCCACCCGGTCGGTCGCCCGCTGGCGGGCCCGCTCCAGGTGATCCTCGACGACATTGACCCCAGTGATGCGGAGCTCCGGGCACGCCCGGGCGAGCCGCAGCGCCGGCCCGCCGACCCCGCAGCCCACGTCGAGCAGGTGGCCAGTGTCCGGGAGGTGGCTGTTGAAGAGCTCGACCAGGGCGGCCTGGGCGTCGGGCCAGGCGGCGTCGGGCCGGTCCCAGAGCCCCAGGTTGTAGAAGCCCGAGCCCTGGCTCGCGGCTTCGAACAGGTCGCCGAAGAGCTTGTAGTAGGCCTGGGTCCGCTTGACGGCGTCGATGCCGCCGGCGACCCGCAGGGCATGGAGGACGGCGCTCATGCGAGGTGCTCCCGCTCGAAGTCTGCCACCAGTCCCTCCCGCACGCCGCCTTCGGCGGTCCAGAGGGTGTCCCGGCCCAGGGCCTCGAGCAGCGCCTCGACCACCACGACGCCGGCGTAGAAGCTGTCGCTTCGGCGACGGTCCATGCCCGGGAGATCGGCGAGCTTCGCCCGGGGCAGATGCTCCAGGCGCAGGCGCAGGGACTCGAGCTCGGCGCGGTCGACGCGGGGCGCGGCGCGTTCCTGGGGCAGCGGACGGGCCTGGTGAGCCTCGAGCACCCGGGAGAGGGTCCAGACCGTGCCGGAGATGCCGAAGAGCTTGTCCCAGGTGTGGCTGGACAGCGGCGCCAGGGCGGCCTCGAGCTGGGGATCGAGCCAGGACCTCAGCTGCGCGGTGGTCTCGGTCAGCGGCGGATCCGGCAGCGGGGCCACGGCCTGGGTACCCCGCAGATGCCCCACGGGCAGCGAGGTCAGCCACTGGGCGCCGCCGCGGTCCCCGAGCACCAGCTCCGTGGAGCCGCCACCCAGGTCGAAGACCAGGGCCGGCCCCCCGGAGCAGTCCAGCCGGTCGACCACCCCGAGGAAGCTGATCGCGGCTTCCTGTTCGCCGGTGAGGACACGGACCGGCACGCCGGACAGCTCGCGCACCTGGTTGCAGAAGACCTGGTGATCCCGGGCCGCGCGCACTGCCGAGGTCGCGGAGATGCGCACGTGGTCGCAGCCCAGGCCCGCGCAGTGCGCCACCATGCCGGCCAGGGCGGCCAGGGCCCTGGCCGAGGCCGCCTGGTCCAGGCAGGGGCCATCGGCAGCCCAGCGACGCACCAGGCGCAGGCCGGCCCGGCCAAGGTGGACGGTCTCCCGGCGCCCGTCGACCAGGTCGACCACCCACAGGTGCAGGCTGCTGCTGCCGATGTCGATGGAGCCGAGCCGCACTAGAACTCCGGCTCGGGCAGGGCGAGCCCCAGGTCCCTGGCCGCTCGCGCACACGCGGTCACCAGGGTCTCGCTCGCGGCGTCCTCGGCGAGCTGCAGCGCCTCGGCGAGCAGATCCGCGGTGTGGGGCGGGTGCACCCGGAGCCAGGCCAGGCGCAGGAGCACCTGCTCCCGCACCGCCTCTGCCGGGGCTTCGGCGAGGCCCAGGGCCACCAGCTCGCTGACCGCCTCCGCCTGGCCCTGGTCCGCGAGCGCGTCGGCCCGGGCCAGGTAGACCCCGGCGCGGGCCAGGGGCTCGCTGGCCTCTTCGAGCAGCTCCGCCAGGGGACGGGCAGCGAGTGCGCGGGCCTCGGCCTGGCGGCGTGCCGCGGCGTCGTCGGCGCTGAGCATGGCCGTGATGCGCCCGTGCAGAGCCTTGAGCGGAGCCAGTGCGGCCGGGTCGTCGCCGAGCTCCCGTGCCCCCAGCAGGGCCCGCCGCACCGCCACCCGGGCCTCGGCCAGCTCGCCGAGCTCCGCCAGGACCTGGGCATGCCACCCGTGCAGGCGAGCCCGCAGCGATGGCTCTTCGATCGCCGCCAGGGCGGCGACCACGTGGGTGCGCGCGTCGTGCCAGGCGCCGGCGCGGAGGGCCGCATAGGCCTGGGCCACGGGCTCTGGCAGCTGGGTCACGGCCGGCCGGTCAGGGCCGCCAGGGCCAGGCGGGCGGCGTCTTCCTCGATGGCCCGCGGGACCTGGAGCTCGCCGCAGGTGGGCGGGGTCTCCCGGGCCAGCCACTCCAGGGTCAGGCCCACGACCGCGAAGTGCAGCAGCACCGGCTCGGGGCTGCCGGCGTTGGTCACGATGTTCAGGGGGTGGCCGTCGCCGAGCACCGAGAGCCAGGGGCCACCGTCGAGGCGGTAGCGGGTGCAGTTCTCGCCCACCTCCATCCCCGAGCTGGCAGCGGCCTTGAGCCCGTCCACGTCGATCTCGTCGCCGCCGTGACCCGCGTTCACCAGCACCACGCCCTTCTTCAGCCCCCGGAGGTGGTCGACCGTCACGGCCTTCTGGCGGCCGGTGGCGGTCACGACCACCTCGACCTCGTCGAGTCCCTCGGCCAGGGTCGGGGTGGCGTAGCCGTCGTAGTGGGCCACGAGGCTGCGGATGGGGTCGATCTCGAAGACCTCGACCACCGCGCCCAGGGCCCGGGCGTGGGCCGCGACCCCCTGGCCGACGGGGCCGTAGCCCACCACCAGGACCCGACGGCCCGAGAGGTGGGTGCCGGTGATGTCCTGGACCGAGTTCCACAGGGCCTCGCCCACGCCTCGGCGGTTCTCCACGTTGTGCTTGATGAGGCCGTCGTTGAGGTTGACGATCGGCCACGGCAGGCTGGGCCGGGCCCGGAGCCGGGAGACGCCGGAGCGGGTGATCTCGACGGCGGCCTGGACCTCTTCGACCTGCTCGGGCCGGTGGTCCAGGAGCGTGCCCAGCAACTCGAAGCCCACGTCCGCGATGAGGTCCGGGCGGTGGTCGAGCAGGCCCTTGTGTCGGTTGCGCAGGTCGCCGCCGGTGTGCACCGCGATGCCCTGGCCTCGTAGGAGCTCGACGACCCGGATGTCCGTGGTCGCCTCGTTGGCGGCGCTGACCACCCACTCGCCCCCACCCAGGCTGAGCTCGCGCACCAGGGCGGCGGTCAGGGTGGTGAGGTGGGCGTTGACGCCCACCACGCGGCCTTCCCAGGGGCGGGTGCGGGCGAAGCGGTTGCCGAGCCGCGTCATCAGCGGGAAGAAGGTGTTGATCCGGTCGATCTCGGCGGCGGCGGCGGTGGCGCGGGCGGTGGACATCGTGGCACCCCGGTACTGCGGTCAGCGGGCGCCCGCCACCAGCGCACTCGCGCCGGGTCCCTCGGCCCGTCGACGCCGGGCGCTGGTCGTGCCACGGCGGTGGTCGGCGATCGGTGATCGGTGGTCAGCGGAGACCACAGTCCCTGCGATGCGGCGTCTGCCAGGTTCTGCGAAGGGGGGCCACACGTCGCCCTGAGCCGGTCGCCGACTGCCGATCACCGATGACCGATCACCGTCGAGGCGCGTCAGCGACGAGACCCGGTGCGCCGAGCCGGCTGTCGCGAGCCGTCACCCCCGGAACACCTCCCGCACCACCTGCCGCACCACCTGCGGCAGCGCCAGGTACGTCGGTGCGTGCCACCGCGCTCCCTGGCCCGCCTGGGCCATGCGGGTGCAGGCCCGGCGTCCCTGGGGCACGTCCCGGCCCACCTGGATCACGTGGAGGGTGGGGAAGCGCTGGGCGACGTGCACCGGGTCCTGGCCCACGTTGCTGATGCCGTCGCTCAGCAGCAGGCCCACCCGCTCCTTGCGGCGACTGCGGATCAGCTGCTCCAGGCCCTCGCCGAGTCCGGCGCTGATGTGGGTGTAGCCCTGGGCCGGCACCATCAGGACCCGCCGCACGACCTCTCGCACCCCGAGCCTGGCCCCCAGGGGCACCAGGGTGCTGGCCAGGGTGTCGAAGGACACCACCGCTACCCGGTCGAGCTTGAGGTGCAGGATCGCGGCCGCGACCGCCACGAGCGCGATCTTCTCGCCGTTCATCGACAGGCTCATGTCCAGGATCGCGACCACGTCGGCGTCCCGGGGCACGGTCTGCGCGACGCGCACGCCCTCTGGTCGCCAGGCCACCCCGCGCTGTCCCTCGGCCAGCGGCGCCACGTCCAGGGCCTCGACCGTGGCGTCCAGGTCCAGCTCCCCCGGGTGAGGCCAGGTGTCCCGCCGCCGTCGGGTCGGCCGGGCCGCGTGGCGGACCAGGTCCATCGCCCGGGCCACCACCGCGTCGATCGCCCGCTCGGTGACCAGCTGCCGCGCCTGGCCAGGGGGCAGGGCGCGCTTCAGGGAGTGGTAGCGGGTCGCCGCCTCCCAGCCGGACGGCAGCTCGTGCAGCAGCGCGTCGAGGGCGGGGGAGCGCACGTGGGGCGCGGAGTCCAGGGCCGTGGGCTCAGGGGGCTGCGGGGGCCCCTTCAGCGCACCCGCGGCCCCCGGGCTTTTTTTGCGAGGTCCCCCAGCAGGACGTCGAGATCGGTGCCGCGCTCATCCAGCAGCTCGATGCGGGTCGGCAGGGTCAGGGCTGCGGCCCGGGCCAGGTCTCCGCCGAGCTCGGTGGCGATGTCCGCCATCGCGATGGCCGCTCGCACCGAGGCGCCGCGCCGGACCCGGGGATCGCTGCGCGTCGCCCGGGTGAGGGCCACGGCCCGGGCGATCAGCTCTTCGCTGGGGCTGCAGCGGGCGGCCTGGCGCACGATGGCCTGTTCGTCCTCGGTGGTCTGGTAGTCCAGCCGCACCAGCTCGAAGCGGTCGCGCAGGGCTTCGCTCAGGGTCCCCGTGGCGACGAACTCCGCCGGGTTCTGGGTGGCGATGACCGCAAACCCCGGCTCCGCGACGATCTCGCCGAAGCGGGGCACGAGCAGCGTGCCCTCGTCCAGAGCTGGCAGCAGCACGTTCTGCACGCCTTCGGGCATGCGGTTCAGCTCGTTGAGGAACAGGATGCCGCCCTGCTGCATCGCCAGGACCAGCGGCCCGGCGAGGAAGGCGTCGGGGTCGTAGCCCCGGGCCAGCACCACCGGGGGATCGAACTGGCCCACCAGGCGGGCCTCGGTGTAGCGGCCGTCGCCGTCGACCCGCAGGATGGGGCGCTCCAGCACGGCGGCGGTGGCCTTGGCGAGCACGGTCTTGCCCACCCCGACCGGGCCCTCGATCAACACGTGCCGCTTCGCCCACAGGCAGGCGAGCAGGGCGTCGGCTTCTTCGCGGCGTCCGATGACGCCCTGTTCGTGTTCGATGCGCTCGAGCAGGGGGATGGCCATGGGAGTGCGGTAACCGGGGTTAGAGCGGAGGTGGAGGAGCGATGGCCATGCGACGCCGGGACGTGTTGAAGCTGGGGGCCGCGGGGGTGATCGGGGGCTGCACCGGTAGCGGCGGCGCGGACACCGGCGACTCTGCGGAGCTCGAGGCGTGGCCCGGCCTGCGCCCGACGGCCCTCGTGCCAGCCGAGACCCTCGACGAGGACGCCTTTCCCCTGGGGGTGGCCGCTGGCGATCCGGACCCCGCCGAGACCACGCTCTGGACCCGGGTCTTCGGGGCGGAGGCCGTCGAGCTCGTCGTGTTCGAGCACTTCGCGGAGGGCTGGGCCGAGGTGCACACCGAGATCGTCACCCCCGATCAGCACGGCATCGTCCGCGAGCGGCTGATCCACGGTGCGAACACGGCCTGGTACAGCTTCTACTTTCGCCACGACGGGGGCCGGTCCGACGTGGGCACCTGGCGGGCGCCGCCCTCGGGTGGCGACTGGCGGGTCACCCTGGGCGGCACCTCCTGCTCCCGGATCAGCGGGGCGCCCTTTCCGGTCTACAGCCGCGCGGCCGAGGCCGGCCTGGGCCTGTTCCTGTATGGAGGCGACAACGTCTACGCCGACAGCGCCGAGACCCCCGAGGAGTACCTGGACCTGTACGCCGAGTACCTGGAGGAGCCCGGCTACCGGGCCATCCGCGCGGCCTGCGCCGGCGTCGCCTGCTGGGACGACCACGAGGTCGAGAACCAGTGGGGCACCGAGCCGCCGTCCGAGGAGGAGGAGGTCAACGGCATCGCGGCCTTCTACAGTCACCACCCGACCCGCGAGCGCGACCCGGCGGTGCACTACCGCAGCCTGCGGATCGGGGACACAGTCGAGCTCTTCGTGCTCGACTGCCGCTCGGAGCGGGACCCGGAGTCGGGGACCTACATCAGCGAAGAGCAGCTCCAGTGGCTGATCGACGGGGTGGTTGGGAGCGCGGCCGCGCTCAAGCTGGTGCTCAACTCGGTGCCCATCGCCGACCTGTCTCCGCTGTTCGCCACGGTCAACGAAGACGACCGCTGGTTCGGCTACCCCGAGCAGCGGGACCGGGTGCTCGCGGCCCTGGACGAAGTCCCCGGCGTGTTCTTCCTCTCCGGCGACATCCACATGGGCCTGGTGGCCCGGGCGAGCGCCGAAGGCGTCGGCTCCGGGATCTGGGACATCGCGATGGGCCCGGCCGGCTCCACGGGCAACGCCATCGCCGACATCATGATCTTCGACGACGTCTACCCCTTCGCGTCTTCGGCCCACACCTTCTGCCGGCTCACCACGAACCCTCTGAGGCCCTCCCTGCGGGTCGAATTCCTGGACGGCGACGGCACGGTGCTCTACGACGACGAGCTGGAGTCGAACCCGTGAGCACCGACCACGACGCCCCGGACAAGACCGCTCAGATCATCGCGGGGCTGCTGATCCTGGCGATGATCGGCTTCGGCGCCGTCGCCAAGCACGACAACCCGTCGTGGAACAAGATGATCGGCAACGCCCGCACGGTCCTGGGCTTGACCAGGCCGAAGATCGAGAAGAAGTCCGACGCGAAGAAGCAGCCGGAGAAGAAGACCGGCAAGGCGGCGGGCAAGGAGTAGGCGGCGCTACTGAGCCGTCGACCGCCACCGACCCGCAACCCGCGCATCGGCCGGCAGCTCGACCGTCATGGTCGTGCCCCGGCCCTCCACGGACTCGACCAGCACCCGTCCGCCGTTGGTCTGCACGAAATTCTTCACGATGCCCATGCCCAGCCCGGTGCCGGTGGTCTTGGTGGTGAACAGGGGCTCGAAGAGATGGGCCTGGACGTCCGGGGGCATGCCGACGCCCTGGTCCCGGACCTCGAGGCGCACGCCGTGCTCACCGGAGGGCGCCACCCGGACCTCCACGAGTCCGCCTTCGGGCATGGCCTCGATGGCGTTGCGGATCAGGTTGCTGGCGACCGAGCGCAGCTGGGTCTCGTCGACCCAGGCGTCCGGGGAGAAGGGCTCGGCCCGGACCGCCCACACGATCGTCGGCGGCAGGGTCATGTCGGACAGCAGATCGGTGCACAGCGCCGCCAGATCGACGGCGACCGGATCGCTCTCCCGGACCCGGGCGTAGACCACCAGGTTCTCCAGCAGCTCGACCATCAGATCGATGTCGTGCTGCAGGCGGTCGGCCAGGCTGGCGGCGCGGGCGGGGTCGTCCAGGCGCATCTGCAGCAGCTCCGCCCGGCCGCGGATGACGGTCATGGGCCCCCGGAGCTCGTGGCCCAGAGCCGCCGCGAACTGGCCCATCTCCGCCAGGCGCTCGTGCCGGCGCAGGGAGTCCTCCGCGTCGTGGAGCCGGGTCTGCATCTGCTGGATGCCGGTGGCGATGGTCTCGTACTCGCCGGTGGGCTCGTCGAAGGGCAGGTCCTGGCGCAGGGTCTCGGCGAGCTCCTGGAAGGGCCGGGCGAAGCGGTCGGCCAGGGCCCAGGTGGCGGTGAGGGTCACCGCCAGCACGGTGGCCGCGCACAGCAGCAGCAGGTTGATCCAGGAGGTGGTCAGGGCCGGCTGCCCGGCCACGTCGAGCTGGGTGGCGCCGAACCAGGCCACGGGCCCCGCGGCGAGCATCGCGCCGAGCACCACGAGGGAGATGCCGGTGGTGTAGCGGTCGCGGAGGCGTTCGGGGGTGGGAGGGCTCACGCCCCGGGGAACGGATCGAGGGGGCGGAGCCACGAGAGGCGTGACACACGCTGACATCAGCGGGGCAGGCGGACCTCTCGGCGGAGCGGGGTCGCGCCACGCAGGTGCTCCACCCTGACCGTGCAGCCGGCGAGGCCCTGGCCGACCACCTGGAGCCGCAGGGTGGCGGGCACGCGCACGTCGGGGCGTTCGCTCACGAGCACCACGGCGGCCCGGCCCTGCTCGGCCGCTCGGGACAGGCGGGCGCCCACCCGGGACTGGCGCGGTGGGTCCAGCAGCACCACCAGGGACACCGCCCCGGACCGGGCCAGCTGCTCGGAGGTCCAGCCGGACTGCTCTGGACTGGCGCGGACCATCAGCAGGTGGTCGGGGTCCACCCCAGCGAGGCCCAGGGGGTTCACCTGGGCAAGAGGGTCCACCACCGCGACCGTCTGCCGCTCGCACGTGAGACGCACCATGGCCGGGCGCAGCAGGAACAGCCGCCCGGTGCCGAGTCGGCCCGTCACCTCCGCCAGCCCAGGCGCGGGCCAGCCGTGCACCAGGGTGTCCAGGGAGGGGTGACCCGTGGGCAGGGGTGCCCTGCGCCGCCGAGTCTCCTCGGCCGTGCGCAGGGCGAAGGGTGCCTGGGCCCGGATCAAGGCACGGAGCTGATCGAGGGTCTCGGCACGGTCGGCGTCGGCGGGGATCTGGGGGAGGGGAGCGGCCACGGTGCTCGGGTGCTGTACGGGCGTTCAGTGTATCACCTCCAGGGCCAGGGTGCGCCACTCCGTCGACAGCGACACCCCCTCGACCCACACCCCGTCCTCGGTCGCCAGGCGCCAGGTGTCGGGCAGGTCCACCACGGGCGCCTGGCGACACGCCACCACCACCCAGAGCCAGGAAGCCGCGCCCACCGCTGGGGGATATCCTCCCGACCCTGTTGGAGTTGCCTTGGCGCTGCTGTCCTCGCTGCTGTTGACCGGCGCCCTGGCCGCCCGCCCCAGCGGCTGGGACGTCCAGGCGCCCCACGGACCGACCCACACCTGGAGCGCCGAGCTCAGCGAGGGCACCTGGCTCTCGGTCGACGTCCACCCCGACGGCAGCCAGCTGGTCTTCGACCTGCTCGGCGACCTGTACCTGCTGCCCTTCGAGGGCGGTCGGGCCCGCCGGATCACCCTGGGGGCCGCCTGGGACCAGGACCCCCGCTGGAGCCCCGACGGCACCCGCCTGCTGTATGTCTCCGACCGCGACGGCAACCAGGAGATCTGGATCCGCGACCTCGAGGCGGGCGAGGACCGCAAGCTCACCACCGGCCGACCGGAGCGCTTCGCCGAGGCCACCTGGAGTCCCGACGGCCGCACCATCGTCGCCCGCAAGCGCATCACCGACACCCGCTCCATCGGCATGTGCGAGCTCTGGCTCTTCGACGTCGACGGCGGCGACGGCGTGCAGCTCACCAGCACCGACGACCACCCCTTCCCGATGGAGGCGAGCTTCGCCCCCGACGGTCGGTCGCTCTACTTCTCCTCGACTCCCTGGCGCTTCCAGTACGACCGGGACCCGAACCAGGGCATCTTCGACCTGCACCGGCTGGACCTGCAGACCGGCGAGGTCCTGCGGCTGACCGCCGAGGCGGGCTCGGCCTTCCGACCGAGCGTGAACCCGGTCACCGCCGAGGTCGCGCTGCTGCGCCGGCGCGGCAGCGAGAGCGTGCTCGAGATCTACGATCCGGAGGACGGCTCCCGCCGCCAGATCGCCGATGGCTTCGAGCGGGACAACCAGGAGGGCTTCGCCCTCAACGGTCTCTACCCCCACACCTCCTGGACCCCGGACGGCACCGAGCTGGTGCTGTGGGACGACGGCCAGCTGGTGCGGGTGGACGCCCGGTCCGGCCGACGCACGGTCGTTCCCTTCACCGCCAAGGTGCGCCACGTGCTCACCGAGCCCGTGCGCCACACCCGCCGGGTCGGCCTGGGCAACGAGGTCGTCGCCCGCGCGGTCCGGTGGCCGGCGGTCTCTCCCGACGGCCAGACCGTGGTCTTCGAGGCCTTCGGCCGGCTCTGGGTCCAGGGGGTCGAGACCGCACCGGCCGAGCCCCTGACCGACGGCAGTCGCCGAGCCCTCGCCCCCCAGTGGAGCTCCGACGGCCGGCACCTGGTCTACGCCACCTGGCACGACACGGAGCAGGGCGACGTGCGTGTCCGGGACATGGAGACCGGCAAGGAGCAGATCGTCACCGGGGCCCGGGCCCAGTACCTGGCGCCCTCGTGGAGCCCGGACGGGCGCAAGCTCGCCTGGTGGAAGGGCTCGGGGGCGCCCCTGCGCGGGCACGACACCAGCAACGAGCTCTGGCTCCAGCTGGAGATCGCCAGCCTGGACGGCGGCCCGGCGGTGCCCGTGCTCCAGCGGGACATGAGCGGCGGCGGTCGCAGGGTCCAGCGCCCGGGCTGGTCCCCAGACGGCACCCGGCTCCTGCTGACCGCGGACGAGCCCGGCGACAAGCCCTGGATCGCGCCCCAGACCCTGCTCCAGGAGGTCACCTACGGGGGCCACGTGGAGCGCACCGTGGCCCGCTTCGAGCGAGCGCTCGAGGTCGTGGTCTCCCCCAGCGGCGACGCGGTCGCCTGGGTCGAGGACCACAAGGTCTGGCGGGCGCCCCTGCCCTGGACCGCCGCGAACCCCCTGGTGCTCGGTCCCGAGTCCCAGCCGGTGCCGGTCACCCAGGTGGGGGAGGAGGCAGGCGCCTGGCTCTCCTGGTCCGGGGAGCAGGTCAGCTGGAGCGCTGGCCCGGAGCTCACCTTCGCCGACCGGGAGGTGCGGCTGGAGGCCCGCCTGGACCGCCCCCTGCCCACGGACACCTGGGCCTACGTGAACGTGCGGGCGGTGACCATGGGGCCCGAGGGGGTGATCGACGGCGCCACGGTGGTGGTCGAGGGAGACCGCATCCTGAGCATCGGCACCGAGCCGCCTCCCGAGGGCGTGCGCACGGTCGACGGCCAGGGCCGCACCCTCATCCCTGGCCTCATCGACGTGCACGCCCACCTGCACTACGGCGCCAGCGACGCCCACCCCCAGCGGTCCTGGCGCCACGAGATCGCCCTGGCCTACGGCTTCACCACCGTGCACGACCCCAGCGCCGCGGACGACGTGGTCTTCGGCACCGCGGAGCGCATCGCCGCGGGCCTGGAGCGCGGGCCGCGGGTCTACAGCACCGGCGGCATCCTGTACGGCGCCAAGGCCCGGGGCCGGACCCGGGTCGACTCTCTGGAGGACGCCCGCTTCCACGTCCGGCGCAAGGAAGCGGTCGGCGCGGTCAGCGTGAAGAACTACCAGCAGCCCGGCCGCGACCAGCGCCAGTGGGTGGTCCAGGCCGCCCGGGAAGAGGGGCTGAACGTCTACCCCGAGGGCGGCGGCGACCTGTTCATGAACCTGGCCATGCTGATCGACGGCCACACAGGCATCGAGCACAGCCTCCCGGTCGCGCCGCTCTACGCCGACGTGATCGGGCTCTACGCGGCCACCGGCGCCGGCTACAGCCCGACCCTGCTCGTGGCCTACGGCGGGCCCACCGGCGAGCGCTACTACTACGACAGCTACCGCCTGCTCGACGACGACAAGTTCCTGCGCTTCACCCCCACCGAGGTGATCGACCGGGTCGCTCGCCGCACGCCCTCGGCCGTTCGCGACGGCGACTGGCACCACCGGTCGGCCAGCCGAGCCGCGGGCGAGCTCCAGGACGCCGGGGTGCCGGTCGTGCTCGGGGCCCACGGCCAGCTCCAGGGCGTCGGCGGCCACTGGGAGCTCTGGGCCCTCGCCGACGGCCTGGGCAACGACGGCGCCCTGCGGGCCGCGACCCTCGACGCCGCCTGGTACCTGGGGCTGGAGCGGGACCTGGGGTCCCTGGAGCGCCGCAAGCTGGCGGACTTCGTCCTGCTCGACGGCGATCCACTCGCGGATGTTACGGCGACCACCGGGATCGTCGAGGTGGTCCAGGGGGGGGTGCGCTACGACGGCCAGACCCTCGACCGGCTGAACTGACGTGATCGGCAGCGCCGTGCTCGACGCCCTGGCCGAGGCCGGGTGCGCCGTCACCCGGGACCGCCCCTTGCACAAGCTCGCCTACTGGCGGGTCGGCGGGCCCGCCGAGGCCTGGGTCGAGGTGGGCACCCTGGAGCAGCTGGTGGCGGTCCAGCGCACGGGCCTGCCGGTGACGGTGCTGGGCAACGGCTCCAACGCCCTCATCCACGACGAGGGCATCCAGGGCCTGGTGGTGCGCCTGGTCAGCGACCTGGCCGGCTGGCGCCTCGATGGCACCCGGGCCCGGGTGGGCGCCGGCCTGCGCCTCAACGTGCTGCTGGCCCGCCTGGACCGCGCCGGGCTGGCGGGCGGCGAGCCCTTCGCGGGCATCCCCGGCACGGTGGGCGGTGCGGTGGTGATGAACGCCGGCTCCCTGCTCGGCGAGACCGCCGAGCTGGTGGAGCGGGTCACGGTGGTCCTGTCGGGCGGTGAGGTCCTGGAGCTGGCCCCCGACGACCTGGCCTTCGCCTACCGCCACGCCGTCCTGCCTCCGGGCGCGGTGGTGGCCTGGGCCCACCTGGTCTTCACCGACCAGGACGTCGCCGAGCGGCTCGCCAGGCGCCAGGCCTTCCTCGCCCGGCGCAAGGCGACCCAGCCCCTGGACAAGCCCTCCTGCGGGTCCACCTTCACCAACCCGCCCGGGGACCACGCGGCGCGGCTCATCGACGTCTCGGGCCTCAAGGGCACCCGCCGGGGCGGCGCCGAGATCAGCCGGAAGCACGCCAACTTCATCGTGAACCACGGCGACGCGACCGCCGAGGACATCCGCTGGCTCATCGCCCACGCCCGGGTGGTGGTGCGGGAGCAGCACGGGGTGTGGCTGACCCCGGAGGTGAAGCTCCTGGGGCCCTGGCCCGCCGATGCCCTGGAGGCCCCCTGATGCGGCTCGCCCTGGCGAGCCAGCTCGGCCTCCCGGACTGGGAGGTCGACGACGCGCCCCTGCACGACCGGCTCCGGGCGGCCGGCGCCGTGGTCGAGCAGCCGGCCTGGGACGACCCGGTGATCTGCTGGGCGGACTACGACGCGGTGCTGCTGCGCACGACCTGGAACTACGCCTGGCACCGGGACCGCTTCGTGGAGTGGCTCTGGTCGGTGGCCGGCCAGACCCGGGTGTGGAACCGGCCCCGGGTCTGCGAGTGGAACAGCCACAAGGGCTACCTGATCGATCTCGAGGAGGCCGGGGTGCCCATCGCCGAGACGATCTGGCTCGACCCGGGCAGGCCGGCCGACGTGACGGCGCTGGTGGGCGAGGCCGGTTGGTTCCGGGGGTTCATCAAGCCGGTCTTCGGTCAGACCGCCCGGGAGACCCTGCGCTTCGACGCGAACCAGCAGGGACTGCGCGACGCCCAGGCCCACGTCGATCGCCTGCTGCCCACCGAGGGGCTGATGCTCCAGCCGTACCTGCCGGAGGTCGAGACCTTCGGCGAGGTGTCGGTGATCGATGTCGACGGGGAGCCCCGACACGGGGTGCGCAAGGTGCCGGTGCCTGGGGACTACCGGGTCCAGGACGACTTCGGCGCCCACGACGAGCCCTGGGACCCGCCGCCGGAGCTCCGCGAGCTGTCCCGCCAGGCCATGGCGGCCGCAGAGTTCCACCTGGGGCTCGAGGAGCCCCTGCTGTATGGGCGCGTGGACTGGCTGCGGGATCGGCGGGGACGCTGGGTGCTCACGGAGCTGGAGCTGATCGAGCCGTCGCTGTTCTTCCGGCACGGGCCGGGGACGGTGGATGCCTTGGTGAAGGCGCTACTTGCCAGGGTGCAGTGATCCTCGCCGGGGTCAGCGGACGTGCAGCATGCGGCCGAGGCCGCTGACCCGCAGCACGCCGTTGGGTGCGGTCGCCGTCATGTCGCCGCCCTCCCGGTCCGGGAGAGCCAGTCGACCCTGACGCACCTGCTTCACCAACATCTTGTCGCGGGCGGTGCGGTGGACCTCGGGAGGCTGGCTGCGCACCTCCATCGCCAGCTTGCCGAAGACATCGACGACCGCCGTCGCGCCGAAGATCACCCGCCGGGTTGGCGGCCAGCCGTCGCGGACCAGCTCTCGCGGATTCGGCTCTTCCAGGGTCCACGCCAGCCGGGCGATCGCGTGGCGCGGGTCCTCGCCGCGGGCCTCCATGATCGACAGCGAGCAGTGCTCGGATGCCCACTCCGCGTCACGGGGCAGCCGGATGGGAGAGCTGCCCGCGTCGGCCCAGGCCACCGGGTCCGTCGCCTCCCAGATGTCGCCGTGCTCGCCCGGGCCTTCTCGCAGCGACGCTTGCCGCATCAGGTCGTCGTAGACGTAGTCCGCGCTCGCCGCGCCGGCTCCGTCGAGGCTGACGCCGCGATCCGCGAGGATCTTGTTGAGCAGCCGATCCTCGGAGTTGTCGCCCGGGAAGCGCATCTTCCACAGGCTCAGCACCGTGAGGAAGAAGTCGACGAAGCCGAGCTCGCCAGGGGGCAGGTAGTCCAGGACCCGGAGCACGTTCTCCTGGAAGAGCCGCAGGCCGGCCAGGTCGATGCGCCGCCCGCTGTCCTGGAAGGCCTGGAGATAGTCCACCAGGGCGCCGGACAGGACCTGGCTGGCGTCGTGGGGGTCCAGCGGGTCGACCGAGCGGGGGCCGTGGCCCGGCTCCAGGGTCTTGGTGTTGCGGAGGTCGCGCAGCGCGGACCCGCGGCCCAGGCGGGTGCCCAGGCGCTCGCCGATCAGGGTCAGCGAGCCCAGCTTGCTCAGGCGAAGTCCCCGCCCTTCGGCAGCCCGCAGACCCACGAGCACCGCCGTGAGATCCGCCAGCGCCTCGTGGATGGCGTGTGCCTGGGGGCCGAGCGCGTCGGCCAGCGAAGGACACAGGGCATCGACGACGGCGTGACCGGCCTCGTGGGCCACGATGTCCCGGCTCATGCAGGTGTACCGGGGCTCCCGAGACCCCGGCGCCGGTCCGAAGAAGAACCGCAGGCACTTGTCGACCGGGTCGTAGTGGGCGTTCGCGCCGAGGCCGGCCGCTGGCTCGATCAGGATGCGCTCGCCGTCGGCCAGGTTCAGCAGCACGTCGTGGTGCAGGCCGTGCTCCTCCTCGTAGAGGTTCAGCACCTCCTGCACGACCGTGAAGGTGTGCACGGCTCGGAAGGCCGGGTTGGTGCGCCAGTCGTTGCGGCTGGGGTGCAGGTCCTCGGCGCGGACCGGCTCCAGGGTCACGCCGTCCGCCCAGGGCGCCAGCGAGACCTCCACCCGGGCGCTCCGGGGACCGCGACGGGGGCGACGCACCTTCACCGGCACCTGGTCCACCAGGGCCCCGCGCCGGGTGAGGGGTGTGGCGGGGTCCTGGAGCACCACGGGCAGGCGCAGGCTCCGGCCCGGATCCTCCGGCGGCTTCAGGGTGCGGACACTCACGGCGGCACCCCCAGCCACTGGAGCACGGTGCTCCGCGCCAGATCCGGCCTGAGCAGGTGGTGGTGGTTCGCGGCATCCCCGAGGGCCAGCCGTCGACTGGGCGGGATCGGGAAGAGCGACCGGGGGTGAGCCAGGTCGTAGACGCCGGCGGTCGGGACGATGAGGTCGTGGGCCTCTCCGGAGAAGAGATCGTCGATCTCGGGCTCCCGGCCAGCGGGGAAGGTGGCCGCCACGGCGTAGTAGGTCGGGCGTCCGCCGGGGAAGGCGACCGGAGACTCGAGCTGCTCCAGCAGCGCGCTGCCGGGGACCATCGCTTCCTGGCCCGGGAAGAGGCGCCACGCCGGCGCCGCCAGGGCCAGGTCCAGGTCGTCGCTGAACCCGACCAGGTTCTCCTGGGCCGAGTCGTGGGCCATCGCCTTTCGCAGGGCCTGGCGGGCCTTGCGCGAGCTGACCGCCTGGGGCGTGCCACGGTTGGGGGTGCCGACGAACACCAGGGACCGCACGCGGATGCGGTGAGGAGAGAGCAGCGCGGCCGCGTGGCCTTCGGCCAGGAAGCGGGCGAGCAGGCCACCGCGGGAGATGGCGACGATGTCCAGCGCGAGCTCCAGGGGCTGGTCGGGCATGCGGGCCCTGAGGTCCTCGACGTTCTTGGCGATGCCCTGGAGCAGAGTGAAGTGGTCCCAACCGTAGACCTGGTCGCCGTAGTGGGTGTGCATGCGGGCCAGCTCCGGGGGCTCGAAGAAGCCGAAGCCCTCGTGGCACTGCTTGCCCGTGCCATGGATCAGCCACAGGCAGGCGCCGTCCCGGCTCTGGTCGTGCATGGCCCGCCAGCGCGGATCGGCCGGATCCAGCTCCTCGGCGCCCGACGTGGACCAGCGCTTGCGGTTGGTGGCCGTGAAGGTGCGCATGCGCCGCCGCCAGCGCAGCTTGCGCTGGACGCTCTGCTAGCCGCTGGCCAGGCTCTCGACGCCCTCAGGCGGTCCGGGGATGGCGAGCACGCCGTGGTCCTGGGGTGCCTCGCCCGCCGGCAGGAGCAGATCGAACACCGCCCCGGGAGTGGCGTCGCCCGAGGCGGGGGGCGTCGGTGCCACCCAGTCCACGCGCCCGTCCCCCAGGGCAACGCACAGGCGCCAGTTCTGGTTCGCCTCCGCCACCCGCCAGATCACGGCGATGCGGCCGCCTGGGGCGCCCTGGGTCGGGGTGACCCTGAGGGTCCACCGGGGCCAGGCGGTCTCGGGGTGGCCCTGGGCCAGGGCCCGGGCGGCTGCCAGCTGCTCGCTGGAGAGGCCGTCGGGACCCAGGGTGCCGCCGCGGGTCGCGTTCGCTCGCCACGCGGCGCCGGGCCGGCCCTGGACGGGTCGCACGGGCAGGGGCCCAGATCCGCTGGTGGCAGGCGGTGCGGGGACCGGGGCCCCGTGGTTCGACCGGAGCCAGGCCACGTCGCCCGCCGTCCAGTCGCCGCCTGCGAGGCGGGCGGACAGGGCCTGGCCGTGGGCCTCCGACCACCCGCCGGGGGCCACGGCCTCGGGTGCCGAGGCGGTCTGTGGCAGGTCGTCGTGAGAGAGCCTCTCCAGCCCGTCGGGTTGCTCACCCAGGGCCAGCCGGGCCACCGCCGCGATCGCGGTGTCGTCGTTGGGCAGGTCGGAGTGGCCGGTGTGCACCTGCCAGGTGTCGACGTGGGGGTGCACCGCGCTCCAGGCGGGCACAGTGCCGTCCCCCGCACCCGTCCGCTGACCGGCCGTCAGGGTCGCGCCGGCGCCCTGGTGGCTGGTGACCGTGCCCTCCGTGATCGTGGCCAGGGCGGTCGCGCGGGACAGCAGCTCGCTCTCCCAGATCCGGGCCTTGAGCTCGCGGCTCCGGGCGAGCCACTTCGTCAGCGGGCGGCGGTCCCCCCACGTGTCCGGGTCGTACAGCGCTTCGGCGGAGGGGTTCAGGCTGGGGTGGGGCAGCATGTCCAACAGCCCCGGCAGGCTGCGGGCCATGGCGGCCATGTCCGCGGCGTCGGCACCGCGGGTCAGCCAGGCGAGCTTCTCCAGGAAGGGGTAGGTCCCGATCCCGCACTCCAGAGGGGCATAGCTGCCGCCCAGGGGGGAACCGAGCAGCACCACCCGCCGCAACTGGTCGCGCCACTTCGAACCCCGCAGGGTGGCGTAGATCATGGCCACGAGCCCGCCCATCGAGTGGGCGACCAGCACGAATTCCCGACCCGGCCGGTCGAGCACCAGCTGGGCCAGCGCGTGCCGGAGGCGACGGGCGGACCGGACGACGGGCCGGCGCCAGTCGAAGCTCCACTCGTGCACGGCGAAGCCCTGGCGGCGCCAGCGCCGTGCCGCCTTGGCGTAGCTGAGCCGCAGGTGGCCGTCCGGGGTGAGGATCTGCTGGTCGGTCCCGGTCAGGCCGTCCTCGCCCAGGGTCAGCCGGTGGTCGAGGTCCCCAGAGGCGAAGGCCAGCGGCGCGAACCACACCCGTCGGCGAGGCCCCCGCAGGTGGCCGCCCAGGATGCCGTGCAGGTAGACGAGCTCTGGCTTCTGCGGGTCGATCGCCCCGGCCGCCGGGCCGGCCTGGTCCAGATCGTCCAGGAGCACCCGGGCTTCCTCCGGACCGAGCAGCGCCACCAGGCCGGCGGTGGTCCCGCCGGGGTCCTGTGTGAGACGCTCCCGAAGTCCGTCGTCGTCGAGACGCTCGTAGAGGGCGGCGTCGAGGACTGGGGCCTCGCTCGTGGGCTGGGGCCCGACCAGCTCGGTCAGGGGCCGATCGGCGGCGGCGAAGTCCGCGTCCCAGGGGTCGTCGGGGGAGGCGGGTCTGGGCTCGAAGAGGCCCAGGTCCACCAGGCGACTGTCCCGGGCCAGCTCCCAGCTCGGCACCGCGTGGTTCGCCTTGAGGTACTCGCCCTTGAAGTGCAGTCCGATGACCTTGCCGGTGGCCAGCTCGAACAGCGGAGAGCCGCTGTTGCCACCGAGGGTGCTGCAGTCGTGGGCCAGGGCGTCGACGCTCGGCTGGTAGGAGTCGGTCGGGCTCACCAGTGCGGTGATCACTCCCGGCTGGGCCCGCTTGTCACCGAAGGTGCCGAAGATCCGCTGCTGCAGAGCCGGGTCGTTCCGGTCGTCCTTGTAGGGGAAGCCGATGATCAGGACCTTGGCTTCGGCCTCGGCCGGCGGGGCCACTGCCAGCTCGACCGGCGTGCGGCCCGCGAAGTCGTCGGGATCGAAGCGCAGCAGGGCCAGGTCCCAGTGAGGGTGGACCAGGGCCACATCGGTGATGTGCAGGATCACCGGGCCGAACGCGTCGAGCGAGACGATCTCCTGGCGCAGATCCGCCTGCACCGGCAGGTCTGGGAGCAGGCGCAGGTCCCGCTCGCCGACGCCGTGCACGAAGGGCGCCGCGACGTGCCGGTTGGTGAGCATCAGGCCGTCGCCGACCACGACCCCGGTGCCCAGGTACGGCCTCTCGGGGTGCGGGTGCAGCGGCGCCAGGCGCCCGACCGCCTGGCACGCCCGGGTCCAGCGGTCCGCGGGACCCAGCTCGCCGGTCCAGGGCCAGGGCACGTTCTGGAGCTGGTCTCCGACGATCGGAATGGCCGGGCGCCCGTGTTCGTGCACGATCGCCTCCCAGAGTCCGCGGGACCCGGTGGGCAGGGGCTGTCCGTCTCCGAGTGCGCCCAGCTCGCGACGCGCGCTCTCGATGGTCTCGGCGTCGGCGTGGGCGGAGTGGGCGATGGCGCGGTCGACGAAGGCGTCGCCTGCCTGGGCGCGGCTCTGCATCGCGCGCACGAGCCGCTCCAGCTCTGCTGCTTGTTCGGGGGTCATGGTTCCGGCCTCGGGGCGAGTGTAGTGCCGGGACCGGGCTGTGCCGGTGACCGCGTGATGTCAGGTCGTGGAGGTGTCGCGGCGCTCGACGCCCGTGACCGCGGCGTGGGGAGGGCCCCGCCGGCACCAGGCGATCAAGGCCTCGACCGCGTCGGAGGCCCCCTGGGCCTCGGCCTCGACCCGGCCGTCTGCGAGGTTGCGCACCCAGCCGGTCAGGCCGAGGCGCCGGGCTTCGCGCTGGGCGCTCGCGCGGTACCAGACCCCCTGGACCCTGCCCGAGATCAGCAGGTGGACCCTCAGCAACCGGTGGCGTCTTGGATGGCCTGGTTCCAGCCGTCGGGCGTGGTGCAGTCGGCGTTGGTGTAGACGTCGGCCAGGCACTCGTGGATCGGCTGGCTGGTCTCGCCGGACTCGTCGCAGTTGGTGGTCTCGCCGTCCTTCCAGTCCGAGCTGCCGTAGGTCTCGGCGCAGGTGTTGTAGGCCGCCACGTAGTCGCAGCAGGCCTGCTGGGGGTCGGTCAGGCCGTCCTGCTCGCAGTAGCTGTTGTCGTAGAAGGGGCCGGTGTCGGTGGGGTCGGGGGTGTCGCTGTCCTGGGTCGTGGTGCCCGAGGTGCAGGCGAGCAGCAGCAGCAGGGTGGGGGTGGGCATGGCGTCTCCTGGGTCTCCGGGGGGGAGTGTAGCGCTGGGTGGCCCAGAGCACGCAGGCCCCGCCTCCCTCACAGGAGACAGGGCCCTCAGCACCGAGCGCTTCAGTACCGGTAGTGCTCCGGCTTGTACGGCCCCTCGACCTTCACGCCGATGTAGTCCGCCTGCTCCTGACTCAGCTCGGTCAGCTCCACGCCGAACTTCTCCAGGTGCAGCCGGGCGACCTTCTCGTCGAGGTGCTTGGGCAGGGTCACGACGCTGGTGCCGTAGGCCTCGGCGTTCGCGTGCAGCTCGATCTGCGCCATGGTCTGGTTGGTGAAGCTGGCGCTCATCACGAAGCTGGGGTGGCCGGTGGCGCAGCCCAGGTTCACCAGTCGACCCTCGGCCAGGATGATGATCGAGCGCCCGCTGGTCTTGAAGTGGTACTCGTGGACCTGCGGCTTGATCTCGGTCTTGA
>CAYFPX010000074.1:27505-31473 GCA_964344945.1 uncultured Enterobacterales bacterium
GCCGATGTTGCAGACGATGGCGTTGTGCTTCATCCGCTTCATGTCGGCCAGCGTGATGATGTCCTTGTTGCCGGTGGCGGTGACGAAGATGTCGGTCCGCTCCACCGCGTCGTCGAGGGTCACCACGTCGAGGCCGTGCATGCAGGCCTGCAGCGCGCAGATGGGGTCGATCTCGGTCACCGCCACGCGGGCCGACTGGCCCTGCAGCGACTGCACCGAGCCCTTGCCCACGTCGCCGTAGCCCAGCACCAGGGCGCGCTTGCCGGCGATCATCACGTCGGTGGCCCGCATGATGGCGTCCACCAGCGAGTGGCGGCAGCCGTAGACGTTGTCGAACTTGGACTTGGTGACGCTGTCGTTCACGTTGATGGCGGGGAAGAGCAGGGTGCCCGCCTCGACCCGCTCGTAGAGGCGGTGGACGCCGGTGGTGGTCTCCTCGGAGACGCCGCGGATGGGGGCGGCCAGCTCGTGCCAGAAGCGGTCGCCCTTCTCGCGCCGCACGTCGTGCAGGATCGTCAGGACGACCTTGAACTCCTCGCTGTCGGCGGTGCTGGGATCGGGGATGGTCCCGCTCACCTCGTACTCCCGGCCCAGGTGGACCAGCAGGGTGGCGTCGCCGCCGTCGTCGAGGATCAGGTTGGGACCGGTGCTGTCGGGCCACACCAGCGCCTGCAGCGTGCACCACCAGTACTCGGCCAGGGTCTCGCCCTTCCAGGGTGCTGAAGATGTTGCAGCTGACGCACTGCACCTCCGCGCCCAGCTCCACCAGGGTCTCGATGAGCACCGCGGTCTGGATGGTCATGTGCAGCGAGCCCATGATCTTCGCGCCCTTCAGCGGCGCCTGGCCGGCGTACTCCTCGCGGAGGGCGACCAGACCCGGCATCTCCACCAAGGCCAGGTCGATCTCCTTGCGGCCGAAGCGCACGGTGTCGGCGCTCAGATCGGCGACCTTGTTCCGGAGGCCGGAGAACAGCGGCAGGCCGGTGTCCATGAAGTTGCGGGAGTCGGGGGTGGTGACGGCGTGCATGGGTAGATGTCCTTCGTCGCTTGCCTTCATCCGATTATGCGGATAAACGAATGAAGCGCAAGTGAGGTTGAGCCCGACTCATGACGAACCCCCAGATCTACGGACGTTTGAGCGCCCTGGCCGAGCCCACCCGGGTCCGCTTGCTGCGCCTGCTGGAGGGCGAGGAGCTGACCGTGGGCGAGCTGGTCCGGGTCCTCCAGCTGCCCCAGTCCACCGTCAGCCGGCACCTCAAGCAGCTCATGAACCGTGGCTGGCTGGAGCGCCGCGCGGCGGGCACCGCGAGCCTGTTCCGGATGGCGCCGTTGAGCGCCGAGACGAGGGGCCTGTGGGAGCTGGTGCGCGACGAGGTGGACACCGAGTACGCCGAGGACTCGGCCCGCCTGCAGACGGTCGTCGCCCTGCGCACGGTGGACTCGCGCACCTTCTTCGAGCGCGTGGGCGGCGGCTGGGACGCCCTGCGCACGCAGCTCTTCGGGGACGCCTACACCCTCGCGGCGCTGCTGGCGCTCCTCCCGGAGGGCCAGACCGTCGCCGATCTGGGCTGCGGGACGGGCGCGGTCCTCGAGCAGCTCCTGCCCGTGGCGGGCCGGGTGGTGGGCGTGGATCGCGAGCAGGCCATGCTCAACGCGGCCCGCGAGCGCCTCGGCGAGCCCCCCAACCTGGAGCTGCTCCGGGGCGAGCTGGGCGATCTGCCGCTGCCGGCGGCCTCGCTGGACGCGGCGCTGTGTATGCTCGTGCTGCACCACGTGGCCGATCTGCCGCCGGTCTTCGCCGAGGCGGCCCGCGTCCTGCGTCCGGGTGGGCGCTTCATCGTCCTGGACATCGACGAGCACGACCACGCGGAGTACCGCGACACCATGGGCCACGTTCACCTGGGCTTCTCGGGTGCGCGCCTGCGGGCGCTGGGCGAGGCGGCCGGCCTGCGCCAGCTGAGCCACCGCGTCCTGCCCGCCGAGCCGGAGGCCCTGGGCCCGCCGCTCTGCCTGTCGATCTACTCGCCGCGCTCCACGACCAGCGTGTAGGTCCCGCGGCTGCGCTTGTAGGCCTGCGCGTCGGCCTCCGGATCGGCGCCCTGACCGTCCACCAGGATGAACACCGGCTCGTCGGCCGCCAGCGCCACCTCGAAGGCCAGCTCCCCGTCGGCCTGGCAGGCCAGCTCGAAGTTGGCCCACTCGTAGACGCAGTGGCTCCGCGCGTAGATCACGGCGGCGTAGTCGGCGTCCAGGCTCACCCGGTAGGTGGCCTCGGCGCCCGCGGTGAACTGGTGCACCACCACCCGCTCCACCTCGTCCACGCAGGTGTTCACCGCCTCCAGCTCGCCCAGCAGCGTGCTGCCCTGGTAGGACCAGCGGCCGAGCCCGGCCCGCAGCGGGTTGAGGTTGACCACCTCCACGTCGCCGGGGCACTCCACCACCGCCTGCCCGCAGGTGAAGGCCTCCCCCTCGCCGTGTCGGTCGCAGGCCAGCCCCTCGGCGCAGCGGTCCAGCCCCCCACCCGGATCGCAGGCCTCCCCCAGCTGGCGGTTGGGGGGCAGCCCGAAGTTGGCGTTGGTCACCTCGCTGGCCAGCCCGAGGGCGTCCACCACCACGAACTGCACGCCCGCGATGCGGTCGATCAGGTCGCGGGTGAGCGTGCCCGACAGCACGCCGCGGAAGGTGTCGTCGGCGAAGTCCACCGTCCGGAAGTCCTGGTCGTGCACGTCCTCGCCCCGCCACGGGACGATCTGCCCCAGGTTGTCGAAGAAGGCGAAGCGGATGCCGGTGACGTCCCGGTTGCTGTCGGTGCCGCTGATCTCGATCCCGATGGTGCCCTGCTCGGGGTCGCGGTAGGCGCGGTGCTCGGTGATGACCGGCTCGCCGAAGGGCGCGCAGGCCTCGCTGTCGGGGAGCTCGCCGGCGTAGCACCAGTGCTCCTCGGGGCAGACGTTCAGCACCCGGGCCGGATCGCAGGCCTCCCCGTTGCCCACCCGGGCGATGGGCTCGAAGGGCAGGTCGAGGCGAGCGCTGATGAGCCCCGCGTCGTCCCGGATCTCGACCCGAATGCCGGTGGCCTCCGGGAAGTCGGCGACGCCGCTCAGCCGCGCCTGCGCCACGAAGGCGCCGCGCCCGTAGATGGGCTCGAAGAGCTCGCCGGTGAGGAAGGTCTCGCCGGTCTCCACGTTCCAGGGGATGGGCTGGTCGCCGTCGAGGAACTCGAACCACACCGACACGGCGTCACGCGACTCGTCGAGGCCGCGGACGCGGAAGGTCATCACGTTGTCGCCGTCCTTGTAGGCGGCGCCCTCGAGGATCTCCGGCGGGCGCGGCTGCTCGCACGCCCCGTTGTCCACGTCCCCGTCCATCGGGATGCAGGCGAGGCCGTCGGCGCAGACCGCGGCCGGGCCGTTGCCGCAGGCCTCGTCCACGCTGACGATGGGGAACCAGGCCGCGCGCAGATCGTGGCGGCCGCCCTCGCCGGCGTAGGGCCCCACCACCACGTGGATCTCGTCGCCGGCCTCCAGCCGGTGGTCCACCACGCTCGCGAAGCCGGTGGCCGAGTCGTCGTCGCACTCCAGCTCCTCCCCCTGACCGGGGCAGGCGTCGTAGATGCGCAGGACCGTGTCGTAGGCGGTCTCGTCGCCGTTGGTGGCGAACAGGTAGTAGCCGTCCCGGGGGGCGCGGAAGCCGTAGACCGCGCCCAGCCGGCGACCGCCGCAGCTGCCCCCGCCGGCCTCCGCGGTGAGCTCGGGGGTGTCCACCAGCGACCAGGTGAGCTCGGCGATCTCCTCGGCGGCGTCGAGGTAGTCGGTGACCTCCAGCGCGCCGCAGTCGAAGCCGGGCGGCGCGGGCTCACCGCCGACGGGATCGGGCTCGCCGCCGACGGGAGCGGGCTCGCCGCCGACGGGATCGGGCTCACCGCCGACGGGAGCGGGCTCACCGCCGACGGGAGCGGGCTCACCGCC
>CAYFPX010000075.1:0-31454 GCA_964344945.1 uncultured Enterobacterales bacterium
GCAGCGGCAGTGTGCACGGGCAGAACCGGGGGGGCAACCCGGTCCGGTTCCGTTAGTGGCCCAGCCCACCCATCGAGGAGCCCATCATGCCGAACCCCACGGCCACCTTCTCCACCAGCCAGGGCGACTTCACGGTCGAGGTCTACCTGGAGCAGATGCCCATCACCGCGCAGAACTTCATCGATCTGGCGAACAGCGGGTTCTACGACGGCCTGCACTTCCACCGCATCATCCCCAACTTCATGTGCCAGTTCGGCTGCCCCCACAGCAAGGACCCGAACAGCTCGCGCGCCGGCACCGGCGGCCCGCCACACGGCACCATCCAGGACGAGCACCTGGCCAACGCCAAGTTCTCCAACGAGCCCGGCACCCTGAGCATGGCCAACACGGGCCGGCCCAACAGCGGCGGCTCGCAGTTCTTCATCAACACGGTGCACAACCGCTTCCTGGACTGGTGGGACACCTCCACCCCGTCCAAGCACCCGGTCTTCGGGCGCGTGACGGGCGGCATGGACATCGTGAAGGCCATCGAGTCCAAGGGCACCCGCCAGGGCCGACCGACCGAGCCGGTGAAGGTGAACACCATCCGCGTCGCCTGAGTCCGCTCCAGTCGGTCCGCTACAGTGCCGAAGGAGGGTGACCTCCGGAGGCAGCGCTTGGCAGGACCGACCCGCAGAGGCTTGCTCGCTGGCGCCGCCGGACTGGCCCTGGCACCCCACGCCCGAGCCGCCGAGGCCCTGACCGACGAGCTGCGCAAGGCGCCGTCGGACAGCTTGCTGAGCAAGCTGTCCGAGCGCATCGCGGCCGGGCTGACCCCCCGCGAGCTGCACGAGGCCTTCACCCTCGCCAGCTGCCTGGGCGTCGGAGCGGACAGGGGTCTGAGCCGGACCTTCGACCTGGTGATCGCCGTGGACGCGGTGGCCCGGGCCGACGCTCGCTGCCCATCGGAGCTGCGCTGGTGGCCCTGGATCTGGCTCACCCACTTCTGGGGCGAGGAGCGTGGCGGCGGCAAGCCCCTGCCGAGCGTGAAGGCACCTCGGATGCGGGATCCAGCCGGCGCCCTGGAGACCGCGCTGAGCAACTGGGACGGGGACCACGCGGCCATGGTCGTCAAGGGCTGGGCCCTGAGCGGAGACCCGTCCGCCGCCTTCGACCACCTGGCTCTCGCCGCTGCGCGAGACGCCCGGTACGTCGGCCGCAAGGTCGAGCACCTGGCCGGCACCTGGCGCAACCTGGAGACGGTGGGCATGTGGCACGCCGAGACCGTGCTGCAGTCGGTGGTGCGGGCCCTGTGCGTCCGCGAGGAGCCCGCGGGGACCCGGTACCAGGGAGGCTTCGACGAAGCCCATGCCGCGGCGAAGCGCCCGGCGGGCAAGCTCCTGAACAGCGACGGACCCCAGGCCCGCATCCGCCGCAACCTGGAGATGCTGACCACCGCCACACCGATGGAAGCCCAGGCGGCCTTCATCCGCGAACACCAGGAGGGCCTGCCGGCGGGCGCCGCCTGGACCGCCCTGCGCCTCGGCGCCGCCCGGTTGACCCGAGACAAGCCCACCCACGTGGTAGGCCGCCGCGCCGTGAGCACCATCGAGGGCCTGCACGACCTGTCCAGCAAGGCGACCGACGCCGTCACCCGGACCACCCTGCTCTTCCGAGGGGCGTGGCGCCTGGCCTTCTTCCGGGACCAGGCCAGCAGCGACGGCTCGACCGTGTCCCTGGGCCCTCCGCCGGCTCCCCTGCCCTCGCCCCGACCGGACAAGGCGCTGCAGGTCATCGTGCGCGGCGCCCGGGACCCGAAGGACTACATCTGCGGACTGGCTGCCCTGGACATGGCGGCGGACCTGCCGAGCCCCTGGGGCGCCGAGGCGCTGGCTGCCGTCGCCACGAGCTTCCCGGCGACACCGAGCAAGGCTCTGCCGAAGCGGGCCGCGAAGGTGCTGGGGGACTGACGGGGCGCCTACGGCGGAGATGCGGTGCATTTCTGCGACACGAACCCGGACCCGAGAGGGCCGATCCATGCCGATCCTCGGCGGCATGGTCGCTGCATGGAGCACTCCGCAGAACCGGAGTGCCCATGTTCTTCCTCCTCGCCGCCTGCGCAGCCACCGACACCCTCTTGTTGGAAGACCGCCACAACTACGCCCTGGACAGCTCGCTCACCCTGGTGCCCGTCGAGGTCCGCGAGGGCAGCGAGCTGACCCTGGACTGGTGCAGCACGTCCGAGGACCTGCTGGGGCTGGCTCTGGATCCGGCCACCGCGACGCGGGTGGAGATCACGAAGTGGGACATGGACCTCACCACCCTCGAAGGCACGCTCCTGGCCAGCACGCCGTCCCAGCAAGACCTGGGCGGCCAGGCCGACGCGGACCTGGACGGCGCCTGCCGCATCCAGGCCTCGGAGCTCACCTTCCTGGGCAACCCGTTGGTGCCCGCGGACTGGCTGCTCGACGACGGCGCGAGCTACCTGGCCACCGTCTACGACGGCCACCAGGC
Source organism: uncultured Enterobacterales bacterium (assembly GCA_964344945.1). GTDB lineage: Bacteria > Myxococcota_A > UBA796 > UBA796 > CAJQPC01 > CAYFPX01. The sequence continues at coordinate 2,494 of CAYFPX010000075.1, forward strand.
CAAGCTCACCCAGGCCTTCCAGCCCCGCGCCGACGCCACCGACGAGACCCTCTGGTTCGACGGCGAGCACACCCTCGTCGCGTTCGAGGTCGACCTGGACAGGGGTGAGCCCGCGACCCCAGCGGCCTGGGTGGACTGGAGCTCGCTCACCACCGACGCCGCGGCCTACCCCCTGGCCATCAACAAGCTGGAGTCGCTCCGGATCATGCGCTTCGACGAGTCCCTGGAGACACTCGAGGCGGACTTCGTGGGGCTGGAGACCCTCATCGACCAGGAGTGGCGCTACAACACCGAAGCGCTGCTGGAGCTCGAGCTGGGCGATCCAGACCTCTGGACAGTCGACGGCACCTGGCTGCTCGCCATGGCCTGCCCGACCTGCATCAACCCCGCGCCACCATTCCTCACGGTGGTGGAGGTGGAGTAGCCCTGGACATCGCGACCCCGAGGGTCACGCGGTCCCCGCCCAAGGCGATGTCCCTGAGCTGGACTCCCCCGTCCGGCGTGGTCCAGGACGTGGCCCCCGCAGAGCCGGGGAAGGGGTCGCCGGCGTCGGCGAAGTCCTCGTCGATGGGCGGCACCGGGCGGCGGCCCAGGTCGGTCCCCCGGGCGAGCTCGTCGAGGCCGTCGGCCTGGACCAGGCGGGCGGTGCCGCGCCGCCGCTTCGGCTCGTCCCAGACCAACAGCCCGTGGCCCGGCAGGTCGGCGTGGAAGCCCCTGGGGCTGCGGACCTCGAGCCAGAGGTCCCGCTCCGGTCCGGGAATCGATGCGACGACGCCCCCGGCCTCGACCGGGGTGAGCTGCAGGTCCTGGGAGGCCCGAACCTCCTGCACCTCGACCCATCCCAGCCGGGCCTTCACCGCCGCTCGCGGGTGCACGGGGAACCGGAAGAGCGCGTCGGTCGCGATGCCGGCGTGGGGGCCCCACTGGCCGAGCCCCATCAGGCCCCAGGTCCCGATGCCGTACGAGCCGTGGCGGTGGTCCCCGTACTGATCCCCCTCTCGGAACCAGCGGTGAGCGGCCTCGTGCAGGTAGAAGCCGAACGGCAGCCGCTGCCCCGTGCTGCCGATGCCCTGGCTCTGGAGCAGCACGGAGCGGTCTGCCTGGCCCGGATGGAACAGGGCCCGGGGCCCGATGCGATCCTGGGTCAGCCGCCCGCTGTGCACGACGAAGAGGTGGTCGATGCGGCCGTTGCCGGTGCCGTCATGACCGGCCACGTCGAGCACGTCGGCGAAGAGCGCCCGGGCCAGGTCGATGCCGACCCCCGGCCGCTTCGGTTCTTGATCGGCCCAGAGCGCCTCCGCCGTGCGCCAGTCCCTCACGCTGCCACTGAGCGTGAAGCGGCCCTGGGAGGCCTCCTGGAACCAAGCAGCCAGGGACACCGACGGGCCAAGAAGGCCTCTTGGACCTGGTCTCTCCCCAGGGTCGGCGGGGCATCCTGCCAGGCCAGGAGCAGGACCAGGGCCCGCTGCTCTCCCAGCCAGGGATCCGGGTGTCGCGGTGCGGGGTCCGCGCCGGCGCAGGCCAGGAGGAGGAGGAGGGACACCCCGCCAAGGTAGCGTGGACCCTGCGGGCGATCAGCCGCCCAGTGCACCCTCCAGGTCCAGCCCCCACCCGGACTCGAGCTCGTCGACGACCCGCCGGGGTGGGGCATCCAGCGCCGTGACGTCCCAGTAGCGCACGGTGCCGTCCCAGCTCCCACTCACGAGCCAGGCGCCGTCGGGGGACCACTCCACCGAGCTCACGCGCTTGGTGTGGCCCTGGAGCACCGCCTCCACCGCCTCAGCGCCCAGGTCGAGCAGGACCAGCTCCCCGGACAGCAGCCCGACCGCGACGCGCTGACCGCCGGGGGCGACGGCCAGGTCGATCACCCGGCCGCCCACGTCGACACAGCGGTCATCGCGGCAGACCGACCGCCTGCCACCCCAGACCAGGACCCCGTCGTCGCCGACGTCGATGGCCCCGGAGTCGGGCTCGTCGCGCACCTTGCGCAGTCCCTCGGGGCCATGGAGCCAGAGCCCCCGGCGGTCCCCAGCAGCGCCAGGTGGGTCCGATCGGGGCTGGCCGAGCCATCGAAGAACTCGGCCACGTCCAGGGTCTCGAGGATCCGGTCCGCGGCGGGGTCGATCCGTGCGCTGCTGGCGCCGTAGGACAGGGGCACCAGGGTGCCGTCGGACAGAGCCACGGCCCGCCGGTAGCTCCCCTCTCCCGTGGAGTTGAGCAGACTGGCAGGCTGGCCCGGGGTGAGGATCCGGCCCCCCGGCGCTCCCATGCCCGCGCTGAAGAGTCGCTGCTCCCCGACGAAGGCGACGCACTTGGCCACCGCCTCCTGCCACTGCCACCGGGCCAGCTCCTTGCGCCCTCGGGTCTCGAGCAGCCCGACCACGCCGGTGCCCTGGGCGTAGGCGGTCAGGCGGCCGTCCGGGGAGACGGTCACCTGGGTCACGCCGGCCCCGACGTCGACCACCGAGGGCCGCAGCGCGGGCGGGAGGCGCCAGGTCTCCACACCGTCCCCCAAGACCAGGACCCCGCCCGCGCCCCCCTCGAAGACCCGGTGCACCCGGGAGGGCAGGTTGCCCACCCAGGCGTTCAAGGCCGTGTCCCAGATGCGGGTGTCGCCCCGCTCGCCCCGCACCACCACGTGGTCCGTGCCCACGACCGGGGCGAGCTCGAGCACGCCCCCTTCGATCCCGGTGATCGACGCGCCCCAGGACCCCGTCGCCAGGTCGAGCCGGCGAGCCTCGCCGCCCCGTGTGCCCGCGAACACGGCGTCCCCGCTCCAGGACACGTCGGCCCAGTCGACCGTCGAGCTCACGGCTTCGACCCTGTGTCGCTCGCCGGTCCCGTCGTAGACCCGGAAGCTGCCGTCGTCGCACCCCACGAGCAGGGTCTCTCCGTCGGAGTCCAGGGCGGCCCGCATCGCCTGGCAGATCCCGAGGGGGTCGGCCGGCGCCGCCCCGAGCCGGTAGACGGTCAGGGTCCGGCCGCTGACCCCGAACACGGCATCGCCAGCACCGTGGAGGGAAGGCTGCGCGATCACGCCCTGGCGGTCCAGCACCCGACCGTCCGCCAGGTCCAGCCACACCAGCTCCAGCTCGACCGTGGTGAAGGCCACGGCGCCGTCGACCCAGGCCGGAGCCCGGGCGAGGTGTTCTTCCACCCGCCAGGCAGCGCGGCCCTCGGCGAGCGACCAGAACACCACGCGACCCTCGGAAGAGCACAACACGTGGCCGCGATCCGGGGCGAGCCAGACGTCCTCGCCGCAGGCCTTCGGCAGGGCCACCTGGGCGACCCGCTCCGGGCGGGGACCCGAGGTCGCGGCGAGCACCCCCCGGGCCACCGGGGAGGCTTCGAGCTCCAGGGAGTGGGCAGCGAGCACTGCGGCCTCGGCCGTGTGCTCGCGATCCAGGGCGACCACCGCCTGCTGGGCCAGGGCGCGGGCCAGGTTCCGCTCGGCCGTGCGCCGGGCTTCGGCGGTCCGCTGGGCTGCCACGGCGCCGAAGATGGCGAGCACGAGCAGGGCCAGGGCGCCGACCACCAGCGGGGCGCGCCAGGCCTGGACCAGGCGCTGGAGCAGCTCGAGGGGGGAGTAGTGGTGGACCTGGACCCGCCGTCCGGCGAGGTAGCGCCCCAGGTCCTCAGACAGTGCGCCCGCCGCGCCGTAGCGATCCGCCGGATCCGCCGCCAGGCTGTGCCGCACCACCGCCAGCAGGTCCGGCGGCACCGCACCGTCGAGGCCGTCCAGGGTCGGTGCCACGCCCGGTTCCGCAGGCGGCCTGCGCCCCGACAGCAGCTCGTAGAGCACGACCCCGAGGCACCAGACATCGGCAGCCCGGCCCGGCAGCTCGCCGCGGGCCTGCTCCGGGCTCATGTAGCGAGAGGTTCCCGCGACTCCGGTGGCGGCCGAGGCCGTCACGATGCGTTCCCAGGCCGGCAGCGCTTCGTCGACCGGTCGGGCCAGGCCCCAGTCCGCGACCTGGGTCTCGCCGAATTCCCCGACCATGATGTTCGACGGCTTCAGGTCCCGGTGCACGATGCCCATGCTGTGGGCATACGCGACAGCCTGGCAGGCGCCGTGGAAGTGGCCCAGCAGCGCCAGGCGGTCCTCGAGCCCCCCGCACTCCGCCAGGCGCTCCTCCAGGGTGCGGCCACGGATCAGCCGCATCGTGTACCAGGGCAGCCCCTCGGCGTCGTGGCCGGCGTCGTAGACCGCGACGATGCCCGGGTGCTCCAGCTGGGCCGTGATCAGGGCCTCTCTCGCCAGGCGGGCCGTGAGCTCCGGTGTGGAGGCGACCTTCAGCGCCACCTCGCGCCGGAGCCGGCGGTCTCGGGCGGCGTAGACCCGACCCATGCCGCCGACACCCAGCAGACCCCTCTGGGCGTACCGCTCGCCGTCGTCCCGGAAGTCCGGCGCGCCGTCTTCGGGCTCCTCCCCAGGCTCGCTCCACGCCGGGCGACTGCTGTCCGGGTCGTCCCTCACGTCCGGTCCTCGACCCGATCCCCCTCCAGCAGGAACAGCTCGAAGTGCCCGAAGCCGTCGGCCCGCACCAGGTCCGGCCGCACCCCAGCGTCCCGGAGCTTCTTGCGCAGCCGGCTGAGGTTCACGTCGAGCTTGCGGCGCAGCAGGTGGCGGTCGTCTTCGTCGGCCCAGAGCTCGCCGGCGAGGACCTCCCAAGGCACCGGGCCGTCGAAGGCCACCAGCTCGCTCAGGATCCGAGCCGACAGGCCGTTCAGCGCCAGGGTCTCCCCGCCCTCGACGGACACGTGGGCGGTCTCGAAGTGGGCCGTGACCTTCAGGGGCCGCGCCACCGCGCCGTCCATGCGCGTGGCGCTCTTGCCCGCCGAGGAGAGCGCCACCGCGACGGCCCTGAAGGTACGCCCGTCCAGGGTCCAGGTGTGGCCTGGCTGCAGAGCGGTGGTGCCCGCTGCGGTGCGCAGCTGCCAGGAGTCGCCGTCCGTCCACAGGTGCGCCGGGGCCCCGGGCACGAACTTCGGCACCAGCTCGGGCCGAGGGCGGGTCAGCAGGCTGGCCACGCCGGCGAGGACCTGCTTCGGCAGGCCGTCGCCCTCGATGCCCATCACCGCCGTGGGCAGCACGACCTCTTCCACCACCAGGTCCAGGTCCTCGGCCAGGGTGATGCGCTGGCCCGCCTCGAGCACGAGCGAGCTGCGGGTCCGACCGGCCACGGCGAAGCGGCCGCGGAGGGCCAGCAGCTTGAGCTCCTGGCCTCGCAGATCGAGCATCGCGTGGGCCGCCGAGATCCGCCCGTCCTGCAGCGACAGAGCCGCGCTGGAGAGCCGGCCGATCAGGTCACCCGGCCCCAATTCTGCGACACCGCCTCGGGGCAGACGGAATCGGGCGTAGGCGCGCAAGCGGCTGCATGCTCCAGGCAGGAGGGGCTCTCTGAGCCTATCCTCCCGCGCCCCCAGGTCGGGGGTCTTGTCCTCGGGGACGGGATCCGATGCACGGGTGGGGAGGTTCCCGTGTCCCAGTCCAACAACGTGCTGCGCTCCTCGCGCGACCACGCCCGCCTGCGGGTCCTCGAGGACTTCGTGCTGCACTACGCTCCTCACGTCACCCTCAGCCACCCGGCCTACCTGGACGTGGAGCCCACCCCACTCACGGTCTACGACGAAGGCGTCGTGCTCAGTCCCCGCGGCCACGAGCGGCGAGCAACGCGCCGGGTGCAGCCTCCCCGCCGCGACGACATCACCCTGCAGCTCTGCCACCCCGACGCCAAGCAGCCCCTGGCCGTGGCGGACCTGTCCGTCGGCGGGGCCAAGGTGTCCTGGGCCATCGGCCGCGTGGACATCGCTCCCGGGGAGTGCTTCGCCGGCTGGATCCGGGTGCTGGGGAAGCCGTACCTGCGGATCGAGGCCGAGGTGGTCGGCGCCCGACCCGGGCAATTCGGCGGCCTGGCCCTGGGCTTGCGCTTCAGGGGGCTGGACGGCGAGGGCGAGGAGTGGGTGGCACGGCTGGTCGCAGCCTGCGTGGAGATCCGCGAGGCGATGCTCGCCGCCTGATCACCCGTCGAGCGCCGCGACCCCGCGGAAGACCTCGCCGATGGTGTAGTAGTCCACGCTCACCAGGTTCGGCCGACCGACCTCGTCGCGACAGCGCAGCAGGTGCTCGCTCAGCACCTCGTAGGTGTTGATCTCCTCGGCATAGGCCGGGCTGGCGATCGGGTTGGTGAGCACGTGGGTCACCTCGTACAGCCCGTGCTCCAGCACCTCGCCCTGGACCGCGCAGTCCAGGTCCTCGGCGCGCTGGTAGGACCAGCCCGTGCCGTAGACGAAGTCGCCGTGGGGCAGGACCCAGGCCGGGTCGCCGTCCACGGGCGTGTTGAAGTAGACCAGCTGGCCGCCTGCGTCGAGCAGCTCGCCCAGGGTCGGCCAGGGCTCGCCGGCGGGCTGGGTCCAGGCCCGGGCGGAGAGTGCGTGCCCGGCGAGGGAGGCGTTGACGACCCCCGCCGGCGCCTCGTCCTGGACGTCGAGCAACACCACTGCGTCCGGGTCCCCGGCCAGGTGGCCCTCGATCTCGTCCCACAGCTCATCGACGGGCTGGCTGCCCAGCTCGCACACCCCGTGGCAGGCGACGAGCTCGCCGTCGACCTCGTACAGGTCCACGTTCAGCGAGCGCACGCCGTCCGCCAGCTGGGTCGGGATCGCCGGGTAGTGGTTCATGGCGAAGGGGTGGTAGCCCCGCTCCTCGCTGGCGTGGCTGTTGTGGCTGCGGACCAGGGAGAGCGCGGTGAGCGGGCGGTCGCAGGCGGCGGCGGAGCCATTGCACAGGCGGGGGCCGGTGTCTTCGACCGGGCTGCCGGTGCAGGCGACGACGAGGAGGATCAGCTGGGGCACACCAGGCCCAGGCCCGGGAAGTAGGTCCGGAACCGCCTGGGGTCTCGGGTCACCAGCGTCAGGCCCTCGAGCACCGCGTGTGCTCCGATGAAGAAGTCCGGCAGGGTCTGCTGCCGCTGGCCGCCCCGGGCGCGGTAGTCCCTGAAGCACCGCCCAGCGAGGAAGGCCGCGGCCCACGGGAGATCCAGGCGTTGCCAGTCGGGAGGCGGGAGCGCGGCCTCCAAGGCCTCCACGCGCTGGAAGCCTGCACTGAGCTCCGCATAGATGATCGGGTTGATGGCCAGCGGCCCCTGGTCGGCGCACAGCTCCAGGGTCTCGGCGGACCACTGGAACCAGGCCGAGTCTCGGGACATCACATCGATGACGACGTTGGTATCGACCAGGAAGCGACTCACGGCTCGCCACGGGTGAGCGCCATCAGCTCGTCCGTGGAGGGGCCGTCGTAGCCCACCTCGAGCAGCCGCCCCACGATGCGCCGACCCCGCCCAGGACGCTCGCCGACCTTGCGCACGTGGATCACCTCGCCGACGAGCTCGAAGGAGACCTCGCTCTCGGGCCCGATGCCGAGCTTCTCCCGAATCGCGATGGGGATGGTGACCTGACCCTTGCTGGTGACGCGCACGACGGACCTCGGAGTATTACTCGGAAAGTATTACTCCAACCCCCAGTCGGGTCAACGGCTCAGAACTCCTCGTTGTTGTCGTACCCATCCGTGCAGTTCGGATCATCCGCGTCCGTCAGACCGTCGGTGTCGTTGTCGGTGACGTCGTTGCACTCGTAGGCGCCGAAGTTGCTGTTGTCCTCGACCGTGCCGACCCCGCAGTCCGGGTCGTCGGCGTCGGTCCAGCCGTCGGCGTCGTTGTCGGTGCCGTCGGTGCACTCGACGATCGGGTCGGTCTCGTCGGTGTCGTTGCCGTCCTCGCAGCCCGGGTCGTCGGCGTCCGCGAGGCCGTCGCCGTCGTCGTCGGCGCCGTTGTTGCAGACCTCGGTGCCGTAGCCGTCGGACTCGTCGTCCTGGGTGGCGTCGGCGCAGGTCGGATCGTCCAGATCGACCCAGCCGTCCAGGTCGTTGTCCAGCCCGTCGGAGCACTCGGGGTCGTGGTACTCGTCGGCGTCGAAGGCGGACTCGCAGCCCGGGTCGTCGGCGTCGGCGAGGCCATCGGTCGGGCTGTCGTCGTCGGCGGCGTTGTTGCAGGTGAAGTCCGACTCGTAGCCCTGCTCGGTGCTGCTCCAGGCACAGTCCGGGTCGTCGCTGTCGATCCAGCCGTCGCCGTCGTCGTCGTCGCCGTTGCTGCAGGTGTCCTCCGCGACCAGGCCCTCCAGGTTGTCCCAGGCGTCCTCGCACTCCGGGTCGTCGCCGTCGGTGGCGCCGTCGCCGTCGTTGTCGGCGCCGTCGTGGCACTCCCAGGGATCGGCGGCGCCGGTCTCTGCATTGCCCAGCACACAGTCCGGGTCGTCGAAGTCGATCCAGCCGTCGCCGTCGTCGTCGCCGCCGTTGAGGCAGCTGGGGGCGGTCGAGGTCTCCAGCGGATCGAGGGCGTCCACACAGCCGCTGTCCTCGCTGTCCGTGGCGCCATCGCTGTCCTGATCGACCCCGTCGTTGCACTCGACCCCGGTGAAGCCGACCTCGACGCCGTCGGTGGTGCAGTCCGGGTCCTCGTCGACCCAGCCGTCTGAGTCGTCGTCGAGCTGGTTGTCGCAGGACGAGCCGTCGCCCTCGATGTTGTCCCAGCCGCTGTCGCACTCGGCGTCGTCGAAGTCACTGTCCCCGTCGCCGTCGTTGTCGACGGTGTCGCTGCAGGCGTAGTCCGGGCCGCCGATCTCCAGCAGGCCGAGCAGGCAGCCGGGATCCAGGTCGTCGATCCAGCCGTCGGAGTCGTTGTCGGCGCCGTCCTCGCAGGTGGCGTGGGGGTCGTCTTCCTCGTCCATCGACGCGGTGAGGCAGCCGGGATCCTCGGCGTCCACCAGGCCGTCGCCGTCGTCGTCTTCGAGGTTGTTGCAGATCGACGCGGATCCGCCGATCTCCTCGGTCCCGGTCAGGCAGTCCGGGTCGTCCGAGTCGGTCCAGCCGTCGGAGTCGTCGTCGGTGCCGTCGGAGCAGGTGCCGCCGGTCGCCGCGCCTTCGCTGTTGTCGAAGGCCGATGAGCAGCTTGGATCGTCGCCGTCGGTGCCCGGCGAGCCGCCGTTGTTCACGCCGTCGTGGCACATCCACAGGGCCACGCCGGCGCCTTCGGTGGTGTCGAAGATGCAGTCCGGATCGGCGTAGTCGGTCCAGCCGTCGGCGTCGTCGTCGGTGCCGTCCTCGCAGGAGCTGTCCGGATCGTCCTCGAGGGGGTCGTCGGCCTCGAAGCAGCCGGGGTCGTCGGCGTCGGTCAGGCCGTCGGAGTCGTTGTCCTGCCGGTCGTTGCAGGCGTCGGGGCCGAAGCCGACCTCGTCGGCACCGGCGGTGCAGTCCGGGTCGTCGGCGTCGATCCAGCCGTCGTCGTCGTTGTCGACCAGGTCGCCGCAGGTGTCGGCGAGGTCGATGTCGGCCTCGGCGTTGTCCCAGGCGCTGTCGCACTCCGGGTCGTCGGCGTCGGTGTCCCCGTCGCCGTCGTCGTCTGCGCCGTTGTTGCAGGCGCCGGCGCTGGTGCTGCCGTCCTCGGCGCCGCCGTCGAGGCAGTCCGGATCCTCGGCGTCGGTCCAGCCGTCGCCGTCGTCGTCGGTGCCGTCGGTGCAGGTGGCGTCGGCGGCGTGCTCGTCCGGGTCGGTGGCGTCGTCGCAGTCGGCGTCGTCGGCGTCGATGTCGCCGTCGGAGTCGTCGTCGACGAGGTTGTTGCAGACGTCCAGGCCCACGCCGACCTCGTCGCCGACCGCCGCGCAGTCCGGGTCGTCGCCGTCGATCCAGCCATCGTTGTCGTCGTCCTCGAAGTTCTCGCAGGCCGGGTCGACGGCCTCGAAGTCCTGCCAGGGCACGGCGCAGTCGGCGTCGTCGGCGTCGGTGTCGCCGTCCATGTCGTTGTCGCTGCCGTCGTTGCACGCGAAGCCGGTGGTCCCCAGCTCGCTGCCGTCGGTCAGGCAGTCCAGGTCGTCGGCGTCGGTCCAGCCGTCTGAGTCGTCGTCGGCGCCGTCGGAGCAAGAATCGGCAGCGTCGTCCTCGTTGCTGTCCCAGGCGTCGGCGCAGCCGGTGTCGGCGGCGTCGATCAGGAAGTCGCCGTCGTTGTCGCTGCCGTCGTTGCAGGCGGTGCTGCCGAAGCCCAGCTCGTCGTCGCCCGTGGCGCAGTCCGGATCGTCGCTGTCGGTGTAGCCGTCGCCGTCGTCGTCGGTGCCGTCCTGGCAGGTGCCGTCGGTCTCGTCGTCGTCGCTGGCGTCGGCACAGGCCGGGTCGTCGGCGTCGGTCAGGCCATCGGTGTCATTGTCGGTGCCGTCGTTGCACGCGGTGGTGCCGAAGCCGGCTTCCTCGGTGCCACCGTCGAGGCAGTCCGGGTCGTCGCCGTCGGTCCAGCCGTCGGCGTCGTCGTCGGCGCCGTCCTCGCAGGAGTCGGCGGACTCCTCGTTGTCATCGAGGGCGTCGTCGCAGTCGGCGTCGTCGCCATCGGTGTCGCCGTCGCCGTCGTTGTCGCTGGCGTCGTTGCACGCGGTGGTGCCGTAGCCGAGCTCGTCGGAGCCGTCGGCGCAGTCCGGGTCGTCGGCGTCGATCCACTCGTCGAAGTCGTTGTCCAGCTCGTCCTGGCAGTCCGAGCGCTCGCTGGTGTCGTTGCCGTCGTCGCAGCCGTCGTCATCGGCGTCGATCAGGTCGTCGCCGTCGTTGTCCTCGCCGTCGTTGCACTCGATGGTGCTGACCGACACCGGGTCCTCGGAGTCGTCGGTCTCGCCGCCGGAGCAGCCGGGGTCGTCCAGGTCGACCCAGCCGTCGCCGTCGTCGTCTTCGAGGTTGCTGCAGGCGTAGCCGTCTTCGTAGAGGTCGTCCGCGTCCACACAGTCCGCGTCGTCGGCGTCGGTGTCGCCGTCGCCGTCGTTGTCGGTGCCGTCGTTGCACTGGTTGGTGGCGAAGCCGGACTCGCTGGTGCCGCTGGCACAGTCCGGGTCGTCGTCGTCGATCCAGCCGTCGAGGTCGCCGTCGAGGGTGTCCTCGCAGTCGAGGAGCTCGCTGGCGGTGCTGGCCGTGGTGCAGGCATCGTCGAGGGCGTCGACCAGGCCGTCGCCGTCGTTGTCGGCGCCGTCGTTGCAGTCGGCGCTGCCGAAGCCGGTCTCCTCGGTGCCGCTGGTGCAGTCCGGGTCGTCGGCGTCGGTCCAGGCGTCGGCGTCGTTGTCCACGCCGTCGTCGCAGTAGTCGGTCTCGTTGTCGTCGAAGGCGTCGGAGCAGTCCGGGTCGTCGCGATCCAGGCCGTCGGCGGCCTCGGGGTCGTTGTCGGCGCCGTCGTTGCACTCGGTGTCGCCGTAGCCCACCTCTTCGTCGCCTTCGGCGCAGTCGGGATCGAAGCCGTCGGCCCAGCCGTCGCCGTCGTTGTCCTCGCCGTCTTCGCAGTCGAAGCCCTCGAAGTCGTCGTCGGCGCTGGAGCACTGGGCATCGTTGCCGTCGGTGTCGCCGTCGCCGTCGTTGTCGTCGCCGTCGTTGCACTCGGTGGTGCCGGTGAACTCGCCCTCGTCCTCGCCGTAGGGATCGTCGCCACAGCCCGGATCGTCCAGGTCGGTCCAGGTGTCGGCGTCGTCGTCGAGGCCGTTCTCGCACTCGTTGAGCTCGGTCTCGTCGGCGCCTTCGCCACAGCTGGGATCGGCGGCGTCGATGAGGCCGTCTGCGTCGTCGTCCTCGCCGTTGTTGCACTCGAATTCGCCGTAGCCGAGCTCGTCGTCGTCGAGGCCCTGGCAGTCCGGGTCGTCGAAGTCGGTCCAGCCGTCGCCGTCGTTGTCGATCTCGTCCTCGCAGGGCAGCAAGGCCTCCAGCGAGCGCGCGTCGTCGCAGTTGCTGTCGTTGGCGTCCACGTCGCCGTCGCCGTCGTTGTCCTCGCCGTCGTTGCACTCGAAGTCCGAGTACCCGGTCTCGTAGACGTCGTCGGAGCAGTCCGGGTCGTTGCCGTCGGTCCAGCCGTCTTCGTCGTTGTCGACGCCATCGAGGCACTGGGAGTACTCGTCGTCGGCGCCGGACTCGCAGTCCGGGTCCTCGGCGTCGATCAGGTTGTCCTCGTCGTTGTCCAGGCCGTCGTTGCAGTCGTAGTCGCCCGCGGTGCCCAGCTCCTGGGTGCCGCCGTCGGCGCAGTCCGGGTCGGCGCCGTCGATCCAGCCGTCGCCGTCGTCGTCGGCCTCGTTGTTGCAGTCGTGCTGGGGCTCGTCGAGCAGGACCAGTGCGGGCAGGGTCAGCGCCAGGACCTCGCCCTCGGTGAAGGCCACGCCCGCCTCCGCCGCGCCTTCTGCAACAAGAGCGTTGCCACTCCAGGCGCGGGCGTAGAGCGCCATGTTCGGGCGGTTGTCCCCGGCCTGCAGCTCGATGATCGGCAGGTCGCCGCCGGTCCAGCGGAGGTCATAGATCAGCTCGAGCTCGGTGTCGTCGTCGAGGTAGTTGCCCAGGGTCACGCTGCCGTGATCACCGGCCTCGAGCGGGGCGCCTGCGGCGTCGAGGTAGGGGCTGTCGGGATCCACGAGCACGCCGACGGTGTCCGCGGCGTCGGCCAGGGCGGCCGGGTCCTGGGCGGTCAGGGTGACCACCAGGGAGGTGCGGTCGTCGTCGCCGGTGCAGGCGAGGGCCAGCAGGAGGGGGGTCATGCTGATCATGGGAGGGGCACCACCACGTCGCCGCTCGGGGGCGCTTCAGGGGCTGTGGCCACGACGACGATCGCCGCCGCGGCGCCGACCACCACCACCCCGCCGCCGACCGCGGCCCAGGTGGTCCAGCGGGCGAGCACCGGCTTGGCCTCGGTCAGGGTCGAGGCACCGGCGCCCGCGGCAGCGAGCTGGGCCTTGTAGACAATACCGCCCACCGGCGGCACGTCGATCTCCTGGGTGAGGGTCTCGTGGCCGGTGGCGGAGACCTGGAGCTCGTAGGTGCCGCGCTCCAGGAAGACCTTGACCTTCTTGCCGGTGCCCAGGGTCTGGCCGTCGAGCTTGACCAGGGCGGCATCGGCGCTGCTCTGTACGGTGACGTTGGCACCGGTGTCCCCGAGGCTGGCGTCGATGGCGACCAGCTCGCCGTCGCTGTTGTCGAAGGACTTGATGGCGACCGCCGCGCCCTCGACCTCGAGGCGCACCGCGTGCGCGCCGGGCGCGACCTCGCTCAGGCGCAAGGGCGTGACGCCGCGGTCCCGGTCGTCGAGCCAGACCCGGGCCCCTGGGGGATCGCTGTCGACCCAGACCTGGCCCACCGAGGACTCCAGGTCGCCGGCGACCAGGACATTGCCGCCCTTGGTGAAGGTGAAGGTGCCCTCGGCGGGCACGTGCTGGGGCGCGGTGACCCGCCAGGAGTGCTCGCCGGGCTGGACCGAGTCCAGCCGGATCGGCGACGGCCCCACGTCGGTCCCACTGATCTCGACGGTGGCCCCGAGGGGCTTGAAGAAGAACTCGACCGTGCCGCCGCCGGGCTTCAGGTTCGCCACGATCTGGGTCGTGACGTTCGGCTGGACCGTGACCCGCCGGACGAAGGGGTCGAAGCCGTCGGCGCTGACCCGGACCGTGTGCTTGCCCGGTGGCAGGTAGCGCGTCATCGGCGCTTCCCCGGCCTGTTCGTAGTCGATGTGGACGAGGGCGCCCTTGATGGACGAGGACACCTTCAAGATGCCCTGCGCCTCATCCTGGGCGAGGGCTGTCCCTGGGAGCAGGCAGATCAGCAGCCCGAGGACGAGTGCGATGACTCGGTGCAAGTCTCTCTCCAGAACCGCGCGGCGACGCAGCTTAGCACTACCCGCGCGAGACCCTGACATCCCCCTGACGGCGCGTGACCCCCTGGCTGTCGAGCCACTCCAGCAGCGGGATGGCGCCCCGTCGGGACAAGCCCGTCAGCTCCTTGAACCCCTGGGGGGTGAGCTCGTCGGTGCGGGCGAGCAGCCCCTTCACGTCGGTCACCAGGGTCGCCAGGTGGTCCGTCCGGTAGAGCCGACCGCCGATCCGCGCCAGCTGGTCCCGCTCGATCAGCAAGGCCACCAGGGCCTCTCCGCCGGCCAGGCCCTCCTCGAGCACGTCCTTGACCGACGGGGTGTCGAGCCCCCGACCGCCGACCTGGGCGAGCAGCCGGTCCGCCGCCGCCTGGACCTCCGCGGAGAGCCGGACCTCCCAGTCCGGGAGCCGCACCCGCGGGCCATCGACCACCAGGGCCCCGGCGGCCTGGAGCCGCTGGACCAGCGCGTCGAAGGCCGGGGCCGACAGGCCCGCCAGCCGGCCTCGGCGCAGCTCCCGGCGCCCGATGCCCGTGCTGAGCGGCGAGGCCTGGTGGGTCGCCGCGAGGTCGGCCAGCAGGTGCTGCTCCAGGGCCTCGACCGCCCGGGGGATCAGCACCCGATCGCCGAGGGTGATCACCCCGCTCGGCAGGGTGCCGAGCCGCTCCCTGGCGGTCGCCACGTCCAGGCCCAGGGGCCCCGAGCGCTCGATCCGCACGGTCCCGTCTCCCTGCTCGAGGCGCGCCAGCAGCGCCGCAGCCACCGCGGCGTCCCGCTTGCGCACCCGCGGCGCCCAGGGGTCGAGGATCTCCCCGCCCCCGAGGGTCGTCACCGGGCTCTGGCGGCGGAGCACGAGCCGGTCCCCGGGCAGACAGGCCACCGGCTCCGCGCAACGGAGCTGCACCAGTCGGGACTCCCCGGGGGCCACCGGACGCTCCGGGTCGTCCAGGGGGTCAGCCACGGCCATCACCTCGGCGGTGCCCACCAGCACCCGAACCCGGGCCTCCCGGTCCAGGGGAGGGGCGTCGGCCAGGTGGCGGTAGCGCACGTCGAGGATCGAGGTCACCGCCACGCCCCGGGTCGAGGCCACCACCGTGCCTCGGGGCAGGTCCTCCCGCTGGGGGCCGGCGAGGTTCAAGGCGGTGCGCAGGCCCGAGCGGCTCTCCTCCACGGCGTCGCCGTGGACCTGGATGCCGCGGACCCGGGCCTTCTCGCCCTGTGGGAGCAGCACGACCTCGTCGCCGTCGTGCACGGTGCCCGACAGCACGGTCCCGGTGATCACCACCCCGAAGCCCCGCCGCAGGAAGCATCGGTCCACGGGCAGGCGAAAGGCCCCCGAGGCGTCCCGCTCCCCGACGGGGAGCCCGGCGATGGCGTCCCGCAGGTCGTCCAGTCCAGCCCCGGTCTGGGCCGAGGTCGCCAGGACGGGCGCGCCATCGAGGAACGTGCCCACCACCGTGTCCCGGACATCTTCCGCGGCCAGCTCCAGCATCTCCTGGGCGTCTTCGTCCTCGCCCAGCAGGTCGGTCATGGTGAGCGCCACCAGCCCGTGCCTCACCCCGAGCAGCTGCAGGATGTCCAGGTGCTCCCGGGTCTGGGGCATCACGCCCTCGACCGCCGAGACACAGAGCACCACGGCGTCCAGACCGCTCGCGCCCGCGATCATGGTTCGGACGAGCCGCTCGTGGCCGGGCACGTCGACGAAGGCGGCGCGGCGCCCGTCGCTCAGCGGGAGGTGGGTGAAGCCCAGGGCGATGGTGATGCCGCGCTTCTTCTCCTCGGGGAGCGAGTCGAGGTCCACGCCTGTCAGGGCGCGTACCAGCGAGGTCTTGCCGTGGTCGATGTGGCCGGCCGTGCCGACGACGAAGGTCCCGGTGGGTGCGCCCATGGACTGTGTGTAGCCCCGCTGCGTGCTAGAGTCCCGCCGGTGGAGGTCACCTGCCCGAGCTGCGGCGCCGTCTTCGGCATGGACAAGTCGATGGGCGCCGACCAGGTCTGCCCCGCCTGCATGTTCCCGTTCCGCTGGGAGGGCGACACGGCCCAGGGCCTGCCCGCCGGCATGCAGCTCGAAGTCCAGGGCGAGGACGGCCAGCTGCTCGGCCGCATGAGCCGCATCGGCATCCGGGAACAGATCTACGCCGGTGAGCTCTCCGGGGTGGAGCGGGTGCGACTGGACGGCGGAGAGTGGGAACCGATCGGCTCGCGGCCCGAATTCACCCAGGTCCTGGCCCTGGTGGGCGTCGACGTCGCGGGCCTGGCGGTCGCACGACAGCAGATCAAGGGCTGGAAGCGAGACGCCTCCGCCGGGGGCGACAAGCCGCGGCCGCGGCCCCAGGTGCTGCCCCGGACCGACCGGGCGCCGACGGTGATCGACGTGCCGGGCGGCGGGATCACGCTGGACTCCCGCATGAAGGCGATGCTGGGGCTGCTGGCGGCGCTGGTGTTGTTCTGGCTGGTGGACTTCTTCTCGAAGTCGTTCTGATCAGAGCCGTGGATCCGGCGCCGCCGATCCGGTCAGGCTTCGGAAGACGTCCTCCAGCGAGTTGCGCTCTCGCCGCAGCTCCAGCAGCACCAGGCCCCGGTCCACGGCGAGCTGGAACAGCTCCGACCGCACGTCGCCGTCGGCGATCACCTCGAGCTGGAGCTCACCTTCGGACAGGTCCACCCCGGGCAACAGGCGCACGTCGCGCACGCCTGGGACGCCGGCGACCGCCTCGCTGAGCTGGGCCGCGGTGAGCCGAACGCTGCCCGGGGCCACGTGCAGGGTGGTGACAGCGCCCTCCTGGCGGGCGGTGACGGTGGTCGTGGGGCCGTCGGCCACCAGCTCCCCCTGGGAGATGATGATCACGCGGTCACAGGTCGCCTGGACCTCGCTGAGGATGTGGGTGGAGAGCAAGACGGTCTTGCGCTCACCCAGCTCCCGGATCAGCGAGCGAATGTCGACGATCTGGTTCGGGTCCAGGCCCGAGGTGGGCTCGTCGAGGATCAGGATGTCCGGCTCGTGCAGGATGGCCTGGGCCAGCCCCACGCGCTGCTTGAAGCCCTTCGAGAGCGTGCCGATGGCCTGGCGGGCGCGGGGGGTCAGACCGGTGCGGGCCATCGCCCGGTCGACGGCCGCCGCCCGCTCCGCAGAGCCCAGACCCCGGACCTGGCCGGCGAAGTCCAGGTAGTCCTGGACCCGCATGTCCCGGTAGACCGGTGCGGCTTCGGGCAGGTACCCGACGTGGCGACGGGCCCCCACCGGGTCCGCGACCACGTCGAGGTCCATGACCCGAGCCGTGCCCTCGGTGGCGCTGAGGAACCCGGTGAGGATCTTCATCGCGGTGCTCTTGCCAGCCCCGTTGGGACCCAGCAACCCGACCACCTCACCGCGGTCGATGGCGAAGTCGATGCCGCGCAGGGCGACGTGGCTGCCGTATGACTTGCGCAGGTCGCGCACCTCGATGACGGGCACCGCTCCTCCCAGACAGCGGGGCGCCTAACCAGGGACGAGTGCGGATGACCTAAACTGCGCGGGTTCTGCGTCCGATGCATTGCTTCGCGCAGCCCTGGATGGCCGCTTGATGACAGGTCCCCACATCCTCGAGGTCGCCACTCCGGGAGCCTCTTCGGTCGCCTGGACGTCACGGGTCCAGGTGAAGCGCGTGCTCGGGCCCCTCCAGGCCCAACCGATCATCGACGACGGCGAAGTGGCCGTGATCGCCCTGCACGACAGCGACCAAGCGGAGCTGTTGCTCCAGGGCACCAACCTGCCGGTGGTGGTGATCAGCCACACGCGCGAGGTCGACCGCGCGGTGGCGCTGCTGCGGGCCGGCGCCGCGGACTACGTCGAGCCGGCCGCTTGCGAAGAGGCCTGCCTCCGGGCGGTGGCCCGCGCCCCGGAATCCTCGCTTCCCGACGGCGGGCTGGATCGCACTCGGATCCGCGCCGTGCAGGCCAACCTGATCGAGCGGGAGCGCCTCGCCACGGTCGGCAAGCTCGCGGCCGGGGTGGCTCACTCCATCAACAACCCGGCGGCCTACGTCGTCGCCAACCTGGACGAGATCCGCGAGTGCATCCTGCCGCTCCAGGAGCTCGCCGCCCAGGCGCTGGAGACCGCCCGCCGCACGGGGAGCGACCTGGACCGGGTGGAGCTGGATCGACTCTCGGCCGTGGCCCGGGCGCCGCGGGTCTTCGACGAGCTGGGCGACATGCTCGCCGAGTCCCTCGAAGGCATGGGCCGCATCCGCGACATCGTGCACGATCTGAAGGGCTTCTCAGCCCTGGACGACGAGGCCCCGCTGCCCACGGAGCTGGCCCGGGTCGTCGAGACCGCGCTCCAGCTGGCCCAGGCCGATCTCAAGCACCGGGTGACCCTCCAGGTCGAGCTGGCCGAGCTGCCGCCGGTCCTGGGCTCCGCCGGGCGACTCTCCCAGGTGGTGCTCCAGCTCCTGCTCAACGCACTCCAGTCCTTCGACGAGGACCACCAGGGCGAGCGGCGGGTCGAGGTCATCGGCCGCTCCGAGGGCGGCTCCGTCGAACTCCAGGTGCGGGACAACGGCCGGGGCATGGATGCCGACACCCAGAGCCGGATCTGGGACCCCTTCTTCACCACCCACACCCGCGGCGCCCTGGGGCTCGGACTGCCGATCTGCCAGGACATCATCGCCCGCCACGGCGGCACCCTCACCGTGACCTCCGAGTCCGGTGAAGGCACCACTGTCACGGTCCGCCTGCCGGGCATGCAGGACGCGGTCCACTTCTCCCTCCTGGAGTCCCCCGCCACTGGGGCCACGGACCCTCTGCAGGGCGCCAGCATCCTGGTGGTGGACGACGAACCCGCCATCGTGCGCTGCATCAAGCGCCTCCTGCGGGCCGCCCAGGAGGTGCGGACCGCCACCTCGGGCCGGGAGGCCCTGGCGCTGCTGCTCGACGGCGTGACCCCGGACCTGATCCTGTGCGACCTGATGATGGCCGACGTCTCCGGCGTGGAGCTCTACGAGCAGGTCCTGACCCAGCGCCCCGAGCTGGAGCCGCGCATCCTGTTCATCACGGGCGGCGCCTTCACCGACCGCACCCGGGCCTTCTGCGAAGAGCACTACGACAGGCTGATCGAGAAGCCCTTCGAGTCCAAGGTGCTCCGGGACCGGCTGAGGGTGGCGCTGTCCGCCAGGCGTCCGCAGTCCGCACCCACGCTGGTGAGTTGACGAGCGGGTGACGAAAGCGCTGCTACGGTCCTCGTCCCCGGAGGTCCCATGAGTCCCGTCCTGCTGCTGACCCTCGCCTGCGCCCCGTCCGAGATCGAGGTGCACCCCGTCGACCAGGACACGCTCCCCGCGACCGAGACCGAGGAGGTCGAGGACTTCAGCGAGTGGGACGGCGCGATGCTCGAGATCGTCTACCCCGCGAGCGGCGACTTCCTGCCCTGGGGCGAAGCCAACCCCTTCAGCGCCCGGGTCGTGGACCCCGAGGGCGAGGACCTGGGCTTCGAGGACATCCACTGGACCTCGGACATCGACAGCGCCTGGGCCCCGGTCGGCGCCAGCTTCGACGACCTGGACCTGGACGTGGGCACCCACACCCTGACCGCCACGGCCGAGCTGCCCAACGGCGACCGCCTGGCCTACAGCCTGGGCGGCGTGCTGGTCCAGTCGATCTACGCCGGCACCTACGCGGGCACCCTGACCGTGGCCACGGAGTACGACGGCTACGCCGTGGCTTGCTCCGGCTCCACGACCCTGGTGGTCGATGTCTACGGCGAAGGGGTCGCAGGCGACGCGAACTGCCTGCTGCTCCTCTCCTACAGCGGCTACGACCTGGAGCTCGACCTGGCCTACGTGAGCCACATCACGAACGACGACGGCGCCCTGGGCGGTGAGCTGGCCGCCGAGGTGTGGGGCTATGAGCTGCCCGTGGAGTTCGACGGCAGCCTGACCACCGACGGCCAGCTGGAAGGCGGCTTCGAGAGCGACGTGCTCGGGGTGATCCTGACCGGCGAGCTGTCCGCAGACCGGATCAGCCGGGACACGACCGGCGTGGACGAGGGCGAAGAGCTCAACTGACGCAGCTCGAGCGCTCTACCGCCCGCTCGCGTCGTAGGCCTGGTACGCGCTCTGGAAGGACAGGATGCGCCGGTGGTTGGTGCCGAAGTCCCCCTTGCCGACCCGGCTCGCCGACCGGGTCATCCTTGCCCGCGGCCTCGGTCCAGATCCACACGTCGTCGGTGAACAGGCGGGTGCGGGAGCTGGCCTCGCAGTGCAGGACCGGGCGGCGCTCGGGGCGCTCGACCACGCAGCTCTCCCAGCCGGGCAGGCTCCTGGCGACCACCTCGGCGCGGTCGAAGGCGCGCCCGGGGTTGGTCCGGACCCACAGGGCCTTGAGCTCGGGGTAGGCGTCGGACTCGCCCGTGGTCACGTCGTTGACGGTCAGGCCGGCGCAGCCGACCAGCATCCACAGCATCATCGGGCGCTTCCCTGGTCCAGACGCTCGTGGTACCCGTATACCCCGCCGTCTCCTGGAGAGAAGCGATGCTGAACTGCTTCACCCCGATGTTCCTCACCGGCATGTGGTTCGGTGGCTACGACCGCCCGGACTCCGACAACCACGTCGACGACGCAGTGACCGGAGCCCGCTGTCACTGGGCAGAGAGCCGTGACGGGGACCTGGAGGCCCGCTGCGAGGCGATCCTGCTGGACCTGCAGACCAGCTGGACCGCCCAGGTGGATGTCTGGGGCTGGCACGCGCCCTTCGACGACCCGGGCGGCCCCGACAACGGCGGCACCAAGGGCCTGGACGTCTACTTCAGCCGCGACGCCTGGTGGGGCGCCTACACGATCAGCGACTACGAGGACGCCAACCCCGACGACGGACGCATGGGCTCCTACGCCTACATGGTCATCGATCCGCGCATCGACGAGAGCGAGGACCACCTGTACATGGCGCACGAGTTCAACCACGTGCTCCAGTACGCGACGGACTTCACCGAGTACAGCTACCCGCCCTGGGAGGGCGCAGCGACGGTCGCCGAGGAGTACACCTTCCCCGGCGAGGGCAGCTGGAAGACGGTCGGCGTCGACTACCAGATCGCCCCCTTCGCCAGCCAGCTGGGCGACGGCTACGCCCTCTACGACGACCACGGCATCTACGGCTACTACGAGTACGGGACCGCCCTGTGGTTCATGTACCTGCAGTCCCTCGGTGTGGAGCCCCCGGAGTTCTGGGAGGCGTCGATCAACGACGTCCAGGACTGGGTCAACGAACCCGACGCCTGGGATGCCTGGCACACCGTCACCGGCGACGGCGACTACGCCCTGCTCGAGCTCGCGCGGGACCGGGGGCGGGTCGGGACCGCCGACCCCGCCCCGTGGACCGAGGACTTCGCCTTCACCACCAAGCAGCGCACCACCGTCGACGCCCTCGACACCGAGGTGACCCCCACCTACGCCACCTACAGCCTGGGCATGGCCTACTTCGAGGTGGAGCTCGAAGGCCCGCTGCAGCTCGACGTGAACAGCTCCGCCGTGACCCGGTGGGGGGCGGTGGCCGTGGAGAGCGACAGCTTCGCCAGCGCCGGCGAGCTTCCCCTGCAGTTCACCGGTCCGGACCTGGTGGCGGTGGTGGACCTGGGGTCGCCGAGCTTCGACCCGGACTACGGCCTGACCCAGCACGACTTCACGGTCACTGTGAGCGTCGGCGAGGCCGACGCCGACACCGACGCCGACACCGACACCGACACGGATGCCGATGCGGACACCGACACCGACACCGACACCGACGCGGACACCGACACCGACACCACCGGCGACAGCGGCGGCACCGATGACACCGGCGACACGGGGGTCGGCCCGACCGACTCTGGCGAAGAGGGCACCGGCGGCTGCGGCTGCGCGAGCACCCCTGCGTCCGGTGGCTCCGCGGCCCTGCTGGCACTGCTCGGTCTGATCGGAGTGCGCAGGAAGCGCTGAGTCGCGTCGGCCGAACAGCGGAGAGACAGGGGCAGCTGCCCTCTCTAGGGGATCGTCACCGGTTCCCAGGAGGTCATGGTGGTCTCGGTGCTGACCCTGTCACTCTGGCTCCCGCTGGGGTGCGACGACCCCGGGAGCCAGTCCACCCCCGCGGACAGCAGCGGGTCACCCTCGGACTCCGTCGCCGGGGACTCGGACACCCCCCGAGACACGGGCACGGCCGCGCTGACCTGTCCGGCCCACCAGAGCTGTGACCAGGGCTTCTGCGACCGCACCCTCATTCCCGCCGGGACCTTCCCGATGGGCGGTGAGCACGCCGAGCACCCCGAGAGCACCTGGGAGAGCGGCGACGAGCGCCCGGTGCACCAGGTGAGCCTCGGCGCGTTCTGCATCGACACCTACGAGGTCACCCTGGAGCGCTACGAAGCCTGCGTGCAGGCCGGCGCGTGCTCCCCGGACGGCCTGCAGTGGGACGACGAGGCCAGCGGGGTCGACACGGTGGTCAACCACTACCCGCGGTGGTGCTTCAACGACATGGAGAAGTGCCTGGACCGGGCGGTGAACGCCAAGAACCGCAGCCAGGCGGCGGACTACTGCGGCTGGATCGGCGCTCGGCTGTGCACCGAGGCGGAGTGGGAGCGGGCGGCGAACGGGCCCGGGCCCGAGCAGCGCCTGCACCCCTGGGGGGACGAGCCGCCCTCGTCGACTCTGGTGAACATCCCGTCGGTGGGCACCGGCTACGTCGAGCCCGTGAACCTCTACGGAGACGGCCGGTCCGTCGAAGGCGTCTACAACCTCGCCGGCAACGTCTACGAGTGGGTCGCCGACGCCTACGCGCCCTACGAGGTGCCCGCCGACGGCTCACCGCGGGTCGACCCCCTCGTCCCGGTGACCTCGGACGCCGATCCGGTGGTGGGCCGAGGCTCCTGCGCCTTCACCGAGCCGGAGCACACCGTCTCGGAGCGCACCGTGTTCGAACAGGCCTTCGACTGGGGCTGAATCGGGATCCGATGCTGCGGGTCCGCAGTCCCCGAAGAGTCGCCCTGAAGAAAGTCTTTGCCCTCCCGGAGGCCGGCGGGTCTCACCTGCAGACCAAGGAGCACTTCCCATGCGCAACGCCCTGCTTCCCCTCTCCGCCACCCTCCTCATCACCGGCTGCGGCAGCACCCTCGGCGACGACCTGGCCGATGTCCTGCCCGACGACCGCATCGCGATCAACATGCCGGTCGAGAACGCGGCGGCGAAGACCACCGGCGCCGAGAAGCAGTGGAGCGACCTCTACCTGCTGACCGCCGAGGTCACCGAGGACGTCAACGGCCTGATCACCGTGGTGCTCTACACCGTCAGCACC
Organism: uncultured Enterobacterales bacterium; assembly: GCA_964344945.1. Lineage (GTDB taxonomy): Bacteria > Myxococcota_A > UBA796 > UBA796 > CAJQPC01 > CAYFPX01. The sequence continues at coordinate 25,485 of CAYFPX010000075.1, forward strand.
ATCGCCCGCGAGCTCGAGCCGACCACGGTGGACGAGGACACCCAGACGGCCACCTGGGGACCCTGGGGCGGCGACGGCCTGGACCCGACAGAGGGCCAGCTGGTCGTCCAGAAGCACGACGACGGCAGCTACACCTGGGCCATCCAGATGTGGCCGAAGGGCGACCAGAGCCAGTCCGTGGACATCGTGGCCGGCGAGGTCGACGCCGACGCCACCCGCGACGCCAACACCGGCCGCTTCGACATCGACTTCGCCTCGCTGAACGCCATGGACCCGACCGAGCAGGCCGTCGGTCTCTTCTCGGTCGACTACGGCATCGACGCCGACGGCGCCCACGCCACCGTCAGCTACAGCGACTTCGAGGGCGACCGGGGCGGCGTCGACGCCTACTACTTCTTCGACCAGACCCACGAAGGCGCCGGACACATGGACCTCGAGGTCTTCGGCGACTTCGAGGACGCGGGCAGCCTCGAGGAGCGCCTGACGATCCGCAGCCGCTGGGCCCCCGAAGGCGCCGGACGCTCCGACGCCTACGCCACCGAAGGCGACCTGGGCGAATTCGTGGGCGAGCGGACCGAGTGCTGGGACAACACCTTCGACATGGTCTACCGCACCGACAACTACAGCCAGGCCCCGGTCATCGGCGAAGAGGCCAGCTGCAGCTTCGACCAGGCCGACTTCCCCGGCTGAGCGGGCGAACCCCTTCCCAGTCCTGTGGGAATCCTTCGGGAGCCGGGCCGGCTGGGGTCCGGCTCCCGTCGCTTCGGGCTACGCTGGCCGGCGTGTGGATCCTCCTGCTGAGCGGCGCGGCGAGTGCCGGGCCCTTCGACACCGAAGAGCTGGTGGTCCTGGGCCAGCCCGCCCCCCTCGCCTTCCGGTGGCGAGCGACCCCGGACTGGGGCGGGGAACAGCCCGGCGCGGCCGTCACCTGCCTGGTGTCGGTGACGGTCGAGGACGGCGGCGGCGTGTTCACGCCCGTGGACTGTCCGGAAGCCGCGGCCCCCTGGATCGCACGGGTGCTGGAGACCGCCGAGGCGGGGCCGGTCGAGGAGCTCGGCTGGGGGCTGAAGGCCTGGTCCCGGGTCGCGATCACCATCGAGCCCGGCGAGGCGCTGGGGGTGCGCGTCCTGCCGGCCGGCACCGGCGAGCTCCCCGAGCGACACCACAGCCAGGTCGAGGTGCGAGAGCGGGTCGAGCCCCTCTACCCCTCCGACGCCGAGTGGCGTCGGGTCGAGGGCGACTGCCTGGTGCACGTCCGGGTGGATCACAAGGGCCGCCCCGCCCAGGTGGCGACGGTGCGCTGCACCCGAGGCTTCGAGCGTGCCAGCGTCGAAGCCGTGCAACAGTGGCGCTTCAAGCCCCTCCGCATCGCCGGCGAGCTCACCGTCTACGACACCATCGTGCCGCTGGAGTACCGCCTGGCGACACCGGGAGACCCCAACTGACGGCCGCCTCGCTGCCCAGGGACCCCCAGCTGCGCGAGGGCGTCCTGTCCAACGGCCTGCGGTGGTTCGTGCGGCCGAACCGCATGCCCCGGGACCGCGCCGAGCTGCGGCTCGTCGTCCACGTGGGCTCGGTGCACGAAGACGACGATCAGCGCGGCCTGGCCCACCTGCTGGAGCACATGGCCTTCAACGGGAGCACCCACTTCCCGGACCAGGCCCTGGTCAGCACCCTGGAGTCGCTGGGCATGGCCTTCGGCCACCACACCAACGCCAGCACCAGCACCGACCACACCGTCTACAAGCTCCAGGTACCCACCGACGACCCGACCGCCCTGGACACCGGCTTCCGGGTGCTCCAGGACTTCGCCGTCGGGCTGACCCTCGACGAAGCGGCGATCGAGCGGGAGCGAGGGGTGGTGCTCGAGGAGTGGCGCCGCAGCCGTGGCGCCAGCGGCCGGGTCCGAGATGCCCTGTGGACGAGCCTGTGGCGCGGATCCCGCTACGGGGAGCGGCTGCCGATCGGGACCGAGGAGAGCCTGCGGGGCTTCGCGCCCGAGGCGGTGCGCCGGCTGTACGAGGACTGGTACCGCCCGGACAACATGGCGGTCATCGCCGTGGGTGACTTCGAGCCCCAGGCGATCGAGGCCCGGATCGAGGCGACCTTCGGGGCGCTGGTCGCGACGGCGGGCGGGCGCACGGCGCAGGATCCTGGCGATCCGGATCCCGGAGACCGGCTGGTGATCACCTCTGACCCCGAGATCACCACCAGCAGTGTGACCCTGCGCGTCCTGCGTCGGGATCGGGAGGATCCGACCGTGGCCGGCTACCGCCGCAAGGTCCTGGAGGGCCTGGTCCAAGGCGTGTGGCGGGAGCGCTGCGAGGACCTGACCCTGGGGGCCCGGACCCGCATGCTGCGCTGTGGAGGCGGCACCCAGCGCATGACCCCCGGCTTCAAGCTGGACTACGCCAGCTGCACCGCCGAGGACGAGCGGCTTCTGGGCGGGCTGGCGGACCTGTTTCGGGAGCTGGAGCGCTTCCGCAGACACGGCATCACCCCTTCGGAGCTGGCCCGCCGCAAGCAGGCGACCGCCAGCCGCTACGAAGGCTTCTTCCACCGGCGCGACGACACCGACTCCCCCACCCTGGTCAACGAGCTGGTCCGTGCGGCCACCACCGGCGAGAGCGTGCCCGGCATCGCGGCGGAGCACGCCCTGGTCCAGTCGCTGCTGCCGACCATCACTCTCGCAGAGCTGAACCACGTCGCCGCGCGGTGGCTGGCCCCCGGACGTCGGCACATCGCGGTGCACCTGCCAGCGCGGCCCCAGCTCTCGGTGCCCACCGAGGCCCGGATCCTGGCGCTGGTCGCCGAGGTCGAGGCCGCGCCGCTGGAGGCGCCTCGCGACGGCGCCGAGAGCGGCCCGCTGATCGAGCACCTGCCCGAGTCCGGGGACATCGTCGGTCGCCGTGAGCTTCCCGCGCTCGGCGTGACGGTCTGGACCCTGTCCAATGGCTCCCAGGTGTGGCTGAAGCCCACGGACTTCAAGCCCGACCAGGTGCTGGTCCGGGGCTACTCCCCTGGCGGGCTGGCGACCGCGCCCTCCGAGCTGCACGTGCCGGCCACCTCCGCTGCGGGAATTCGCCGGCGCTCCGGCCTCGGTCGCTGGGAGCCCGCGGCCCTGATCCGGCGGCTGCAGGGCACCCGGATGTCCTTCCGGCCCACCCTGGACCGCCACTCCGAGGGCGTCACCGCCTCGGCGTCGCCGGGCTTCCTGGAGCCGATGCTCCAGCTGGCCTGGCTCAACGCGACCGCACCGCGCTTCGAGCTCCACGCCCTCGACGCCTGGCACCAGGCGACCCTGGCCTCGGTGCGCAACCGGGGCAACAACCCGGAGAGCGCGCTCAAGGACGCCTACGTCCGCCAGATGTGGGCGGACCACCCCCGCTTCCGAGACTGGGACGAGGCCCAGCTCGCCCAGCTGGATCTCGGAGCGAGCGAGCGCTTCTACCGGGGCCGGTTCGCCGATGCCGCCCGCTTCACCTGGTTCTTCGTTGGGGACTTCGAGCCGGAGGCCCTGGCGCCCCTGGTGTGCGCGACCCTGGCCGCCATGCCCGCGGAGAGCGGCGAAGGCGGCCCTGGGGACGACGGCGCCCGCCGCCAGCCCGGTGTGCGCGAGGAGACGGTCTACGCGGGGCTCGAGCCCAAGGCCCGCCTGCGGTGGCGCTTCCACGGTCCCTTCTTGGATCCGGTGGAGAACCGCGTGCGGCTCTACGCGCTGCGAGACGTGCTCGACGTGCTGCTGCGAGAGGAGATCCGGGAGCGCCGGGGCGGGGCCTACGCGATCTCGGTGGGTGCCCAGGCCAGCGGCGTGCTCGACGAGTACACCTTCACCGTCGACTTCAGCTGCGACCCGGACCGGCTCGACGAGCTCGAAGAGGCCACGACCACGGTGCTACGAGGGGTGCAGGACCGCGGCGTGAGCCGAGCGGTGGTGGCCGCGGAGCGGGAGATGAACCGCCGAGGCTTCGAGGTCGAGCTCCGCACGAACAGCTTCTGGCGGGGGCTGCTGGCCAACGCCGTGGCCACTGGCGAGGACCCCCTGGACCTGGTCGAGGGCTTCCAGCGCCGGAACGACTCGCTCTCCCCGGAGAGCCTGCAGACGGCCGCCCGGGACTGGCTGGACTTCGGTCGCTTCGTGCGCGTCCGGCTCCTGCCGGCGGACCGCGCCCCTGGTGCTGGATCAGGGTCCGAGGCGGCGCCGCCTGTCGGCCGGGAAGGCGGGACATAGGCAGGGGTCAGGAGGCCCGGATGTCCCCTCGTCTGCCCGTCGCCCTGTGGTCCGATCCCCTCTGCATCTGGGCCTTCGTCGGCCAGCCTCGGCTCGAGGCAGTGCTCGAGCGCTGGCCGGGCTGCCTCGATCTCAGCCACCGGATCCTCCCGGTCTTCGGCTCGGTGGACTGGCGGCTGCGGGAGGGCTCCTGGTCCGCGGGAGGCCGGCCGGGCCGAGGCCTGCGCGCGGATCGCCCGCGAGCACGGCCGCGACGACGTCTCGGGGCGAGTCTGGCTCGACGATCCCCCGAGCAGCAGCTGGTCCAGTGGGGCCGCTGCCAAGGCCGCCTGGCTCCTGGAGCGCGACGGGCGGGCGCCGAAGGGCGCGGGCGCCGACTACCTGTGGCGTCTCCGCCGGGCCTTCTTCGTCGCCGACCGGAACATCACCCGCCGCCAGATCCAGTGTGCCCTGGCGATCGAAGCCGGCCTGGATCTGAACGCCTTCTGCACCCACCTCGACGATGGCTCCGCCCTGGCCGCCCTGGCCGAGGACCACCGGGAGAAGGAGAGGCTGAAGCTCCAGGGCTCGCCCACCTGGGTCTTCGACGGGGGCCGGGCGCGGCTCTATGGCAACTTCGATCCAACCGTGTTGCACGCCACCGTGGAGACCCTGGTGGCCGGTCTGGGCCCGGGAGCGAGCGCCTGCTGAGGGGTCGGATGCGGGCGCCACTGCCCGACCTGCTGGGAGTCGCGGTCTTCGGGGGTGAGCTCGACGGACAGGGTCCGGCCGACGACGCCTGGCTCCGGGACAGCACGAGTGAGAGCTGGACCGAGGTGGTGCCGCTGTTCAGCGACTGAGTGTCCACGACAGGCGACAGCGGGGGGAGCCGGATCCGCGTGACTCCGTGGGCGAGCCCTGGCACGGCGGCTGCAATCCAGTGGGGCCGGAGTCCCTCATGCGTCACCTGGTCCTTCTGCTGCTCGTCCTGTTCTCGACCTCGCCGGCCGAGGCCGCGACCCCATCCTGGGCTGGCGCCGGACACCTGGCGCCACCGACGCTGTCTGTCGTCCCCACCCGGACCCGTCCGCTGGCCGCCCGCCCACGCCTCAAGGTCGGGCGCCTGGTCCTGGTCGGCATGGCCGGTGGCTTCGCGGCCATCGGCGCCGCCGCAGTGGCCGACGAGGCAGGCGGGACCGGCCTGGTCGCTGGCTTCGCCACGCTCGCCGGGGTGCCCTGGGTCATGTGGCTGGTGGACGACAGGGTGCGCATCGGCCCGGCCACCGCCGGGGCCCTGCTCGGCGGCGTGGCGGGCATCCTGGCCTTTGCGATCTCGCTGGACCACATCATGCGGGGCCACGACGAGCGGTGGGCGTACCTGTTCCTGGCGAGCCCTCTGCTCCCGGGGCTCGGAGTCGTGGCGGGCGCCCTGGTAGGTGGACCGCGACCCGAGGGCCGGGCGGTCGTGCCCTGGGCGAAGCCCGCTGCGAATGGTGGTGCAGAGGTGGGGTTGACTTGGACACGGCGGCTCCGTCGCTGATCGACGACGCCCGCCAACCGGCCTCCGGTCAACTCATGGAGACCCGCTCCGTCGCCACCAACAGCTGGCGGCACGGGTCCGCGGGCTGGCGGAGCGCATGGCTGGAGTGCCCCGGAACCAGCTGGCGATGCAGAAGCTCGTGATCAACCAGGCCATCGAGCGCATGGGTGTGCAACGACAATTAGAATTCCCCACCGACGACAACTAGAATTCCCCATCG